>CAVFQN010000026.1:29858-72794 GCA_963624615.1 Treponemataceae bacterium | reverse complement strand
TCCGCACTTCGGTAACCCTCAAACCAAATAGCCACGCAAATGGCGTGTCTATTTGCTTCGACTTCGTTTGCTGAAGCAAACTTCGCCGGTGCTCCCAGCGCTACCGCAAGTCACCACCTGCCAGACATCCTGCCTGCAAAAAAAAATCCCGAAACAGGTCGCCCCATTCCAGGATTTTTCAAAACAAATGCAAAAATAAGTTCAGTATGGCAATTTGCCTTATTTTTTACTCATCAAAACATCATAAATACGGTCAAAATCTTTCCGGTTGTCAAAACCAATTACAATTGAACCTTTATTAATGTCACCTTTGAGATTTACATCTCTTGTACCAAAAATATTACGGAGTTCCTGTTCAAATTTCAGAACATCTGCGTCTTTTTTTGGTTTTGCTTTTTCCTCTTTTGCTTTTTTGGCAGCACGAGCACCACCGTTGTATTCGTCGGCCAGGGCTTCTGCTTCACGAACAGAAAGGCCATTTCCTACGATTTTTCCGAACATAACCCGCATATCGGCATCATTTTTTACCATAAGCAGGGCTCTGGCGTGACCTGACGTAATTTGTCCGCCAGAAAGGGCTTTCTGAATATCTTCCGGGAGTTTTAACAAACGAATTGCATTTGCAACTGTGGCACGAGCCTTGCCAACTCGTTTTGCAACTTCTTCCTGGTTCAAATCGCCCATCTGAATTAAATTATAATAGGCAGTTGCTTCTTCTATTGGATTTAAATCTGCACGCTGAATATTTTCGATGAGGGCCATTTCAAGTTTTTGCTGCTCATCGAATTTTCTAAGCTGAACTGGAACCTTTGTAAGCCCTGCCATTTTAGCGGCACGAGTACGACGTTCACCAGCGATGATATAAAAAGTACCATCTCCAGCATCTTCTATAATAATTGGCTGGAGAATTCCATTTACTTTAATTGATTCGCAAAGTTCATCCAGGCGTTTCTGGTCAAATTCAACGCGGGGTTGTTTTGGATTTGGACGGAGCAGCTGTGGATCAATCCAAAGGCTTCCATCTTCTTCTGTTGTAATTACAGCAGGTAAATTTCTTTTATCTGTTTTATTTGTACCTGTTGCCAAAGCTACTTCTTCTGAAGCTGCAGCGTTATCACCCAAAAGTGCGCCCAGCCCTTTTCCTAATGCATTTTTAGCCACGGCGAATCACCTCTTCTGCAAGTTTTGCATAACTGCGAGCTCCCACACATTCCGGGTCATATTTACAAATAGGGAGTCCGTGAGATGGAGCTTCAGAAAGTCTGACATTTCTAGGAATAATTGTATTGAAAACTACATCTTTGAAATAAGATTTAACCTGCATAACAACATCTTGAGCAAGACGAGTGCGGGAATCATACATAGTAAAGAAAATCCCACCAATCTTTAAATTCTGATTAATTCCTTTTTGAACTTTTTGAACAGTCTGGAGCAAAAGTGTAATTCCTTCCAGGGCAAAATATTCACACTGCATTGGAACCAAAACTGAATCTGCGGCAGCCAGGCCATTCAAGGTCAAAAGTCCAAGTGATGGAGGACAGTCTATCAAAATATAATCATAAATGGCTTTTAAAGGTTCGAGGGCATTTTTAAGATAGAATTCCCGGTCTTCCTGGTCGGCAAGTTCTATATCAACCCCGGACAAATCTATAGAAGCGGAAATTGTATCCAATCTTTCGACAGTAGTATGTTTTACACATTTTTCTGCTTCAATTTGACCTGCCAGCAATTCATAAACTGTAGGTTTTTCTTTTGAAACCCCAACCCCGGAAGACATATTTCCCTGAGAGTCAAAATCTACCAAAAGGACTTTTTTACCAGCAAGTGCTATATAAGCACCAATATTAATTGCAGAAGTGGTTTTTCCAACCCCACCCTTCTGATTTACAAATACAATAGACTTTCCCATAACTTCTAATATATCATTTTTGGGAAAAATAGTATACTGTGGCTATATGTTAATAAGTGCAACTTTATCAAAAGCAACGTCGGAAGTAGAAAAAGAACTGGGCAAAGCCTACGAAAAAATCAAAATTAAAATAGAAAATTCTGCAAATGGAAGCGGTTATTTTGTCGAAATGTTCACAAAAACCCAGGTTTTTCATAAGCATTTTACAGAAGATGAAGCTGCCGATTTTTTGGAAAAGCACGCGGGAAAAACTTTTAAAAACTGTGTAAAAAGAAGTGACAGCCAGGAAATTACGATAATGGCAAACAAAAAGGGCAAAATTACAGAAATTGCCAGGCCTATTGTAAAGCCGACTGAGATTTTTGCTCAGCAAGATGCTGCTTATTTGTCTGAGAATTCGAAAAATATAAGGGCAAAGGGTGATTTTTTTAGAGCCTCAGAGTCATCCTCAGAAAAAAATAAGCAAAATAATGATGGTTTAAAGATTTTGCCGACGGCTAAGAAAAAAAATTACCTGCTGCAGGAGGGCGTGAGCGTGCCTTTTCTGGTTTTGCTGGGGGTGATGACGCCGGAAGGCAAGGTGATAAAGGCAAAATACGACAAATTCCGGCAAATTAACCGTTTTTTGGAGTTTTTGGATGATATTTTGCCGGCCGTTCTGGCTCTTAAAAAGGCAAATGGAGAGGCGGAAGAAAATCCTGTCAGAGTCGTGGATTTTGGATGCGGAAAATCTTATCTGACTTTCGCGGTTCACTATTTTTTGACGGAAATTAAAAAAATCCCCTGCCGGATTGAAGGGCTGGACTTAAAAGAGGACGTAATAAATTATTGCAACGAAATGACTTCCAGACTAGGCTTGAAAAATCTGATTTTTCATACGGGAAATATTTCTGATTATTCTGGAAAAGATGAACCGGATATTGTAATTACCCTCCACGCCTGCGACACTGCCACCGATTTTGCCCTGAAATACGCTGTCGAAAGGTCTGCAAAGGCGATTTTGAGTGTGCCATGCTGCCAGCACCAGATAAATCAGCAGTTGGGAAAAGAAAAAAACGGCGATTTGCCGACGGAATTTGAAGGGCTTTTGAAATGGGGAATTATCCGGGAAAAATTTTCCGCCCTGGTGACGGATTCTTTGCGGGGCCAGTGGCTTGAGTCAAAAAATTACAAGGTGCAGATGCTGGAATTTATTGATATGGAGCATACTCCAAAGAATTTATTGATTCGAGCGGTAAAAAATGGAACTGCAAGGGGGGAGATGGGGACTCCAGTGGCGGGCAAAAACGACATCATTTCCCAGTCAAAAAAGCCGGAAATTCTGAATGCGCTAAAAATTCAGCCTGAAATTTGGAAAAATTAGAGGGCTGGCGGACGCATCCTTGGCCCCCGGCTCAAGCGAAAACAGACCTTTTTAGCCAGGCTCTACCTTTACTCCGCCCTCTTCCAGGCGTCAATAAATTCAATCATAAACTGCTGGACATCACTAAACCATTTTTTCTGAAATTTTACGGCTTCCACCCCGACATAGCGGAAATGCCAGCTTTCCCAGCGGTAACCGGTGACAGGTTCGTAACCTTGCGGAAAACTCAAACTCCAGCCATATTTGGCTGCATTTTCGTAAACCCATTTTCCGGCGGTAGTCTGGGCAAAAGCATCGTCGACAGGGGCAAAATCCAGGGCAAAGCCCAACTGGTGCTGGCTTGTTCCCGGTCGTGCAGATTCCCGCTCCGCTTCTTCCAGACCGTCCACGCTGACCCAGTATTTAAAAAGATTATCCTGGTATTGATAAGACCGGTAAGTAGAACTGACGGTCAAAGTCACTCCGTCTTTTTTAGCGGCGGTGGCCAGGCTTTTGAGAGCCTGGTAGGCTTCGGGGCGAAGGCTCAGATTATTTTTGTTGATGGCGAAAAGGTCATTTTTTTCCAGATGAATGAGATTTTTGGGTTCGTAATCAGCAGAAACTTTGTGACTTTTATCAATAAGATAAAAGGGACTTAAATCGTCAGAAGAAAAATCTTTTTCAGAATCCAGGACTTTTTGCAAGTCGGCAAGAAATTCGTTGGGATCGCCATTTGGAATGGCAGCCTTGCAGTCATCTGTCATCTGAACCAAAACCCGGTTCAGTTTTTGGATTGGGGCTTGGCTGGTGAAATTTTCGCCCCCGGCAGAAGTTTTCACAGCAAGGGCGGTTTTTCCCCCGGCAAGAGATTTCCCACCAGCACTTGCATTTGTCTTAGGGGCAGCCAAAGTCACAAATTTTACAAAAATCAAAACAAAAAGAAAAAATACAGTTTTTTTCAGGTCAATTTTCTCGTTTTTCATATTAATCATCTTCAATTATCTTTCTTAATTATCTTCTTTCAAAACGCCGTCTTCCAAAATTACACACAGGCTGCCATCATCATACTGCAGAACAATGGTAGGATTTCTGACAACTCCGTCAAGATGGATAAGGCTCGGAGCGTCGTTATCATAATTTTCACCAATGGCAAAATGGCAGGTGTGGAAGGCTTTTTCATCCTCAAGCATATTTCCGGTAATTCGGGCAGCAGGGTTCAGGCCGATTCCAAGTTCCCCGATATTTCGGGCATTTTTTTTGTAAACAGAGCCCTGACCTTCCGGCAGTTTTTTCTCTTTTTCATAAACAACAGACCGAATTTCGGCTTCGGTGATTGTTTTTAAAAGTCGGCGGGCTTCTGCACCACCTGTAATTTCAGTCACAAAACCTTTTACAACATTACAGGTGATTGGAGTTTCGAGAATTGAATCCCCATCACTAAAAGTCATAGAACCATCATAAACAATTTTTCCTTCAGACTGACCAACCAGAGGACTGATAAAAACTTCACCGGCAGGAATATTTCCGCCAGAACCAGGTTTAGAAAAATCCCCATTATCAAAAAGAAGATTACGGCCTTTTACTGGAACCAGCAAATCTGTTCCTCCAGGGGCTGTAACGTGAACGCTAACTGCCCCTTTAAACTTTTTTTCCAGGGCAAGACAACGCTCCTGCAATTTTTGATAGTCAATTCCGGCCGTTCGCTGCATCATATCGACGGTAATTCCTGGCGTCCAGGCAGCTCTCATCGTTTTTTTACCATCCAGCAGATAATCAAAAATATGATGATATTCCGTACCGTCATCAGCCTTGTAAGGATTTGCATTTCCAGCAGGGTCTTTTCCGAGCTTTATATTTGAAATAGAAAAACAAACATCAGGGTTCGAGGCGATTGCAGCAAGAACTTCTTCGTTTGCATTGTCAAAACTCGTTTTATCCGGCTGAAACATAAGGGTCGGGAGAGCAGCAACCTGACTGCTTGCCGCAAAAAGATCCTGGGCTATTTCGGCAGTGGCAGGATTTGCGATAATCAAAACCCGCTCCCCTTTTTTGATTTTCATAACATCTTGAACGACTACCTGGGCAGGCGTTCTGTCATCATTTTTATTAAAAAGTTCTTTTAAAGACATATTATTCTCCTGTAAACTCCGCGTTAGCGACAGTGTTTTTTTACTTCCTTATGATTACAAGATTTCTCTCGCTATCTTCCAGCCCCGGAACAGCCAGTTTTTCAACTTTATATTCGGGAACCAGATTTTTAATTCCATTCATTTCTTCGGTGATGGAGTCCATTTTTGCCTTGTAGGCACACAAAAAGCCACCATTTTTCACCATTTTGAGCAAAGTTTTTGTCATTTCTTCATCAAGAGGACGAAAGGCCCGAAAGGTGATTAAATCATATTTTTGCTCGGGAATTTTTTCGGCTTCTGAACAGATAACTTCAACGTTTTTTAAGCCCAAAATGGCAGTACAGTTTTCCAGAAAATTGCAGCGTTTTTGCATCCGCTCAACAAGGTTGAATTTTACCTGAGGAAAAGCGGCTGCAAGTGGAATGCCAGGCAGTCCGCCACCAGAACCAATGTCGGCAAGGAGGAGTGTCGGGACAGCCTCGCCCCCCGAAAAATCTGCAGTTCCTGGGTGATTTGTAGAGTCGGGGTGATTTGCAGATTGAGGTGTGATTTGGGCAAGGGGGTGAGTAACATCCTGCCCCTGGTGGGCTGTTTCCATCTCCCCTATCAGATTTTTGATAACAGGATAAGCCGCCAGCGAATCCAAAATATGTCGGGTAACCAATTCATCGTGGTCACTGGTATTTGTCAAATTATATGCAGAATTAAAAAGCGAAATTTCGCCTATGTAGGTCTCCATTTTGCCTTCAAGATTTTCCAGCAAATCAGAAGAAATCCCACATTTTAATAAACCTTCAGAAAGTAAAGACATTTTTTCCTCGATAAATTTACCTTTTATCAATATCCAGCAAAATATCCGCCGTCAAATCATCATCATTCAAATGCATAACGACAAGATTTCCTGTCTTTTCGGCCGTCAAATTATGATGATTCATAAGCTTGTAAACAAAAGAATTTTCGTTTTTGGTATTTTGAACAATGGCCGGCTGAACTTTGTAAGAAACAGTCGTCCCTTTTGAACTGACAGTTTCAAACAACATATAAAAAGTTTCGGTCATAGCCTTTTGATTTGAATAATATTTTCGGTCGGCAGTCAGTAAAAACGTACCATCAGCTTCTGGCTGGCTAAAAAAAACTTTGGTCAAGGAATCAGCAATATTATAACCGTTGATTTTAAAACGGAGGATAGAAGGCTCCCTCTGTTTAAAAGTCTCAGAATCGGCCTGGGTATTTTGCAAAATCTCTTTTTCCGCTGCCGAGGATTTTTTTTGCTCATCTTTCAGTTCGTTCAAGCTAGTCAAAACTTCCTGCAGCAAAGCGTTTGTTCCATTTGTGCCATTTGTACCAGACAAAGATGATTTTGAACTGGAAGTCGTACCAAGCCCCAAAATATCCGAAAAAAGTCCTGCATCATACAAAGATGAAATATCGGAAGCGGTGAGGGTTGAAGAATCGCCTGTCAAAAAGGAAGTCAGGCGGTCGCTGGTAGTAGTTCCGTCTGTAAGTAGAGTTTCTGTAGTGGTAGATTTTGCCTCGGTGGCAGAATCTCTTGTTTTTTTGCTGGAAGATGATGTCGGAAAAGTCGGCCTGTAAAAAGAACCGCTTGCCGAAGTCGAAGGCATATCCGGCATACTCGGCATTTCTGGCATAGCCGGCATTTCAAGGTTCTGTGCAGTCAAGGAAGAAGCAAAAATCCCAACAAAAAAAATCGCAAAAATTATTTTTTTTAAAGACTTCTGGTGATTGCAAAAGGGGTAAAGAAAATCTCCACACCAGGTATTCCATCCTTCTTTCTGATGATTACAAACTTGCAAGGCTTTCCTCCACGTATTCAAGCCTCTGGGTAAGCTGGGCAATTGTTTTTTCCAGGCGAGATTTTTCTTTTTCTAGTTTTGTTTTTGGGTCAGTTCCCCGAGCTTCTGCTGATTTCTGCTTCATCATTTCACGCACTGTGGAAGGACTTTTCCCGCCCTGCAAAAATTCTTTTTCAACTTCAGACCTGTCATCCTTCTTTTTTACGGAAGCAACAACTTTCATATTGTCAAATCCGATTGCAGGATTTATCTCAACAGCAGCCACGCGGCGAATATCCTTGGCGGTGTTACGGGGCAGACAAAGAACGCGGTCTATATAATCTTCATAACGAATATCAGCTTCTTTACAAAGATCAAATGCTCTTGCCAGTTTTTTTCCAAATTCCTGCATAAGTTCGCCATTTTTTGCAAGATAATTGGTTTTAATATCTTCTGTCAGCTCTTTTAATTCAGGATTGTTTTCCCACCCAATCGAATAATAGCCTTTTTCTTCTGCCAGGGCCAAAAGATTGCCAAATTTTGCCCAAAATTCCTGGGTATGGACTTTGCAGGCCCGACCGTAAGAAGGATCATTTTCCTGTTTTTCGATAGTGATAAGGTGGTGGGTGTACTCGTGAACGGCCGTATAAACCAGCATATTATCAGTTTTAAAATTCAGATTATGCAAAAAGATTTCATGAGTGTCCGGCTTATAAAATCCGTTTACCCTTTTGCTTTCTTTTCCAGTCTGAATAACAGAAAAATCTATCTGGCAAGATTCCAAATCCAAAAGTATTTCTTTAATTTTCTCGTTTGTCATTTTTTATTCCTATTTCAAATTCTATTCCAAATATCCAAGTCTATTCAAAATCACAGAACCTGCCACCGTAGCAGCCGTTTCCGTTCTCATAATTCTCTGCCCCATTCCACACCGTATGTAGCCGTATTCTTCCAAAAGTCCGCGTTCCCTGTCAGTCCAACCGCGTTCACTCCCGATTGCTGCAAAAACAGCATTTCCTTCGCCACAAGGTTTTAAGCATTTTGTGCAAGGCAAATCTTCTATTGCCTGCCGCAAAGAACATTTTGGATTTACATTATCCAAAGCCAGTCGCAAAGTGTGGTGGGAATGTTCTTTATGAATTGTAGATTCACATTCTTCCAGACATTCTTTAAGATTTTGATGAAGAAAAAGTTCCGGTACATGAGTTGAACCAGCCTGAACACTTCCATCCAAAAGCATTTTATAGGCAGAACCCCGCTGCACAAGATTAGACTTCATATAAGATTTTTCGCCAAGTTCCGTACCCGTAAGGTGAACTTCCCTTACCCCCAGGGCCGCAATATCCCGCAAAAGACGCTTGAGCTGAATAGGCCGAGGAAAACCAATAATCATTCTGAGAGTTGTGAGAGGTTTACCCTGACCATTCGCTTCAAAATCAAAATGGATAAAATCATCAATGGCTGTGATTGTGGCAATTCCACTCTGCCCCCCGATAATCCCGGCGGTAAAAGTATCCCCCACTTTTTTGTGAAGAATTTTCACAATATGCTGGCCTCTTTCGTCTTTTATATTTAGAGGCTGATTGATTTCTTCCTGAGAAAATAAACAAATATTCATAAACTAGTTGAACATATTAATCTTTTTAAGGATTTTAACAAGCTGGTCCTTTTCGATTAAATCTATAGGGCGACCTTCTGTATATTTATGGGCAGATTCAGAAAATGTGCCCAAAGCTACACAATAGCCCTGGTCGCATTTTGAATCCCGAATTTTTCCATGAAATTCGCGGATGTAAATATCACCAATCACATTCTGGGTTCTGTAAAAACGGAAAATCTGCTTAGATTCCCACTTAGGATTTTGAATCGCACAAACAATTTCTACGGTTTCAGAAGCGACCTGAGTATCTTCAACCTTTACAAAAGAATCTTTATAGAAAGTTGAAATGAATTTACGACAAAGAGCGACAAAATCACTAGTTCCCGACAAAAGGTAAGTCTGCAAATTTTTATTCTGATTAAGCTCCGAATAACGGGTAACCAGCTGGTCAACATCTTTATAACCAGGCTTTGCAAGTTGAATTTGCTTAAGATAAACCAAACACTTTGAAATATCATTCAACTGAATATAAGTATTTGCCAAACGATATTTTATCTGAAGTAAAATCTGATCGGGTACATTTTGAAGTTTAAGGGCAATTTCGTAATCTTTTACTGCACTCGAAAAATCCTTGAGACGTTCGTGCATTTTTCCCGCTTCCAGACAGGATTGGGGACCAAATTGAGGATCCGGGCGAAGGTGAATAAAAATTTTGAGGGCCTTATCCCCCATCCCAATTTCTGCCATGGCAATTGCCATATCAAAAAGAAATTCTTTATTATCAGGATTTTCGTCCAAAACCCTTTTCAAAAATGGAATACAATCCCGGTATTTTGATGTTTTAAAAAGACATTTTCCCAAATATCCGCAAACTTCAACATTTTCCGGCTGAATAATCCGGGCTTTTTTAAAACAAAAAATCGCCTTGTCAAAAGTTCCGGCCTTAAAAAGAGCCTGCCCAAGGTAAAAATTACAATCAAAACTTTCAGTATCTTTTTTTAGAGAAATCATCAAGGAAGAAATGGCATCTTCGATTTTCCCCATATTGAAGGCGGCAATTCCCATTCGCAAAGAGGTTCTTGCCTGATTAATTTCCGAGTGGGCAGGCGAAATATCATAAAGGGTTTTATAAACATTCCAGGTCTTTTCCCAGTTTTTTTCGCTAAAATAAATATCACCAATCAATTCCAGTGCCTGAACATTATGAGGATCGTGGGCAAGTTTTTTTTCTGCTTCTTTCAAGATTGCAGATTTTCCCTTTTTCTGAATCTTTTCCGAAACATCCTGATATTTATCACTTTTTTTGCTGCTTCTCACAAGTATGATGATTACAACAAGTGCAGCCGCAACAACAAGAGCTATTAAAACTGAAAAAATCATCTGAAAACCCTTTCGCTATTTGCCAGTTTTTTCCCTAACCATCTGGCCAATTCTTTCCATTGCAATTTTTATTTTATTCAAATCAGTAGCATAACAACAACGAATAAAGCCTTCACCACCGGCACCAAAACAAGTTCCAGGAACAACTGCAACATTATGCTTTTGAATCAATTCTGTAGCAAATTCCTCGCTGGTCATTCCTGTAGGACGAATATCCGGGAACATATAAAAGGCCCCTTCCGGCTCGTTACAAGGCAAGCCCATATCAGTAAAAGCTTTGTACATTACATTACGACGCTGCTGATAGCTGACCCGCATTTTTTCAACATCAGACCAGGCATTTTTCAAACCTTCCGTAGCCCCATACTGACTGAAAATTGGAGGACAAATTGAAGTATAAGCGTGAAGTTTACAACACTGAACCAATAAATCATGAGGAGCGGCAATATAACCGATACGCCAGCCGGTCATTGCAAAAGATTTAGAAAATCCGTTGAAAATTACGACATAGTCTTTCATGCCAGGAAATTGACCAATTGAAACGTGTTTGTGACCATCATACAAAAGTTCACAGTAGATTTCGTCACTCAAACACCAAATCTGGTGTTTTTTTACAACTTCTGCAATTTTTGCCAATTCATCAGCCGGAATAATGCGGCCAGTAGGATTACTAGGCGAACAGAACATTACAGCCTTTGTTTTTGGACTGCATACAGCTTCAATCTGTTCTGCAGTAGGATAAAATCCGTTTGCACTTGTATCAAGATGAATAACCTTAGTTTCACACAAAGCCGAAAGTGGCTGGTAAGAAACATAACAAGGTTCGCACACGATAATTTCGTCACCAGGGTTCAAAATTGACCGCAAAACCAAATCCAGACCTTCGGAAGCACCAACGGTCGGCAAGATTTCTGTTTTTGGGTCATAATTCAAATTGTAGCGGGTCAAATATTTTGCAATTTCTTCGCGCAGTTCAATCAAGCCCCAGTTAGAAGTGTAAGAAGTGTGGCCTTTTTCAAGGTGATAAAAAGCCTCTTCACGAATTACCCATGGAGTCGGAAAATCTGGTTCCCCAACCCCCAGCGAAATAATATCATCATGCCCAATGCACAATTCAAAAAACTTACGGATTCCCGACGGTGGAATTTCCATCATCGAAGAAGAAAATTTATCTGTTCTAGTATTCATTTTAATTCTCCATTAAAAAGTCAAAAAACCGCACAAGCGACAAGCCAGAAAAGCAAAAAAAGGACCATCCCGCTGCCGTCTCTGCAGTCAAAATTTTAAGCCTGAACGCCTTCCCGGCGATCGCGTTCGTCCTCTACATAAACAATGTCGTTCTCTTTGTAAGTTTTCAGGACAAAATTTGTCTTTGTAGAACGAACACCTTCCAAAGTTGAAAGTTTTTCACTTACAAACAAGGCAACATCCTTCAAATTGTCACCTTCAATCAAAACCTTCAAATCATAACCACCACTCATAAGATAAAGTGATTTAACCTGTGGAAAACGATAAATTCTGTCAGCAATCGCATCAAAACCGTGTTCCCTTTGTGGCTGAACCTGAATCTGGATTTCCGCCACAACCTTGTCCTTCGCGACCGCGTCTTTTTCCGGATTAACAACCGCTATATACTTGAGAATAACTCCATCATCTTCAAGCTGTTTAATGATAGCCTGAACTTCTGCTACGGATTTTTTTGTCATAGCAGCAATATCTTCTGCCGACAAACGAGCATTTTGACGTAATAAATCAAGTATTTCTTCCATTTGTTAATCCTCCTGCGGACGCCCAACCTGCCAGGAAGCCAGCCAGGCAACCGTTTTGATGTGTTTAGAATGGGGACATTTTACTAAGATTCAGGGGTTTTTACAATAATATTGATGATAAGGACAATATTGATAATAATGGCGTGCCCCTCCGTTCGCTTCGCTCACTTCGGGTCGCTATGTTCAGGGGTCGCTAACGCTCATTCCTCCGCTTCACTTCGTTACGCTCCGGAACGCCTTCGGCGCCCTTCCCAGCGCTCACGCAGAGAAATCAGAAACTTCCAAAATTTAATTTCGTCATCCGCACACATTCGCACTCTTTTCAAACTAAAAAAATGGTCGAATATGAGCGAATCAATTGAACCCCTAAAAATTGCAATTTTTAAAGGCTCCCTTTACCTTAAGCCTGCCTGCCCAATGCAAAGGCCTTTTTATTCATTTCCAGGAACTGAGGTTTTACCAGTTTTTCTATTGCCGAAAGCCAGGCAGATTCTGGAAAATCCATGTGCTTTGAAAGGAGCCCCATCAAAACAATGTTTACCGATTTTGCAGTTCCGGCTTCTTCTGCAAGTTTCAGGCAATCCAAAGCATCAATCTTAAAACCACAATCCTGCATTTTTTGAACCAGGTTTTCTGGATATTGGGCAGCCCCTGTAATTACAGGCATAGGGTCAATCTGCTGGGTATTCACAACAATATGGCCATTTGGCTTCAAAAATTCTGTGTAACGGGCTGCTTCCAGCAGTTCAAACGAAACAATGTAATCAGCTTCGCCTTTATCAATAATTGGGGAATAAACTTTTTTGCCATAGCGGACATAAGTTACTACTGAACCGCCTCTCTGGCTCATACCATGAACTTCACTGACTTTTACGTCAAATCCGGCATCCTGCAAAACCTGGCCCAGAGTTTTTGAAGCAAGTAAAGCGCCCTGTCCGCCAACACCAACTATCATTATATTTTTTGTATCATTATCACTCATAAAAAAATCCTCCTTTCAGCATGACGCATTTTCAGCATGACGCAGTTGAAGAAAAAGCGTCAAATTTGCACATCTGGGTACAAACTCCACAGCCAACGCAAAGTGTCACATCAACTTTTGCCTTACCTCTGAAAGAAATGGCAGGGCAACCAATTTTCATACACTGCTTGCAAGATTTACACTTATCTTCACTAACCTGCAAAGGCGGATTGTGCTTTACTTCTTTGAGCAAGGCACAAGGACGGCGGCTGATAATCAAACTTGGCTCATCGGCAGCAAGTTCTTCTTTTAAGGCTTTTTCACATTCTGAAAGATTATAAGGATCTACAACCTGGATTCGGTTAATTCCCATGGCCCGAGCCAGGGCTTCCAAATCAACGCGACCAGCAGGATCTCCATACAAATTTTTTCCTGTCGTAGGATTTTGCTGGTGGCCAGTCATTCCTGTAATCGAATTATCCAGAACGATGACCGTAGAATTTGACTGGTTATAGGCGATTGTCGCAAGACCTGTCATTCCAGAATGAACAAAGGTCGAATCCCCAATCACACAAACAGAATTTTTTGCATATTCAGGATTGGCTTTTACCCAACCATGCAAAGAAGAAACAGAAGCTCCCATACAAAGGTTCATATCCATAGCAGAAAGGGGAGCGGCAGCCCCCAGGGTATAACAGCCAATATCACCCATAACATTGAGTTTGAGTTTAGACAATTCATAGAAAATACCGCGGTGAGGACAGCCTGCACACATTGCAGGAGGACGAATTGGAAGATCTGGGATTTTTTTACCTTCCGTCACAGGATTTTCTGCAAGTTTTTGAGCCAGTGATGGAACAAGAGGGGCAAGATTTTTTCGCAAAAGGTTTTGAGAATATTCCCCGCAAATTGGCAGGTAATCTTTTCCATGAATTTCATTTTTAAGACCGATAGAACGGCAGAAATTTTCGATAATCGGGTCAAGTTCTTCTATTATAATCAGCATTTCTACCTTGCCGGCAAAATCACGAATCTGATTTTCTGGAAGAGGATTTACAAGCCCCAGTTTTAAGATATTTACAGAATCTCCAAAAACTTCTTTTGTATATTGGTAGGATGTTGACGAAGTGATTATTCCGATTTTTGATGATGGAACGAGCTCCACCTTATTCAAACCACTGGTGGGAGCCCAATCAGCAATATCCTTATTACGCTGCTCAACAAAAGGATGCTTTCGGATTGCGTTGGCAGGGGTCATTACATTTTTCTGGATATTTTTGACATAAGGTTTAATTGCCTGCTGATGGCGGTCTTCCAGTTCTGCAATAGATTGAGAATGAGCAACTCTGGTACACATTTTAAACAAAATCGGTGTATCGAATTTTTCTGACATTTCGTAGGCAATCTTCATAAACTGAATGGATTCCTGACTGTCGGAAGGTTCAATCATTGGGATTTTAGAAGCAATTGCGTGGTGGCGGGAATCCTGTTCATTCTGACTCGAATGCATTCCCGGGTCATCTGCAACGCCAATTACAAGGCCTGCATTTACCCCGGCATAAGAGGCAGTGTAAAGAGGATCGGCAGCCACGTTCAAACCAACATGCTTCATTCCGCAAAAAGACCGTTTTCCTGCCAGGGCAGCCCCGTAGGCTGTTTCCAGGGCAACTTTTTCGTTAGGTGCCCATTCACAATAAATCTCTTTGAATTTTGCAACTTCTTCTGTAATTTCTGTACTTGGAGTGCCAGGGTAACTTGAAACAATTTCACAGCCACCCTCGTAAAGACCGCGGGCAACAGCCGCATTTCCTAGTAAAAGTTTTTTCATTTAATTTTGCTCCAACTTTTTGATGATATTTTGATGATAAAAATAACAAGTTGAAGCCATCATAAGTTATCTGGGAAAAATCGTCTATGATGGCTTTTATGCTGTTTTTTCCTGCAAGATTTTTTCTAGGAGACTTTTTAGGTTTTCCATCATAGATAAACATTCTATTCTGATGGATTTTTCTATCTTTTTTCTTTGATTTTTCCTCACTATATTAATCTTATGACTTTCTAATCTCGCAGAGCTTGCCCCAAAGCTCCCTTGCCACAAGGAAAGTTACATCTGCAGCGACGGTGTGAGCAATTTTTTGCCACTAACGCGGAGTTTTTGAAAACCTGAAAAAGGAGATTTTTATGACAAAAACATTAGACTGGAAAAAATACGAAGAAAAAGCCCGACAGGCAATTGCCGAAGGTTGCGTCCTTATAAAAAATGACAATCATGTCCTCCCCCTGAAAAAAGGCGAAAAAATTTCCATTTTCGGGCGAATGCAATCTCACTACTACAAAAGTGGAACGGGTTCGGGGGGAATGGTCAATGTTTCCAAAGTTTACACAATTGTAGACGGTTTGGAAGAGTCCGGTCATGTCATCATCAATAAAAATCTGCAGAAAATTTATGATAATTGGATCACCTCCCACCCTTTTGACGAAGGTATAGGTTGGGGACAGGAAAAGTGGAGCCAGGAAGAAATGCCTTTGACAGACGAGGTAGCAAAAAACGCAGCCGAAGAAAGTCAAACTGCAATCATCATAATTGGTCGTACAGCAGGCGAAGATAAAGATAATAAAAACGAAGAAGGTGCTTACCTGCTCACAAAAACCGAAGAAGAAATGATTTGCACAGTCCGCAAGGCTTTCAAAAAACTTGTAATTCTTTTGAACGTCGGCAACATCATCAATATGTCCTTTGTCGAAAAATATCAGCCTGACTCTGTAATGTACGTCTGGCAGGGTGGTATGATGGGAGGTCTTGGAACAGCCGATGTCCTTACCGGAAAAATTTCTCCAAGCGGAAAACTGACGGACACCATCGCAAAAAATATCGCAGATTATCCTTCTGACAAAAATTTTGGAAATCCAGATGAAAACCTTTACCAGGAGGATATTTTTGTGGGCTACCGCTATTTTGAAACTTTTGCAAAAGACAAAGTTCTCTATCCTTTTGGATTTGGACTTTCTTACACCTCTTTTAAAATTACCGCCCAAGAAAGTCATGCTGACACTTCCACTCAAAATCTTTTCATCACATTACACATAAAAAATATTGGCGACCAGGCAGGTAAAGAAGTTGCCCAGGTTTATATCCAGGACCCGGACGGAAAATTGGGAAAAGCCGATCGGAGCCTCATCGCTTTTGATAAAACTGATTGCCTAACACCAGGGGCCAGCCAGACTTTGGATTTTAAAATTCCATACAAAACATTTGCTTCTTATGATGATTCCGGGGCGACCGGCCACAAATCCGCCTGGGTTTTAGAAAAAGGTCTCTACAAAGTTTTTGCAGGAAATGATGTCCGCTCCGCAGAAGAATTTTTTTCTTTTTATCTGAATGATTTAATTCTGATAAAACAGTGCGAAGAAGCCCTGGCTCCAGAAAAAGCATTTGACCGCTGGCACAAGGTGAATTTTAAGAACAAAGAAAATTGTGAGAACAAGGTTGATTGTGATTGCAAAAAAAATTGTGATGACAAAGAAAATCTCACCACCGCCCCTACACCGACATCTGCCAGCCCGTCAATTACCCTGGAAAAAACGCCGTCAAAAAGCCAGACCATGGCAAGGCGCCGTCAAGTCCGCCTGCCCCAGGAAATCCCACAGATCTCAACCACAAATTTCACACTGGCAGATGTCCTGGTCGGCAAAACCAAAATCGAAAATTTTGCAGCCCAACTCAACGACCAGGATTTAGCCTGCCTGGTTCGTGGCGAAGGTATGGGGTCGAGCCTTGTCACTCCAGGGACGGCGTCGGCCTACGGTGGCGTTTCTCCACGCCTGAAAAACACATTCGGAATTCCAACAGTTTGCTGTGACGACGGTCCTTCCGGCATGAGACTGGATTCCGGGGCAAAAGCATTTTCCCTGCCAAACGGAACTTCCCTAGCCTGCACCTTCAACCGAAAACTGGTGACAGAACTTTACACTTTTACCGGCCTGGAAATGTGTGCAAACAAAGTTGATAATCTTCTCGGGCCCGGAATGAATATCCACCGTCATCCTCTGAACGGCCGAAATTTTGAATATTTTTCAGAAGATCCTCTGGTGACCGGGCAAATTGCATCGGCCATGCTAGCCGGCCTCCAATCACAGGGAGTTACTGGGACAATCAAACATTTTTGCGGAAATAACCAGGAAACAAACCGCAGAGCCCACAATTCTGTTATTTCAGAAAGGGCTCTCCGAGAAATTTATTTAAAAGGCTTCGAAATTGCGATCGAAAACGGGGCAGACTCCGTCATGACCACCTACGGCATGGTAAATGGAGTTTACACAGCCGGTTCTTATGATTTAAACACAACAATCCTCCGTAAGGAATGGGGCTTTAAAGGCATTGTGATGACAGACTGGTGGGCAACAATCAGCGAGGAAGGAGTAGAACAAAATCCTCATAATTTTGCCGGCATGATTAAAGCTCAAAACGACCTTTATATGGTTTGCTCTTCCGGAAGTGAAAATAAAGATGGCGACAACACCCTGGACTCTCTCAAAAACAGAAATCTAACCAGAGCCGAACTTCAAAGGTCTGCAATCAATATTTGCAGGCAGGTGATGACAACCCAGGCAATGAAAAACCTTCTGGGAAAATCTGATAAAGTGGAAATCATCAATCGTCCAAAATCCGAAGATGATATAGACGTAGAAAATCTGGAATTTGTAAGTCTGACCAAGGACAAAATCCTGACTTTGGATTTGACCTACCAGGAAAGCAAGGCAAAAACAAATTATTCCATGGCTTTTGACGTAGCAAATCCGGGAACCTACCAGGCAACCTTAACCGCCAGCTCAGAACTCGGCGAACTTGCACAAATCCCAATCACCATGTTCTACCAGGGCTTCCCAATTGCTTCATTCACATTCAATGGAACTGGTGGCAAAGACGTAAGCCTGACCAAAAATCTGATTTTCCCAAACAGATTTTGCGTAAACAGACTTTATGTTGCAAGCAACGGCGTCAAACTCAAATCAATCAGTTTTAAATATCTGAATGACAAGACAGACATCATGAATCCGTAATGCTGCCATTTATCATACTGCGTAACTATAAAAAAAAGCACCGGCCTCAAGACCTGTGCTTTAGTTTAGTTTTTTCGCCCCGTATATTACTCAGGAATGAATTTGTCCTTTCCTGCTCCACATTCTGGGCATTTATAAGAATCAGGAACATTCTTCCAAGCAGTTCCTGGTGCTACATTGTTTTTAGCATCTCCCTCATCTTTATCATAAACGTGACCACAAGAGTCACACTGCATTCTTTCAATCATAACTAACCTCACCTCAATCAAGATACAAACTAATTATATCACGAAAAACTAAAATCACAATAGGTCATTTTTAAAAATGATACGCTTTTCGGAGCCTTTAAAGGGCATCTCTAAAAAATCATCTTCGATGCTTTTTCAGAGATGCCTGCACATTCTAAGTCTTGGAAATAGCAAGACTTAAAAGTGTGCGTTTTCAAAATTGTCTCTAAAAATTCCAATTTTTAGAGGCTCCCTAAACAATGTAAAGTGGTGTTACACTTTTGTAGTGGTGGCTTTCAAAATCAAATTCATTGATATGAACCTGCACGCTGAAAGTTTTACGCATATTTTCTTCATTAATGACGCTTTCTGTCGGACCAAAAAGTGATTTGTCATTTTTATCGAGGATAAGGGCCTTTGTCCCAATTTGCATGGCGTGGGCTGGAAAATGTGTGTTTACAATAGCAGAAATATTTTTTTCCACAGCCAGTTTTTTTATAAGATTTAAGATTATCAGCTGATTTTTAAAATCCAGGTTTGATTCTGGTTCGTCCAAAACAAGCATTTGCGGGTTTACTGTTAAAGCTCTGGCTATCAAAACCATCTGCAGTTCACCGCCACTCATCTGGGTGCAAAGTTTGTTTTTTAGCCAGGTGATTCCGCAATCTTCCATAGCCTTCAGGGCAATTTCTTCATCCTCTTTTTTTGGCTGGGCAAACATTCCCAGGTGGGCACTCCGTCCCATTGTCACCATGTCTAGAGCAGAAAAAGAAAAAACTGAATTTTTTGCCTGGGGTACGTAGGCTATTTTCTGCCAGAATTCTTTTATGTTCATACTTTTGATGTTTTGACCGTCTATCAGACTTTCGCCTGAATGCCAGTTTTGTAATCCCATCATACATTTTAAAAGTGTGGTTTTTCCAACACCGTTAGATCCTAAAACACACAGTATTTCACCGCTGGAAACTTCAAAATTTACATCATCAAGAATTTTTCTTGAGCCGTAAGAAAAATTTCCATTTTTAACTTCAAGTTTCATCGAGCATTCCTTCCATAAAATATGAAAATACCTTCTTAAGGTTTTAAATTACCTTTAAAAATTGCAATTTTTAGAGCTTTCCTTAAATTAAACCGCCACTTTTTCTTAAAAGGCTGATAAAAACTGGGGCCCCGATTATTGCCGTCAGAATTGAAAGCGGGATTTCAGCAGATGAAGCACTTCTTGCAAAAGTATCTATGATAATCATAAATATTCCGCCAAAAGAAATGCTTATCGGAACGACAGTTTTGTTGTTGCTACCCAAAAGCATTCGCGAAATGTGGGGGATTAAAAGCCCCACCCAGCCAATCTGCCCGCACATCGAAACACAAGAAGCCGTAATTAAAGATGACGCTATGATAATGAGCAGGCGGATAAATTTAATGTTTAAGCCCATGGATTTTGCTTCATCTTCATTTAAAGAGAGAATATTCAACCGCCATTTTAAGGCCCAAATGATTGCAGCCCCCAGAAAAATGAATGGAAGTCCAAAAGCGAGGCTTTTGTAAGTCGTCGTGGACATGCTTCCCATAAGCCAGTAAGTAATGGAAGGAAGTTCATCCTCCGGGTCTGCCATGTATTTTAAAAGTGAAACCAGGGCCTGAAATAAAGAAGAAACGACCATTCCAGAAAGTATAATCATAACAATGGAAGTTTTTCCTTTAATTCTGCCTATTTGATAAGTGATAAAACAGGCGATAAGCCCGAAAATCAAGGCCAAAAACTGAATTCCAAACATATTCCAGTGAAACATCATTGCAAGGACTGCCCCAAATGATGCTCCGCTTGCAACTCCCAAAGTGTCAGGTGTTGCCAAAGGATTTGAAAAAAGCCCCTGAAAAGCTGCTCCTGAACAAGCAAGACCTGCTCCTGTCACCATGGCTAGAATTATTCGTGGAAGGCGGACTTTAAAAATTACGGTTTTTGCCATCACGTCCCCAGGGCTTCCTGAAATTGCAGAACCAAAGGCTTTTAAAATTTCCAGAGGAGAAAGGGAATATCGGCCGATTCCAAGGCAGATAAGGGCAACTACCGGCACAAGAATGTAAGAAAAAAGGATTATTAAAGATTGAAGTTTTTTGTTTTCAACTACCATTTTTGTTTTCCCGATTTATTTCCCCGAAGCCGCACGAACCGGATTGTAAATATTCTGCAAGTCAGAATCCTTTAATTCTACGTTGTAATATTTTTTGTAGTAATCCTTGATTTCTTTATCCATCTCGATATCACTGAATAATTCCGGCTGAATTTTTGTTGCGAGCCATTTTAGAACCAGAGGAGTGTCTGAAGCCGGCGGAAACCAGCGGTACATTCCAAGAGGAAATTTATAAACCTTTCCTTCTTTTACGGCTTTTACAAGGCTCCAGTCCGAACCTTCGATTGTGTTATTCAAAAGATCTTCTGCTAAGCGCGGACTAAAATTAGTGATAAAAATCATATCAGGATTCCATTCGTAAACCTGTTCCATGTTGATTTTTCCTTGCCCTTTAAAATCGCCTGCAACATTGATTCCGCCAGCGGTTTCAATCCAATATTCGCTGAAAAAATTGTTTCCGGCAGCGGTCATTGTTGAATCATCATAATTAAAGAGGATTAAAACACGAGGCTTTTGAGATTCGTCCAGAGAGTTTACCCGAGAGAGAATGTCTTTTTCGATTTTGCGACCTTCTTCGATAATCTTATCAGCGCGGTCTGTGTCACCAAAAATCTGCCCTAAAAGTTCAATCCAGTCAGCATAAGTTTCTACAGAATTGTAATCAGAAAGTGTGACAGAAAAACCGATAGCAGGAATACCGGCATTTTCATAAACCTGGCGTTCTTCCTCGTTTGTTGCCGAATAAAAAACTACGTCCGGCTTGAGTTTTAAAAGTTCTTCCACATTAACAGCACCGTTTTGGACAAATGAAGAATCAACTTTTGTAACTTCAGGAAAAATGGTTGCAAGGTAAGAATTTTTTGCAGCCGCCAAAGATGATGGATGCATTCCGACAAGTTTATCGCAGGAGCCAGTGTACATGCAGTAAACAGAAGGCAGGGGCAGTATAGACCCGACTACAATCCTGTTTAATTGGGCAGGAATTGTAACACTCCGACCTGCATGGTCTATGATTGTACGAGTCGAAGTTGCGGATGAAGCGACTTCTTTTTTTGTACAGGAAGCAAAACTAAAAATTGTGGCAAAAGAAAATGCCAGTAAAGTGAATTTTTTTGTATTTTTCATATTTAGACCTCTTTTTTTTATGATTTTTTTAAGATTTGTGCATTAATGGGAATCCCTAAAAGTTGCAATTTTTAGAGGTTGCCATAACTATTTCTTTTAAAAGATTGACGAATTTTTCGCCCATCAATAAAAAGGGTTCATTCCAGTAAATCTTGCTGGAAACTGCCACGTGCGGAAATTTATAAAACTTTACGCCAGACTCCTTTGTCTTTTGGGTGATTAACTCTTCTACAAGCGGATCCGCAATAATTTTTTTAAATTCGCAGGTGTTCAATAAATCTCTGATTTCTTTTTCATCTTTTATGATGATATCCTCAGCTCTCATAAGTTCTGGGCTGCAATCAAAAAGTGTCGCTACAATCACCTGACCTTTTTTGCATCCCATTGCTTCCAGGTATTCTCGGACAGTGTTTCCCATCACCTGCTCACCGGCAAATAAAATTTTGTCATCATCAATTTTATAATTTACCTTGCAGTTTCTTTTAAAACGTTCCGGATCGATTTTTTCCAGAAGGATTTTTCCGTAAGCCATGGGAGTTCCCACAACAAAAGGAATTCCGTAATTTTTTTGCATGTAAATGGCTGTTTCGTAGCCGGCCTGAGAAACAACAACATTCAGTCTGGAATTAACAGAGTTTTTAAACTGATCAAAAGTGCAGCCAACTGTAAAACAGCAGTTTACTTTTATTCCGTTATCTTCAAAAAAATTTACAAAGTCGCTGGCATTTGAACTTTTTCCAAAATCAAGGGGAGTTACCCCCAGAATGTTAATTCCATCATTTTTTAAAGATGGATTGGCTTTTGGTGGACAGACTTTTTTCATAAGAGCAATGATGGCAGCATTTATACCTTTGCCATAATAGGCAAGCCCGCGGGTTGCAAGCCCTATAGTCGGAATGCCTGTTTCGTTTTCGATTTCTTTTGCAATGCCTTCAAAATCCGTTCCTATTACCATTGGAACTGGGCTTCCTAAAAGGGCAATAAAATTTGGCTTTATACTTAAAGCCGCTTCTTTTATGCGGTCAATCAAAAGTTCATCGCGACCTAAAATGGCGTCCATGTGGCGAAGTCCTGAGCAGTAAACCGCAGAATCTGAACCTAACCAGCGAGGCTCATCATAACTTGTGTAATTGCCAGTGCAACCGGAAGCGTCGTGGATTACAATCATTCCACCCAATTCAAAAAGGGCAGAAGCCGCCCCAGAATAGTCCGGAGCAAAAGGCGGTAACGTAATGCAAAGTTTACTCATACAATCAGCTTAGCTCCTTCAATAATCTTGTTGACATCAGTTTTTGTTTCAAAAGCTTTAATCATTTTTTTCATCAATTTTTCAATTCCCCAAAAACCGTACAGATATTCATCTTCCATCAAATCAACAACGTGGAGTGATTTTGTAAGATAACCGCCCGAAAATCCTATGCAGATGCATTCCGTCATCATATTTTCAAATTTCACGCTGTCGGGATGCAGAACATTTATGATTTTTAAGTCCGGAATTTTTTCCATAAGATATTGACAACTGGACTTTTCAAAATCGCTCACTCCATCAGCAAAAATCATTTTTATGTTAAAACCGTAATCAAAAAGCACCTTTGCCAGAGTAAAAGGACGTAAAACTGCCTGATAATCAACAACAACAGGATAATCACCTATCACTCTCTGGGCATTTTTTATAGAGAGACAGGCCTTTTTCTTATTTTCTGAAAAATCAGGAAGAACAATGCCGAGTTTTTTTTCGATATTGTGATAATATTCTTCGATTTCGTTCGGATCGTAAGTGTTAAAAGCAACCTGGTAAGGAATGTTGATGTTTTTTTCCATTTTTTTGCATGCCATTAAGGCTGTCGGATGCAAAATCAAATTTAACTTACTCTGCTGCATTGTCATAAAATCAGTAAAATCTGAACACAAGCCAATATGCTTTACTTTGTAACCGGCTTTTTCCATAAGAGCATAAAGTTCGCAGTCCGGACTGACGTAAGCATTGTTTCCGACTGTGTTTATCTGATTTATTTTGGGAAGATTTTGATTAAAAAGACTGAAAATCGAGTTTTGCAGGCCCACTCCAGGCGGAACCTTCGTATCCATTTTAAAAGGATTCATATGGGCAGTCACAAAATTTACATCAGGATATTTTTCTGACAATTCCTGATTAAGCGAAACATGATCTGTACCAAGTAAATCGTCAAGACAGGAAACAAAAATATACAGAACCTTAGGGCGCTTTTCCAGAAACTCAAAAAGTTCATCGACAGCATCGGGAATCAGATTTTCATAATTTCCTGAAACTATGTCATTTTCGTCAATGTAAAGATAATGAACTCTGTTTTTTATATTGTTGATAACTCCCCCCAAAGCCCCATGTCGTCCGCAGGCAAAGGGAATGACAAACAGCATCTGGCTTTCTGGAACTAAGGCAGCAACTCTGATAACTCCCCAGCCACCGTGAGCCGGAGATACATACTGCAGTGTTTTCTTAAAGGTCGGGCAATCACACATTAAAGAGCCTCCCCAGTGCTAAAGGCTGTTTTTACCCCTTCACACAAGGTACACAAACTTTCATCACAGCAAGCCTGATCGTTAAAACCTGTATATCCGCATTCCTTCAGAATTTTTTTTGCAAGTTCCATATAGTTTTTTGTCATCTGAGATTCGGGGAAGGCTTCCACAACCGTTTTTCCCTGATTTTCTGCCAGCTGAACAATTCCATCACGAGGAACAATGTGCAGAATTTTTCCTCCAATTTCATCAACTGCTTTTTGAACTGTTTCAACTTCGTTTTCGATATTGCGGGAATTTAAAATAATTCCGCCGTATTGGGCATATCCCCTTTTACCGAAATTTTTAATGGCAGAAACAATGTTAGATGCAGCGTAAAGAGCCATCATTTCGCCGCTTGTTACAATAAAAACGTGATCTGCATAACCATTTCTAATCGGCATGGCAAAACCACCGCAGACAACATCACCCAAAACATCATACAAAACTACATCTGGCTTATAAAAATCAAAAGCATCCAGTTCTTCAAGTTTTTCAAATGCAGTGATGATTCCACGCCCGGCACAGCCAATACCCGGGGTAGGGCCGCCTGCTTCTGCACACAAAACCCCGTTAAACCCCTGGTAGACCAGATCTTCAAGTTTAAGACTATCCGAGTCTTCTGCTCTGAGTTTGTCCAGAATTGTCGGGATTTTTTTGCCGTTATTCAGATTTTTTACAGAATCAGATTTTGGATCGCAGCCAATCTGCATAACTTTTAAACCAAGTTTGCTTAAGGCTGCCGAAAGATTGGAAGCGGTCGTCGATTTGCCAATGCCACCCTTCCCATAAATTGCAATTTTAATCACTTTTTTTTGTCCTACAACTTTTTTTCTCTCTTGCTCTGTTGTTAGATACAAAACTACAGTAGTTAGTACCTCCTAACAACTTTTTGCAATAAATTACAGAAAATTACAAAGACTGTCAATTAGTTAGGACTTGACTAACAAAAATTTTATTAATATTGTTAGTTCTATCTAACAAAAAAAATAAAAGAGGTTTTTATGAAAAAGTTGTCATTATCAATTGTTTCTGTTCTAGTATTGCTTAGTCTTACTCTTACATCCTGCCAGAAAAAAGAAGCACAAGCTCAAGTTCCGGAAACCCGTACAATTATTGACCAGGTTGGTCACGAAGTCGTTCTTCCAAAAGAAGTAAACAGAGTTGTAATTGCATCTGTCTGGCCCTTGGCTTCAGCTTACTGCCTTATGTTCGGTACAGACAAACTTGTAGGACTTGACCCTGCCATCATCAGTGCAGCCGAAAATTCAATGCTGATAAAAGTTGCACCGGATATTGTTAATATCGAAAGCGGATTCAGTAAAAATGGCTCGTTAAATGCCGAAGAACTGCTTAAACTCAAGCCGGACGTTGTGCTTTATGCAACAGGCGTTATGGAAGATTACGATGTTGCAACCCAGGCAGGAATTCCGGCAGTAGGATTCAGCCTGAGTGTAAAAGATTTTAATGCAGTCGAAACCATTTACACATGGATTGACTTACTTGCCCAGGTTATGAACACATCATACGACACGTCAGCCTACCGCGCTTATGGCGAAAAAATTCAAAACTTAGTTGCAGACCGTCTCTCTACCGTTCGCGAAGAAGATAAGCCAAAGGCAATGATTATCCACCGTTACAGTGATACAACCCTTCAGATTCCGGGAACAAAGACATGGGGGGATTATTGGATTACAGCGTCAGGAGCAATCAATGTTGCAAACGAAAACAAAGGTACCCCCCAGGTTACTGTAGAAGAAGTTTACCGCTGGAACCCGGACAGAATCTACATTACAAACTTTAGCGACGCCCTGCCAGAAGATTTGTACAACAATACCTTCCAGAATTACGACTGGTCAAACATTCGTGCTGTAAAAGAAAAACAGGTTTACAAAATGCCACTGGGTATTTACCGCTGGTATGTTACAAACACAGATTCACCGCTCACACTGCTTTGGCTTGCAAAGGAGCACCATCCGTCTTTGTTTGCCGATATTGACGTTAGCCAGGAAATCAAAGATTTTTACAAAAAGTTTTATAAAATTGATCTGACAGACGATGATATTCAGGAAATTTACAGAGCAAAGCGCGAAGCTGCCGGTGGAATTAAAAATTAAAAGAGAAATCAGGGCAGTTTAGACACCTAGTCGCCTTCCGCGGCTCGCTAACGCTCGGCCTCCTCAGCCTCCGGGGAGAAAAATCCTTGTCCTCGTTAGCGTACTGGAGGGAGACTTGAATTTTCCAAATTTTCATTTTCCGGGGGCCTGCCCCGGAGGCTTGCGGTGGCTAAACCGCTACACGCTCCGCCCAGCTTCCCCTCGAACCCAATAAAATTTCGTCAACCGGTAAAGTAATCTCTAAAAATCCCCAACAAAATCATTGTTTATTAAAATAAATATCATTATCATAGATGTGCAAATTTTATTATTTAAGAGGTTAAATATATGGCTTTTGTTGATGAATTATTGAAAAAAGCAAAATCTGCCAACAAAACTATCGTTCTTTGCGAAGGTGAAGATAAACGTGTTGTTGAAGCAGCTGCTAAAATCGTAAAAGATGGAATCGCAAAAATTATTTTGATTGGATCCCAAAAAGATATTCAATCTAGTGGCTCTAATGCTGATTTGTCTGGCGTTACTGTTATTGACCCAGCTACAGATTCTAATGCTGATAAATATGCTGAACTTTTGTACAAAGCTCGCGAAGGAAAAATCAACAAAAAAACTGGCGCCCCAGAATATGCTGACGTTGCCGAAGCTAAGGCTGCAATTTTGAAAGACCACACAATGTATGGTGCTTTAATTCTTAAAGCCGGAGATGCTGATGGTTTTGTTTCAGGTGCCTGCCATTCTACAGCAAACACCTTGCGACCTGGTTTGCAGGTTATCAAAACGGCTCCTGGTTATAACACTGTTTCTTCTTGTTTTATTATGGTTGCTCCAGATGGCGGAAATAAATACATTCCAGAAGGAGTTGCTGTTTTTGGTGATTGTGCCATCAACATCGAACCTTCTGCAGAACAGCTTGCCGACATTGCCATTGCCTCTGCCGAAACTGCAAAAAAAATTGCCGGAATCGAACCACGCGTTGCAATGCTTTCATTCTCGACAAAAGGTTCTGGTAACGATGCAAAATTCTATGACACTGTAACAAAAGTTCAGAAAGCCACAGAATTGGCAAAAGCAGCCGCTCCAGATTTAGCTTTGGACGGAGAATTCCAATTTGATGCCGCAGTTGCTCCAGAAGTTGGAGAACTCAAGGCTCCAGGTTCTAAAGTTGCAGGCCACGCAAACACATTCATTTTCCCAAATATCAATGCAGGAAATATCGGCTACAAGATTTGCCAGAGAATGGGCGGTTGGATGGCAATTGGCCCTGTTTGCCAGGGCTTTGCAAAACCTCTCAACGATTTGAGTCGCGGTTGCTCTGTTGAAGACATCGTCGCAACAGTTGCTGTAACAGCTTTGCAGGCGTAAGGTTATAGACATATCCAAAAAAAAACTAAAAAAAAATGGCAAGCCTTTAGGATTTTCCCAAGACTTGCCGTTTTTTTTATAGCTGCCCTTAGACCTTTTTCAAAACTACCAAAGTAATATCATCTTTTAGAGGGCAGTCCCCTCTGAAGTTCTGAACTTTTTCCTTTATCAGTTTTATAATCTCTTCCGAACCAGACTGGCAAACTTCTTTTACAATTTCTTCCAATCTAAATCTTCCGAATTCTTCTTTATCTTCATTTGCAATTTCCGTAATTCCATCAGTAAAGCAGACCAAAACATCATCTTTTTTCATCACAAAAGAAAGATCGGCGTAATTTACCATCATTTCTGCCATACCGACAGCCCCGTAGTGCAAGCCATGGACTAAATCTTTCAGACTGACAATTTCACCAGCTTCGGAAGAATAAAAAATAGGATAAGGATGACCTGCCACCGACATTTCCACGTTGCATTGATCTTCATTAATATCATTCAGGCGAATCATAAGCCCGGTAAGGTAATTTTCAACATCGCCTTTTTCGTCAATGAAAGTGTCGTTAACTTCTTCCATAGCCCTGGAAAGGGGAGTTAAATTCGCCAGAGAATTATAAAAAGCCTGCTGGATAATATTTTTAGAAAGCATTGTTACCAGGGCGGCCGCAACTCCATGGCCAGAAGCATCAAAAATTGACAGGCCGGACAGCTTTTCTCCGGAAGGATAAAAATCATACAAGTCACCAGAAACTTTACTCAAAGGACTGTACCCCAGGGCAAGATCCCAGCCCTGGAAAACCGCTTCTGGCTTAGGAAAAAATTTCTGCTGAACAATCGAAGCCATGATCAAATCTGTATCTGCCCGCTCCAACTCGTTCACAAGCCTGTTGTTTGCATCACGGAAACTTGAAGTCTGTTTTTTTACTTCCAGCCGCAAATCTCGGTTTAATCTTTCATTTTGCAGATAAGTTTTATTGTATTGCAGCGAAAGATAAATGATAAAAAAGGTAATCGTTAACTGCCAGCCAAAAATCCCAAAATAAGGATAATTGATATTTCTGTAATGAAAACGGACGATTACATCAGTTATCATCGTAATAGCCATAGGTAAAAAACCTATGATGATGATAAGAGCCTTTTTTCTGGTCTCTTTTGAAAAAAGTGCCCGGAAAATAAAAAGTTCACCAAGTAAAAAATGGGCAAAATAAACCAAAATCATAGGGCGACAAAGTGCCATAAGGGCATCGTAATCTGGAGCAGCAAGGGTAATCACAATTGTCATATAAAAAACACTGTGCTTAAAAATCAAAAACCACATAGGCTGCTTAATCCCTATAAAACTAAACATAAAAGCTACAATGGCAAAAACGGAAGAATATAAACAAGTACACAAAAATATCTTCGCAAAAACTATATGATTCAAGTCCCCACTAACATAACTCGGCAGTTCATTACCATAAAAGTACACAATCAAAAATGATGTAAAACCACAAATCAAAGAAAAGTTAAAAACGCCCATATCTTTGCGGTTTGCAAAATACAAAATCAGAAAAAATACAAAAGCACAAATGAGAACGCCTTCAAAAAGCAGATAAATTTCTGAATGAAAAAAATCCATCCAGGTAACAAATTTTTGTGCATGGGAATAATAATCAATAAAAATATTATCAGACAGGGAAGCAAGTCCTTTTGACAAAATTTTCAGATAAATGACATTTTCGGAATCTTTGTTCAAAAAATCATCCGGAAGAAAATAACAAACCGACGAATAAAGGGGAGAATTAGCATTTTCCCCAAACTGGCCGGCCTGACCTATAAAAGAACTATTCAGCCAGGTCTTTTCCGCAAAATGAACGTAAGGAATTACAAAACCAAGTGGCTGGTCTTTCAAATCATCAGTTAAATTAAAATTGATTTTTACCCAAATATAATGCTCGCTCCACCCAAAAAGATCATACAAATTAAGATAACCAAGTTTTAACCCCTGATAATCATAATTTAAGGCATCTTCCAGGCTGTCATTTTCACTTCCGTGGGCCCAGGAAACGTTATTGTCCAAATAAATGCGGTTAGAACATTCTTCATCAGCACAAGAAACAAACAAAAGAGATAATAAAAGTATGATGAGTACAGGAAAAGAATGTTTCACAAGTAGATTATAGCACGATTTTCTAGATTTTTTCATTAAAAAAAGAGGAAAAGAAACCTTTTGAGGGAGCCTCTAAAAATTGCAATTTTTAGAGGCAACTTTGAAAAAGTCTTCTTTTCCTCTTTCGAACTCTTTTTTTTCCAAAACTAAAGAAAATCTTTAAAAACTATAGCAAAGCCCTACAGAGTTGCCAAAGTTCTTTCAATTCTTGTCAAAGATTTATCTTTACCCAAAACCAGAATTGAACCGATAAGTGGTGGAGAAACCCGGCTGCCGGTAACTGCCATTCGGATTGGCATCATAAAGTCACCAAGTTTAATTCCCAGAGCTTCGGCTTTTTCTTTTGCCAGGTTTTCTGCACCTTCGTGGTCAAGGGCAAAACATTTTACTACAAAATCTTTTGCTTCTTCCAAAACAGCCTTAGTCTTTTCGGCATCAAGTCTTTTTGGAATAATCTGGTCAGCAGGAGGAACTGCAGGTTCTGTGAACATAAAATGAACCATTTCTGCTGCTTCTGTCAAAAACTTTAATCTTTCCTGGATAAGTGGCATAAGTCCCATTAAAGTTTTACGAACATCGGCAGAAGTCATATTCATAGATTTGTCTACGCAATAAGGTTCGCCGTCTTCACCCAGGGCAACGCCGGAAAATTCAGGGCCAACATTTGGTTTTGGCTGAGGATTTTCAGGATTAATTTCCAGCAGGGCATCCCCAGTTCCTGTAATAAATGGCAATGTCCATTTGTAAAGGTCTTCAATAGAAAGCTGGCGGATATAATTTGCGTTGTAATATTCAAGTTTTTTGTAGTCGAATACAGCAGGAGCCTTGTTCAAATGTTCAAGTTTGAAAGATTTTGCAAGTTCTTCCAGGGTGTAAAATTCTTTGCCCTCTTCGTAAGAACAGCCCAGCATTGCAACGTAATTTACGATAGCCTGTGGCAAATAACCTCTGGCACGGAATTCGTTGAGCGATGTAGAACCGTGGCGTTTTGAAAGTTTTTTACCATCAGCACCATTTACCATAGGAAGATGGCAGAATTCCGGATGTTCCCAGCCAAAAGAACGGTACATCTGCACGTGGAGAGGAGTTGAAGGAATCCATTCCTGGGCACGCATTACGTGTGAAATCTTCATAAAATGGTCATCAACAATATTTGCAAGATGATAAGTTGGGAAACCATCAGATTTTAGCAAAACAGGATCTGGGGAAATATCCTCGTTATTCCATTCAATATCACCCAAAATGTGGTCATGGAATTTTGTTTTACCTTCCATTGGAACTTTCAGGCGGATAACGTGAGGAATTCCAGCTGCCAGTTTTTCCTGAACTTCTTCTGGAGTAAGATGACGGCAGTTGCGGTCATAACCAGGAGCCATTTTATTTTCTGTCTGAATTTTTCGAATGCGTTCAAGACGTTCTGCATCACAGAAACAATAATAAGCCTCGCCATTTTTGATTAATTCTTCGGCATATTTTTTGTAAAGGTCAAAACGTTCAGACTGAACATAAGGACCGTATTCACCGCCTTTATCGCCACCTTCGTCCCAGTCAATGCCCAGCCAGGCCATTGTGTCATAAAGGTTTTTTACATATTTTTCGTCATAACGGGTACGGTCGGTGTCTTCCAGACGGAGGATAAATTTTCCGCCATTTGCACGTGCATAAAGATAATTAAAAAGTGCAGTTCTAACTCCGCCAATATGCTGCATTCCAGTTGGAGATGGGGCATATCTTACGCGAACTTCTTTAATATTTTCCATAATTTCCTCGATATTAATGAGATAATTTTATTCCGCAGAGTACGGAAAGTAATTTTTTATTTTAATGAAATGGGTAAAATTGTACAATTATCGCTTTTTTAGTGTTTTTTTAGTTTTTCCAGCATTGCCTGACAGCCTTCCACTACATCCAAATAAGTCTGGTCAAAATTTCCAGTGTACCAGGGGTCGGCAATTTCTCTATTTTTTCCGGCAAATTCCAGCAGCAGGCGGATTTTGTCATCAGGATCATTATTCCACCGCCTGTTCATGTAAAAAAGATTTTCCTGATCCATCGCAACCAGGTAATCATAATTATCATAATCCCTGGCTGTAATCTGGCGGGCAGCCCTTCGCGTAAAAGGAATCCCTTCCCGGCGGAGTTTTTCCTTAGATCCGTAGTGCATATCATTCCCGATTTCTTCTGTGCTTGTTGCTGCAGATTCAATCAAAAATTCCGAATCAAGTCCGGCTTTATGAACCATATCCTTAAAAACAAATTCTGCCATAGGAGACCGGCAGATATTTCCGTGACAAACAAACAAAATCTTAATCATAGAAAGATTATATTTTTTCACTAGGATTTTTACAATTATAGGAATATAATGAAATTTATTATTTTATCGCTAATGCGTTTTTTAAGGAGTGTTTATGAATACCGATTTAAAAAAATCTCAAGAGAAGATTTTTCCATCTTCAGTTTACCTGCTGCTTTTTCTTCTGTATGCTTTGCCAATTTTCTTTTTTGCAGTTATTGGTTTAGTAGCAAATATTTTTACCCTAGAAGAATATGTAAAACTTTCCAGTACCCCTCTGACTCTTATTTATTATTTTGTAGTTATTGCAACTCCAGTTTTTGCAGCAAAAAAAATCAACCAAATTGTAAGAAATTACAGAAATCAAACGGTTGATTTGCCAACTACCAACAAAAATCTTCACACCATAGCTATGGTAAACATTGTTATGCCAATTATTTCTGGAGTTTTAAAGGCTATTTTTGTTTGTATTCAGGCTGCAAAAGGTGTAGAACTTTCCAAATTTAATGGAACTGCTCCATATCTTGCACTGGCCCTTTTTATCACAGGTGTCGTTTTTGAATTCACACTCTTGATGTATGTAATTTACATTCGCGTGATGGAAGAAAATATCTATGATATTCCGTTTGATAAAAAAACTATGACTTTGAATATCAAGCAAAGAAATATTTTGACTCTGATTTTTGCCTTGATGGGCGTTCTCATGCTTTTAATGTCTGTTATCCTCGTTCCTGCAAATATTGAAGATGGGGTTTTAAACCTTGCCAAAAGGGTTATCCCATTTTCAGTTTTTGCCTTAATCTACTTTCTTGTTATCGAAATCTTCCTTATTGGTGATGTTACAAATTGTTTGAGGGCTATTTCTGAAATTTCCGGCTCTCTTGCTAAAAAAGATTATTCTATTGCTGATGGAAAACCGACAAACCGAAGTGAACTGGGAATCATCGTTCAGGATATTAATCTTCTAAAACAGGAAACCGCCCAGGTACTTTCTTCTATCTCAAATTCTACAAATGCAACCGTAAAACAGTCTGATGATTTGGTTGCAAATATGACTACGACAAAAGAAAATATTTCAAATATCACAAATGCCCTTGCTTCTGTTCGGGAAGAAATTGCGAGCCAGACAACTGGCGTTGAAGAATCTAGTGCTTCTGCAGAACAAATTATGGGAACAATACGAAATCTTAATCAGGCTATTGAAAACCAGGCTACAGGAGTAACGGAATCTTCGGCTGCCGTAGAAGAAATGGTTGCAAATATTGCCAGCGTTACAGAAATTCTTTCAAAAAATAACGAAGCTGTAGACCAGCTTACAGAAGCTTCGAATGAAGGTCAAAATAAAGTTCAGGTTGCCGTAAAAGCCGCAGAGGAAATTTTACAGCAGTCGGCTGGTATTTTGCAGGCTTCTAGTGTTATTCAAAATATTTCGAGTCAGACAAACCTGCTGGCTATGAACGCTGCAATCGAATCTGCCCACGCGGGCGAAGCCGGAAAGGGATTTGCCGTTGTTGCAGAAGAAATCAGAAAACTGGCAGAACAGTCTGGAGCTCAGTCAAAGGTGATTGACGGAAATCTTAAATCTCTGTCAGAATCCATTTCAAAAATCACTGCCGACATTAAACACGTTCAAATTGCCTTTGGAAATATTTTTGATATTTCTCAGAAAGTCCGCGAACAGGAAACTGTTATTTCCAACGCCATGGCAGAACAGAACGCAGGAAACCAGCAGGTTCTTGAAGCAATGCGGGCCATCAGTGATTCAACTTCGACCGTAAAATCTGGTTCAACAGATATGCTTACAGGCGGATGGAAAGTTGTAAAAGAAATGAAGCATCTCAAAGAAATTACAAATAAAATCAACGAAAGTATGACAAAAATGACCGATTACTCGACAGTTATTTCCGATGCCGTTACAATTACGACTGCATCCACAAACTCTACAAAAGACAGTCTAACAAAACTGATGGGAGAGATGTCGGAGTTTAAACTTTAGTTTTTTTTGAGGTAATTTAATGGCTGATTATCACGTATTTCCTGATGCCCCGGAGGGAACTCCTAAGGCAAATTTTGTTCATCTGCACGTCCATTCTGATTATTCTTTGCTGGACTCCTGTGCCACACTGGACAAACTTGTTGCAAAAGCCAAGGCTATGAATATGCCGGCCCTGGCTTTGACCGACCACGGAAATATGTTTGGAGCCCTGAACTTTGAAAAACTTTGCCACGTAAATGGGATTAATCCTATTGTCGGCGAAGAATTTTACGTTGCTTACGGCAGCCATTACGAAAAAAATGATGTTCCCTACAGTCACAAGGGGGAAGATGGAGACAGACACGCACATTATTTCCATCTTATTTTGCTTTGTGAAAATCAAAAAGGCTACGAAAATATGTGCTGGCTCAGTTCCCGGGCCTTTTGTGACGAAAACGCCCTTTACTACGGTAAACCGCGAATTGACTGGGAACTTTTGGAACAATATCACGAAGGAATAATTTGCTGTTCGGCTTGTATTCAGGGGGAATTGCCCCAAATGCTGCTGGCAGGAATGGACGCCGAAGCCGAAGAACTTGCCTTAAAATATTCAAAACTTTTTGGGCCGGATCATTATTACATCGAAATCCAGGATCACGGTATTCCAGAGCAGAAAATTGTTGCAGAAAAACTGATTGCCCTGGCTCATAAATTAAATATCCCCCTTGTTGCCACAAACGATATTCACTATGTAGAAAAAGAGGATGCAAAAGCCCAGGACGCCCTCCGCTGTATCGGTTTTAAAAATCTTCTTCACGAAAAACACGGCAAAATGGGCGGGGAACTGGATTTGGACAACTGGTATTTTAAATCCGAAGCCGAAATGCGAGCCCTTTTTCCCCAGTGTCCGGAAGCGTACGACAACACAATCAAAATTGCCAATATGTGCAATTTGACGATTAAGCAATATTCAACTCCGGAATTAAAAGCCTGTCTTCCACGCTTTGAACTTCCAGCCGAATTCCGAACTCATGGGGACGACTACCAGGCAAATCAAAATGATTATGTAAAATATCTGGTAGAGGAGGGTCTTAAAAAACGTTACAAGGAAATCACTCCGGAAATCCGCCAGCGTGCTGATTATGAAATGAACACGATTTTTACAATGGGATTTTCCGGCTACTTTTTGATTGTCTGGGAATTTATCAACTGGTCTAAATCTCTTTACGACCCGGTTCATAAATGCCCGAAACACTATATTCCAATTGGGCCGGGGCGTGGTTCCGGGGCGGGGTCTCTTGTAGCCTACGCTATGACCATCACAGATATTGACCCTTTCCGGTACGGTCTGATTTTTGAACGATTTTTGAACCCTGAACGCGTTTCCATGCCGGATTTTGACGTCGATATGGATTTCGATTTTCGTCAGGAGATTATCCAGCACACTCGCGATTTGTACGGGGACGCAAACGTTGGTCATATCGTAACTTTTGGTACTCTCAAGCCAAAAAACTGTATTGCCGATGTTGGTCGTATTCTTGGAATCCCACTTTCCGAAGTCAATATGCTCAAAAAGTGTATTCCAGACAGCCCTAAGGCAAAACTCAAGGACGCTTTTTCTGAGCCAACCGAAAAAATGCCGGACGGCGGTCAACTTATTCCTTACAAAGATGATCCGCGTTACCAGGAACTTTTTGAACTTGCATTTAAACTTGAAGGCGTAAAACGAAACACAGGTCTGCACGCATCGGGAATGGTAATCGGTTTAACTCCGCTTCCTGCCTGGGCCCCAGTTTTCAAAGATCCAAAAACTGGGGAAGTTGGTGTGCAGTACACCATGGATATTATTGAACCTTGCGGTCTTGTAAAATTCGACTACCTGGGACTCAAAACTCTGTCATTAATCCGTTATGCCGAGGACATAATCAATAAACATAAAAAGCCGGAAGAGCCAGTTTTCCACTGTGACCAGGTTTCCGAAACTGATGAAAAAACTTTTGATTTGTTCTGTCGAGGGGACTCTGTTGCAGTTTTCCAGTTTGAATCTCCTGGAATGCAGAAAATTCTCCGCGAAGCCCAGCCTCGCCGCCTGGAAGAGTTAGTCGCCTTGAACGCCCTTTACCGTCCGGGGCCTATGGATTACATTCCTCAATACATTGAAGGAAAATGGAAGCCTGAAACAATCCACTACCCTGATCCTTGCCTGGAAGGAATATTAAAAGAAACTTACGGGGTTATGGTTTACCAGGAACAGGTAATGCAGGTTTCTCAAAAAATTGCCGGCTTCTCGCTTGGTGGGGCCGATATGTTGCGACGTGCCATGGGTAAGAAAAAACCTGAAGTTTTGATGGGCAAAAAAAAGGAATTTATTGAAGGAGCCCTCAAACAAGGCTTTACAGAACAGCATGCTGATGAAATCTTTGAAATTATGATTCCATTTGCCGGCTACGGATTTAACAAATCACATGCCGCCGCCTATTCTGTTCTTGCTTACAGAACTGGCTGGCTCAAGGCTCATTATCCTGCCGAGTTTATGGCAGCAAACCTTACAAATGAAATCACTTCCACAGATGGGCTTCCTGCCTACATTGAAGAAGCCCGGTCTATGGGAATTGCCGTTGACGCCCCGGACGTAAACCGTTCCGACGTTATTTTTGATGTTGTTGATGGCAGAATTGTTTTCGGACTCAAGGGAATTAAGGGAATGGGAGAAGCCGCCGCCCAGGCAATTGTAAAAGAACGCGAAGAAAATGGACCTTTCCAAAATTTTATGGACTTTATCACCAGAACGGGAGCCCTGGTAGAAAAAGACCAGGACGGCCGCGAAAAAACTCTCGTCAACAAAAAAGCTATTGAAGTTCTTATAAAAACAGGGGCTTTTGACCACCTCAAAGAAAAAGACGGTACTACCCTCAACCGTCCGACCCTGCTGGCAAATATGGAAGCCGCCCTGGATTATGTTTCTGATATTCTGGAAGATAAAAAGAAAGGGCAGGGCGACCTTTTTGGAGATTTAGGGGAAGAAGAAAAATCCTACACCGATTTCCAATTCAAAAAAATTGAAAATCTTCCAAATATGGAACTTTTGAACATGGAAAAAGAGTGCATCGGCTGTTATGTAAGCGGACACCCTCTTGATTCTTATAAAAAAGCAATTGACAGGGCAGTTACCGTCCGAGCCGGAAATATCACAAGAATTGCGGCCGAAAGCAAAGCCGAAAAAGATGCCCTCATGGCTAGCGGTGCAAAACCCTGGCAGTTAAAAGACTTCGGCAAGCAATATACTGCCCTGGGAATGGTAAATGGCGTTCGCGAAATCATCACAAAAAAAGGTGACCGCATGGCCTTTGCAAAACTCAATGATTATGACGGAGTGATAGATTTAACATTTTTCCCAAAAACCTGGGAAAGCCTTAAACCAAAAATTGAAGATTCTGAAATTTACGCATTTAAGGGTAAAGTTGATGGCAGTCGCGACACTCCATCTCTAATTGTAGACTCCATGGAAGATCCCAATGAACTGGAAAATCACGCAGCCCAGGCAATCCACATTATGCTGGACCCAAATTTTAATTCTGATTCAGAAATGCTCGAATTAAAAGATTTTTTATTTGATAAAATGGGTAATTGCTCAGTATATTTTCATATAGACGTTGCAAACAGTCCTTATGTTGTAAAAGCAAACAGCATGATTACAATGAATGCTTCAGAAGAAACAATAAAAGCGCTGAAAAACATTAACATTGTAAAGGAAGTTTGGACTGAATAAGAAGATTTTCAGGACATCTCTAAAAATTGCAATTTTAGAGGTTCCCTTTGCAAAATTTTCCGCGTCTGCCCTGGAGGTTTTAATATGATTCAAGCAATTCTTTCCCTACTTTCGGCCATTGTCACAATTTATACAATTTTGTGCTTTATCAACATAATTATGAGCTGGTTTCCAGGCCTTAAATTCACAGCCTTTGGAAAATTTATTTCCTCAGTCACCGATCCTTACCTGAACTTTTTTTCTCGCTGGGGATTTTTAAGAATTGCCAATGTTGATTTTTCACCGATTATTTCCATCGGAATTTTATCCCTGGCTTCGTCAATTCTGGCTGGCATTCAGTCAACCGGCAGAATTTATCTGGGAGGAATTCTCGCTACGGTAATTTATATGCTGTGGAACATTATATCATCACTCCTATCCATTTTATTTCTTTTAATTTTAATCCGCTGGATTGTTTTGCTTGTAAAAAAAGGCCAGACATCATTTAATTCAGGCTGGAATCAGATTGATATGATGTTGAACAAATTTACATACAAAATTGCGTCAACATTTACAAAATCCTCTATGAGTTATCAAAAATCCCTGCTAATTTCATGGATTACCCTGCTCGTAGTGATGGGAGTTGGTAGAATCCTTATCAATATTTTGGTAAACCTCTGCTACAGGATTCCTTTTTAATTTTTAATTGCTTATTAATCGAAAGAAAAAAAGAAAAATTGAAAATTTCAGATATTAAATCCCCAGTTTCGTCTATCACAGGCGTGGGTCCACAACTTACAAAAACTCTGGCAAAAGTAAACGTCTTCACAGTTGGAGACCTGCTTCAGTATTACCCCAGAGATTATGAGGATAGGTCTGTAAAAGTTTTTCTCAAAGATTTTGATAAGCACAGCAAAGTTCATACCGTAGCCCAGGTGTTGAGCCAGGAATGGTTTGGCTACGGAAATATGAAGACCCTCAAAATCAGGATTTTTGATGGAACTGCCCAGGCAGAATTGCTCTGTTTTAACCGGGCTTTTTTGGAAAAAGTCCTAGTTCCAGGTTCGATTATCACTGTTACCGGTCAGTTTTTCGTAAAATACAACAGACTGCAATCCTCAAGTTTTGAAGCAGTAAAGATGATGATTGGGGCGGATTTTAATAATTCCCAGCCAGACTCCCACCAGGGCGATCCTGCACATACAGCGGCTCCAGTCCACCTTGATTTAACCAAAATCACTCCAGCCGATACCGGTATACTTCCAGTTTATCCTCTTACCGAAGGGCTTTCGCAAAAAACTCTTCACAAGGCTATTTCCCAGGCCATCAAACAATACGCCCATGGAATTGAAAACGAAATCCCCGAAAATCTGATTAAAAAACATCAGCTTTTACAAAAACAGGACTCAATCCGCCTGATTCACCAGCCTCAAACCATAGAACAGGCTAACCAGGCTCGAAAAAGTCTTGCATTTGAAGAACTTTTTCTTTTTCAGCAGGTGATTGTAGAACGAGCCTACAACAGAAAAGGTTTTACCAGGGAAAATAAAGATACACCAGAAATCCAGGATAAAATCTTTGCAGACTCCCTCTCACCTTTGCAAAAAGATTTTCTGGCAACCCTTCCTTTTGAGCTCACAGCCGACCAAAAAAAAGTAATTTACGAAATGGACGAAGAAATTGATCGGTCTTATCGGGAAAGAGAGAGAACGCTAAATCACCTTGACCGCGGATTTCCGCCCCCAATTCGCCCCCCTTACACAATGGCAAGACTTTTGCAGGGCGATGTCGGCTCAGGAAAAACTCTTGTTTCACTTTTCGCCTGCCTCAGAGTCATCAGCTGGAAAGGGCAGTGTGCACTCATGGCACCAACCGAAATTCTAGCCCGCCAGCACGCCGAAACGACGGCCAGAATGCTTGGAAAATTTGGTGTCAGGGTTGCTTTTTTGACTGGAAATGTAAAATCGGCAGGCCGCAATCAGCTTCTCAAGGCTTTAAAAGACGGCGAAATTGACATTATAGTGGGAACTCATGCCCTGTATTCAAATCCTGTTATTTACAAAGATTTAATGCTGGCAGTTATTGACGAACAGCATCGTTTTGGAGTTATGCAGCGGCAATCTATCATCAATAAGGGACGAATTTCTTACAAAGGCGGAGTTTTTGAGCCCAATCTTCTGATGATGTCAGCAACTCCAATTCCACAAAGTCTTGCCCTTACAGTCTTTGGTGATTTGGATATTTCTACCATTCGCACAAAACCGGTTGGGCGCAAAGAAATCAGAACTTACCTGGTAAAAGAAGGAAACGAAATAAACGCCTACGAGGCAGTCAGAAAAGAACTGGAAAAAGGAAAACAAGCCTATTTTGTTTATCCCGCTATTGATAGTGATGAAAATATTAAATCTGCCCAAAGGGCTTTTGACCATTTGTCAAAAAATATTTATCCCCAGTACAAATGTGCTTTGGTTCATGGCAAAATTGATGAAGAAGAACAAGTCCGCATTTTAAAAGAATTCCGAGACGGTTCAATCCAGATTTTGGTTGCAACTACGGTCGTAGAAGTCGGGGTTGATGTTCCAAATGCCACCTGCATGGTTATAGAACAGGCAGACCGGTTCGGGATGGCCCAACTCCACCAGCTGCGTGGAAGGGTTGGACGAGGTTCTGATCAGTCAATTTGTATTTTGATTTACAGCAAAAACATCACAGAAATCGGGATAGAGAGGATGAAGGCACTTCGTCTCAGTACGGACGGTTTTTATATTGCAGAAGAAGATTTGAAAAGCCGAGGACCTGGCGAAATAAATGGAACACTCCAGGCAGGAGCCTTGGAATTCAAAATTGCAGATTTATCCCGCGATATGCAGTTGATGCAGGAAGCAAGAGTAGACGCCCTGGCGGAAATGAAAGCAAAAGAATAAAAATCTTTTTTTTCAGCCCCCACCATCTCCCCAAAGCCACCCCACCATCTATTCCCCAGTTTCACCCCGCCGGGCGGCAAAAAAGCTCTCCAATTAATCATTCCAAAACTGTGTATTTTTGTACAGTTTTATTTTTTTACAAGACACTATGATACAGACAGGATTAAGTTATGAAAAATAAGACAAATATTACAGATATGACAGTTGGCTCACCAAGCAGGCATATTTTAGTTTTTGCATTCCCACTTTTGATTGGAAATATTTTCCAGCAGCTCTACAACATGGTCGACTCAATCATTGTAGGAAACTTTGTCGGTGCGAACGCTCTGGCAGCCGTCGGAACTTGCGGATCAATGAACTTTTTCTGTTTTTCACTCAGTTCTGGCCTTGCCACCGGTATCGGAATCATCGTTGCCCAGTATTTTGGTGCAAAAAAACACAATATGGTTCGATCCACAATTTCAAACGCCTTTTACGTACTTGCGGCAGCCTCTATCCTAGTCAGTATTTTCGGATTTTTGGTTTGCCCTTACGTTCTCAAATTGCTCAACTGCCCGGACACAATCCGCCCAGACGCCATTCTTTACATGAGGACAACCTGCTGTGGCATTATTTTCGTCGCATTTTATAACGGAGTTGCGTCAATTTTGAGAGCCCTGGGAGATTCAAAATCCCCCCTCTATTTTTTGATTTTGTCCAGCGTCATCAACCTGGTTCTAGACCTTGTTTTCGTAATTTCATTTGGCTGGGGAGTTTTTGGCGTAGCATTTGCAACAATCATTTCCCAGGCAGTATCCGCATTTGCATCCATCATCTACGCCTATAAAAAAATAGATTATTTTCATCTTTCCAAAAAAGAATTTTTGCCCAACAGAAAAATCATCGCAAATTCTTTCAAAATCGGCACTCCGGTCGCCCTCCAAAGCTGCCTCATTTCCATTTCGATGATGGTTTTGCAGGGCATTGTAAACACATTCGGCGAAACAGTCATGGCGGCCTACACCATCGTCATGCGAGTAGAACAATTAGTTCAGCAGCCATATTCTTCAATCAGTGCCGCCCTCACAAATTTTTCCGGCCAAAACATGGGTGCCGGGCAAATTCAAAGAGTCAACAAAGGCTTCCACCGCGGTACAATCATCGTTTTAATTTTCAGTATGATAATGCTGCCACTTTTCTGGTTTTTGGGCCATTACATCATCGGATTTTTCGTCAAAGGCGAACCGGAAGTTGTCCAAATCGGCGCAAAAGCCCTCAAAATCACCGCACTCTGCTATTTTATGCTGGGAATGATTTACGTTCCACGCGGCATTTTAAACGGTTGCGGCGACACCGCCTTTTCAATGATAAACGGCCTCACCGAAGTTGTAGGCAGAATCGGATTCGCCCCAATCTTCACCCGCATCCCAAAACTAGGCTACTGGGGCATTTGGGTCACAACCGGCTTTACCTGGACAATCACCGCCATCGTCTGCTTTATCAGATACAAAAGTGGTGCCTGGAAAAAGAAAACGTTGATAAAGTAAAGGGCGTGATTCACGGTCTAAGATTAGGAATTTCTACAAGAAATTTGACGCAAAAGATTTACTATGTTATATTAAAAAAAAGGAAGTGCCCGAACTCGGGGTATCTCCACGGATTCATAATAGTCGCCCGTGTCGTCTAACTGGGGCGGCTATATTTTTTTAACTCTTTTTCTTTTTACGGAAAGAGAGATATGCAATAACTGTTCCTACTATAGTTGTAGCACAAGTTATAATTGCGACAACTAGCATAATAAGTTCTATCATTGCACAGCCTCCCATTTTTTCAAATTTCAGCATTTGCTGATTGAGGTTTGGGAGATAACCGCCTGTTCCGCACTTCGCTGTCGCTCTAAGTCCTCGGCACGCAAATTGCGTGCCTCCGGTCTTCTCAGGGCTTTTGTTGAAACAAAAGCCCTTCGGTGCTCCATAGCCTCACGCGAAAAAAAATCACAAATTCTCGGTAAAACTCCCTATATTTTCGCAATTCTCAAACTTTTTCCACAAATTTTGATAAAAATCGCAAAGTTTAAGCAATATTAAGGGCATCTCTGAAAAAGCATTGAAAATGATTTTTTAGAGATGCCTAATAATGTAGCTCCAAATGTGATAGCAAAATGTACTGGTCTTACTCTTGAGGAAGTAGCAAATCTGTAAAAAATCGTAACTACTCAGCCCCTTTTTTGTGTCAAAATTCCACATTTTCCCGCAAAATCCCTTCCCCTGTGTCAAATTTACACAATTTTCCCTGGAAAAATTAAATTTGTGTCGAATTCGGACAAAATATCCTCAAAATTTTAACTTTTTACTTGCCTTTTTCGCATTTTATTATTATTTTGCCTGATTTTTTTATCGTTTTTGGATTTTTTCATCATTATCAAGAAC
>CAVFQN010000026.1:0-29848 GCA_963624615.1 Treponemataceae bacterium | reverse complement strand
ATCAAGAACTTGGCACGTTTCTTGCTATATATATTACGTAATATTTAAAAACCTTTACGAAGGAGAACTGTATGAAACACGAAGACAACGTTTTGGCTATGTATTTAAAGGACATCAACAAAGTTCCTATGCTTTCTCATGAAGAAGAAATCGAATTGGCAAAAAAGGCCCAGGCTGGAGATAAAGCCGCAAAAAACAGACTTGTGAACGCAAATCTTCGTTTTGTCGTAAATGTTGCAAAAAAATATCAGAACCACGGTTTGGATTTGACCGATTTAATCAGCGAAGGAAATATCGGTCTTCTTACCGCTGTAGATAAATTTGACGTTACAAAAGGCTATCATTTTATTTCTTACGCTGTATGGTGGATTCGCCAGAGCATTTTGAAAGCTATTTGCGAAAAAAGTCGCCCTATCCGCCTTCCACTTAATCGTGCAAATGAACTTGTTCAGATTGAACATGCCAAAAAAGTTATTGGTTCTAAAAAATCAGAACAGCAGGAATTCGAAGAAATTGCAGCTATGCTCAACATGGACGCAAGTCATGTCCGCGATATGGTAAATATCAGCCGCGATATTGTAAGTCTTGACGCAGAAATCAACGATGGAAATGACAGTCACGCAAAAGTTGGTGATTTTTACGAAGATGAATCTTACGACCGCCCAGAAGAACAGGCAATTCAAAATGCTATGCACGAAGATATTGACAAAGTTGTTGATACCCTCCGCCCTAACGAAGCAAAAGTTATCCGTATGCGCTATGGCTTAAACGGTCTTAAACCAATGTCATTAAAAGAAGTTGGCCAGGAATGTGATTTGACAAAGGAAAGAATCCGTCAGATTGAAAAACACGCTATCGTCCGCTTGCAGCACCCAACAAGAGCCCGCAAATTGGAAGCTTACGTTGCTTAAGGCAACCTTGAAAATCCCTATAATTGTAACACTTTTCAAAAAGTGCTAATATAAATCCACATTTTCATTATAAAAAGGAGGCTTCTTTTCGAAGAAGTCTCCGATTTTTTTATTTTTTATAGCAAGGACATATTTATGGTACCAACACTAATCAAAGATTTACTTACATCTTCTCCTGACGGACACGCCGTTAAAGTTTGCGGTTGGATTCGTACAGTTCGTGACTCAAAAGGTCTTGTTTTTATTCAAGTCAACGACGGAAGCTGTTTTGCCAATATTCAGCTTACTTTCGACCGCAATAATCCTTCTAATAATGCAAATGTAAATAATATCGAAGAAACTCTCAAAAAATTGAACACCGGGGCTTCTGTTCGTGCAACTGGGCTTTTGGTTGAATCCCCAGCAAGTGGTCAGGCTGTAGAAGTTACTCTCGAAGATATTGAATGTCTTGGAACTTGTAATCCGGATGAATATCCTTTGCAGAAAAATAAGATGTCAATGGAATATCTGCGTGAAAACGCCCATCTTCGAGCAAGAACTAATACTTTTGGTGCAGTTTACCGGGTTCGTAACCAGATGGCTTTTGCCGTACATTCTTTCTTCCAGGAAAGAGGATTTGTTTACATCAACGCTCCTGAAATCACTTGTTCAGATTGTGAAGGTGCCGGCGAAATGTTCCAGGTTACAACTCTTTCTATGGAAAAAATCGCAGAAATGGGTGTGAAAGCCGGTCAGGGCGGAATGAAAATCGAAGATGCCCACAAAATCGTAGATTATTCTAAAGATTTTTTTGGAAAAAAGGCTTCCCTCACAGTTTCTGGACAGCTTGAAGCAGAAACAATGGCAACCGCCCTTTCCCGCGTTTATACTTTTGGACCAACTTTCCGTGCCGAAAATTCAAATACACCTCGTCACCTGTCAGAATTCTGGATGATTGAACCGGAAATGGCTTTTTATGATTTGGATGATGACATGGATATACAGGAAGATTTTGTAAAATATCTTTTGAACTGGGCTTTGACAAAATGTCGTGCCGATTTGGAATTTTTTGACAAGAGGATTCAGCCAGGCCTTATCGAAAGCCTTACAAAAGTTGCAAATGCCAAATTTGTCCGCATTTCTTACACAGACGCAATTGCAAAACTTCAGGAAGCTTCTGATAAAGGTGCAAAATTTGAATTCAAACCATACTGGGGCTGCGATATTGCCACAGAACACGAACGCTATCTTACCGAAAAGATTTTTGGTTGCCCTGTAATGGTTTACAATTATCCTAAAGAAATCAAATCTTTCTATATGAAAGCTAATGATGATGGAAAAACCGTAAAGGCAGTTGACGTTTTAGTTCCAGGAATTGGAGAATTGATTGGCGGTTCAGAGCGCGAAGAAGATTATGAAAAACTCTTGAATGTTTGTGAAGAGCGCGGAATGGATATGTCAAATTACCAGTGGTATCTGGATTTGCGACGTTTCGGTACAGTTCCTCATTCTGGTTTCGGACTTGGCTTTGAACGCCTGATCCGTTACGTAACAGGGATGGAAAATATTCGTGATGTAATTCCTTATCCACGAGCTCCAAAATTGGCAGACTTCTAAAGGAGTTTCTAAAAATATTTTGAAATTTATTGGCAACAGAATACAGGGCGAAAGCCCAAAGTCTTATTAATTCCAGACTTTTCACCTCCAATTCTGTTGCCTTTTTTTTACAAAAATCGCAGTGAAATGCTATGACAAAAGAAAATCAGAAAATAAAACTTTCCCCAAAGCAAATTTTCACAAAATTTGCCCAGTTTATTTTTCTTTCAATTAAAAACTCCAACGACAACATTCTCTGGGAAAGTGCTGCAGCTTGTTCCTACAGTTTTATCTTTTCTTTTATCCCCGTTGTTCTGATTATTTTTACCGTTTTAATCAACATTTTAAAAGTTTCGCCGGATATTCTGCAAATGATAATCGATTTTTGCCAGCAATTTTCCAACGTTTTTGATGTAACGCCATTTATCAACAACCTGATTCAAAAAAAATCACTTTCGTTTATCAATATTTTCCTTGCAATCTGGGTCATCTGGATGGCCCGCAAAATGTTTCTGTCGATTGTCCAGGCCCTCAATAGAATTTTTCTGTCAGCCACAAAAAGAGTTTCAGTCGTAAATCAGCTGATTACATTTATCTCAGAATTTGTACTTGTGATTGTTTTTATTCTGGTGATGATTTTCGCCTTCCTTTTTAATAAATTTTTGCAGCTACCGGTTTTGGCAACAATCCGTAGCTCTTTCCCGAAAATCTTCAGGACAAGTTCCAATGTTTTAGTTTCTTCAGTCCTGTACTTTCTGTTTTTTATTTTTACCCTCTACAGTTACAGATTTATGACAGGTTCAAAACCCAAAATCAGGATTTCAGCATTTTACGCTGCCCTTTCTACCGCAGTCACCTTTATCATCTCATTTTTTATCAATAAATTTATGAATTTCACAAATTACAACGTCATTTACGGCACAATTTCAACCATGCTGATTATGCTTTTTAAAGTTTATATGTTTTTTGTTGTATTTCTGTTTTGTGCACAAATGCTTTATGTGAGCCAGTTTTTTGAAGAACAGATTATCGCCCAGATTTATACAAAAAATTCGGCTGCTGATGATATTTTTACCCGCCTTATCAATCAAAAACTTTTCAGAAATCCTTCACTTTACAGGCTGGAAACAGAAAACAGGATTTTGCAGGCAAATTACCAGATTTATACAGAAAATGATAAAGCTGATTACGTTTATTTTGTCCGCTCAGGCTCCGTCGTCGAAACAAAAGACGGCATTCCCACAACCTACCAAAAAGGTGATTTTTTTGGTGAAATTCCGGCATTTTTGCACACCAACCGCGAATCTTCCGCCGTCACAAAATCAGAAACCGAACTTATGCTGATAAAAACCTCCAGGTTCAAAGAAATAATTCGAAAAAATCAGGCAGCGTCAGCGAAAGCCCTGGAAAGAGTGAATAATTTTACGAGAGAATAGAAAATTTTTCTCGAGAAACTTACATTATCTGCAAAAAATTCTCCCACCCCACAAAAAACACACTGGCCCCAAAAAAGCCCAAAAAATCTCTATTCCACATCCCCCAACTTTCCATTATAATTTCAATATGTCACGTTCAAAAATTGTAGTTTTAGATTTTGGAAGCCAATACGCACATTTAATCGCAAAACGCTTCCGTATGTTAGGTTATTATTCAGAAATCGCCCTTCCTTCTACAGATTTATCTGTATTTGAAAACTGTAAGGGCATAGTTTTTTCAGGCGGACCTTCTTCGGTTTATGACGAAAAAGTTCCAGACTTCAATTCAGAAATTTTAAATCTTGATATTCCAGTTTTGGGACTTTGCTATGGTCACTACATCGTTCAGCTTGGCTATAACGGAAAAGTTGGTAAAGCTGATGTAGGAGAATTTGGTTTTGCCCAGCTGAATTTAAATCCGGCAGTAAAATGTCCCCTTTTTGAAGGCATTGAACCTAGTCAGCAAGTTTGGATGAGCCACCAGGATGGCGTTCTCGAGATGGGACAGGGCTTTGAAGTTGTTGGTTCTACAAAAGATTGTCCTTTTGCGGCTACCCAAAATCTTGCAAAAAAGAGATTTTCCCTTCAGTTTCATTGTGAAGTAAAAGACACTCCATGCGGAAATCAGATTTTCCAGAACTTTGCAAATTACTGTGGTATGGAAAAAAATTGGGATCAGGACACAGTTCTCCAAATTATCCTTGAAAATATCAAAAAAGAAGCAAAAGATAAAAATGTCCTTCTGTTCTTATCTGGTGGAGTTGATTCCACCATCACTTTTGCACTTTTGAACAAGGCTTTGGGGCAGAACAGGGTTCTGGGACTTCATATTGATAACGGATTTATGCGAAAAAATGAATCCAGTCAGGTTGCCCAAGCCTATCACAAATTCGGATTTAATAATTTTATCGTCGAAGATGCTTCTGAAAGTTTTTTAAAGGCAATTTCTGGTTTCACAGATCCTCAGAAAAAACGTATGGCTGTTGGCGAAAACTTTATCACCGTTCGCAACCAGGTTCTAGAAAAGCAGCATCTTGATGATGACAAATGGCTTTTAGCACAGGGAACTCTTTATCCGGATATTATTGAATCTGGCGGAACTAAAAATTCCAATACAATCAAAACTCACCACAACCGGGTAAAGGGAATTCAGGAACTTATTGCAAAAGGATTGATTATCGAACCAATCCGCGATTTGTACAAAGACGAAGTTCGGGCTATCGGAAAAAAACTTGGACTTCCAGACCAGCTGGTTATGCGTCATCCTTTCCCAGGTCCAGGACTTTCCATCAATGTTCTTTGTAACGACGGAAAATCATGGTCAGCAAAAGATGATGAAGAATTCGCTGGTGCAAAAAAAGAACTGTCAGAAATCACAATTGATATGTTCTGCCCTGGCTGCACTGCAAACCTAAAACGCGACGTTCTGCCAGTTCGTTCTGTTGGGGTTCAGGGAGATTTTAGAACTTATCGCTTCCCTGCAATTTTGGATTTTGGACCTGCCAAAGAAACTGAATGGCCTTTGGGAGCCGCTGCAGCAGGAATGGGCATGCGACACCTGCCAGGTAAACGCGAAAAACTGGAAGAATGTTCATCAACAATCACAAATTCTGCAAAATACATCAACAGAACCTGCATCAAATTGTATCAGAATCCAAAAATCACAAACGAAATGCTCAAACTCCAGGAAGGCTACTGCGACAAAGCCCGCCTGGATCAGCTACGCGAAGTTGATAACATAGTTTTGACCCATTTGCACCAGTCGGGACTCTACAATCAGATTTTCCAGCATCTTACAATCGACCTGCCTTACGCAAGCACAAAAGACCACGCAAGTTTTGTTTTGCGACCAGTTATTTCGGAAGATGTTATGACAGCAAGGTTCGCCCTTATTCCAAAAGACGTTTTCGGTCTGATAATCCAGGAGATTGCCAAGCTGTCATTTGTAGACGCCCTGTATTTTGACGCAACAAACAAACCGCCTGCAACGTTTGGCTGGGAATAAAAAAAATGCTGTCCAAAACTTGGACAGCATTTTTTTTATTTCTGATAATTCAACACCGCTTCCGTAATCAGTGGAATCAGCTGCTTTTTCCTTGAAACGACGCCTTGTAAATAGAAAACATTGTCTTCCATTTTTGGCCAGCTGATAAAAGGTTCAAATTTAGGGTCGTAATCAATCAACAAAAGCGACGACAACTTTGTGATGTCAGTAACGAGCAGGCAAGAGAAGAGAGCCTTGTGGGCTCGGCGTTCCATAGCCAGTTCGTTCATAAAATCCTTTTTGCGGTCCATTACTTCCTGTGGATTTCCAACCTCAATCTGGCTGGCGGTGTAAGTCACCTTGCCCTCAACATATTCCTTCATATCCTGATGAATCAAATCCGAAGCTTCGCGACCTTTTATGTTGCTTCCGGCAATCAAAATCTCGTTGCCCAAAGCCTTGTAATCCAAATCTGTAATTCCAGAAAGATATTCAACCATTTCGCGGTCAACGTCAGTTGTGGTGGCAGACTGCAAAATCAGAGTATCAGAAAGGATTCCGCACAAAAGCAGGGGGGCAATATCCTTCGGAATTGGAACTTTGTATTCCTGGTAAAGGCCGGCAATCTGGGTAGCAGTAGAACCAACCGGACGGTTTATAAAAGTAATAGGATTTTTTGTCGGGATTGCCCCAATTCTGTGATGGTCAATCACCTCCAAAATTGTGTAATGCTCGACACCTTCCACCGCCTGGGTAATTTCGTTATGGTCAACGAGAATCACTTCGATATTAGGTTCTTTCATCAAATCATGCTCAGAAATAATTCCAATCACCTTGTTATCTTCATCAACAACCGGCAGATATTTACAATGAGCGTCTTTCAAAATATCCTTGATCTTCGCAACAGAATCATTAATTGAAACAGTTTTTATTTCTTTATCACCCATTACACTAACCGGCATAGAATATGCAATCAGCATAGAAGTTGGAGAGGTTGAATAAGGACTGACAATTACAGAAACACCATTTTTTTCGGCTAAATCGCGAAGTTTTTTATCAATCACACAGCCACTAGTCGTAATCAAAAGTTTTACCTTGTGCTCAATACAAAGTTTATGAATATCGGTGCGATCCGAAGCAATTACGACAATATTTTCAGAAGCGTGGGCTTCGAGACGTTTTACAAAAGTTTCAACAGAAGAAGAGCCAACGTGGATAGAAGCCTTAAAAGTTTTATCTCCATCATTTACGATGAGTGGCTGAGCGTTCAAGGTTTTCAAAATCAGATTTATGCTGGTCGTAAAAGAATGATTTTTTTCAGGATTTAAGATTGTTAAAACACCTTTTGCAAATCCAGAATAATGAAGCAGGGAAAGATATTTTCCATTTTTATCGACAACAGGAGTAACCCGATTTTCCTGTTTTTCCATACTTCCAATTGCTTCCCACACAGAGACATTTTCATCGACAGTTTCAACATTATCCTGCATAAAATATTTCACTTTCGGAATTAAATCAGGGATATATTCAGGACGAGGCTGTGCGAATTTTTCAAAAATATAGCGGGTCTGAGGATTTAAATGCCCAGCCCTGGCAGCAACATATTCTGGATGCCCCAAAAGATTTTTGAGACGAGCATATCCAACAGCGGATACAACCGCATCCGTATCTGGATTTTTATGACCAATAATATAAACTGTCTTTTTCATAAGGCAATTTTACTCTTTACATTTAAATTGTTCAACAAAAGTTTTATAATCAGAAATATGATGAAAACAACAAATCACAAGACTTACAAATACGAAACACATCTGCATACCTGCGAAGGCAGTGCCTGCGGACAAACTCACGGTGCAGATTACATACAAGCCTACAAGAATTTTGGATATTCTGGGATTTTCGTAACCGACCATTTTTTTGGCGGAAACACTGCTGCCCCTCACTCCGGCGAATGGAAAGATCGGGTAGAAATTTATTGTAGCGGCTACGAATCAGCCCTCAAAGCTAATAATTACAACAAAGACCCCGATTTTAAAGTTTTTTTTGGTATTGAGCAGACTTTTGATGGCGATGATTACCTGGTTTACGGTCTGGACAAAGCTTGGCTTTTAGACCACCCCGAAGTCGAAAAAATGAACCACCGCGAACTTTTCCAGGCGGTAAACAGAGTCGGCGGTCTGATGATTCAAGCCCACCCATTTAGAATGCGGGACTACATTCAGGCAATTCACATTCACGTTCGCGATATTCACGGAATCGAAATTTACAATGCCGGCAACGACACTTCCGAAAACGTAATGGCAGCCCTCCTGGCAAAAAACTACGATTTTCCGGTAACGAGCGGGTCAGATATTCATAATGTAGGATTTTTACAGAACGGAAACAAACCTGTCGGCGGTATGGAGTTCGACAGCCCCTTGGAAGACCTTTTTGATTATGTAAAGAGGATAAAGTCAAAAGAAGGGAGGGTTTTGTCGTAAGTGAAGTTGGAAAGGCTTGGTGGAGGTGGAATTTTTGCCCCTGGTGTAATTTTTCGCCCTAGTGACAAATTGCCCGCCTTGATGTCAATTCGCCCGTCCAGATGTCAATTTGCTCGCCCCCCGAAGCCCATTCGCCGCCCTCGGTGCCCAAAATCCCACAATCCCACAAAAAAAGCCCTGCACAGGAATCTCTCCCAGCACAGGGCTTTCTCTTTTCAAACTTAAATTTCCATCATCCGGGTTTACCCCGAAATCTCAAACCTTACAAAGTTGGATATTTATCAAAATAAGCCTTAGTTTCTTTAGCAACAACCCCACTCAGCACAATCAAAGAAATACAGTTAGGAATTGCCATCAAACCATTTGTGATGTCGGCAATTGTCCAAACGGCAGAAATTGTCATATAAGGACCAATTGCAACAGCAATAATGTAGAGCCAACGATAAATCTTTACAACAGTCATATTACCCTTAGAAAGATATTCCAGACATTTTTCAGAATAATAATCCCAACCCAAAATAGTTGTAAATGCAAAGAAAATCAGACAAAGCATAAGAAGGAACTGAACAGAATGTCCGTCACCACCAAGCATTGCAGAGAAAGCAGCAGAAGTCAAAGCAGAACCTGCAAGTCCAGAATTCCAAACATCACCACCAGCAAGAACAATAGAAAGACCTGTCATAGTACAAATAATCAAAGTATCGATTACAGTACCAGTCATATTAACCAGCCCCTGTTCTACAGGTTCATTTGTCTGAACAGCAGAAGCAGCAATTGGAGCAGAACCAAGACCAGCTTCGTTAGAGAAAATACCGCGGGCAATACCTTTCTGCATAGCCATTCTGATAATAGTTCCGGCAGTAGCACCAGACAAAGCCTGCAAACCAGTCTGAGCACCAAAAGCACCCTTAAAAATCAAAGCAAAAGCGTGAGGAATACGAGTAGCATTCATGATGATTACAGAAAGACCAAGGAAAACATAAATAATTGCCATTGCAGGAACAATTTTTTCTGCAACCTTAGAAATTCTTTTCAAGCCACCAATAACAACCAGAGCAGTACAAATAGTAATGATTGCACCACCAATTACTGTAGCCCAAGAATAAGAATGTTCTCCAATAGTAAATGCAACATTTGAAGTTTCAGGGTCAAATGCATTCTGAATAGCACCACAAATTCCGTTTACCTGTGTAAAAGTACCAATACCAAAAAGACCAACCAGAGTTCCAAAAATTGCGAACAAAACAGCCAGCCATTTCCAGTTTTTGCCCATACCCTTTTCAATTACATAGAAAGGACCACCCAAAACGTGACCATCTTCCTTTACTTCGCGGTATTTGATAGAAAGCATACATTCCGCATACTTTGTTGCAGTTCCAAGAATTGCAGCAAACCACATCCAGAAAAGAGCGCCTGGACCACCTGCCAAAACAGCAGTTGCAACACCAACAATGTTTCCAGTACCAATAGTTGCCGAAAGAGCAGTACAAAGGGCACTAAAACCAGAAAGTTCACCGTGACCTTCATTTTCCTTAAAAATGCTCTTAAATGCACGTCCGAGTTTTGTAAACTGGATACCACGAGATCTGATAGTCATCAAAAGACCTGTGACTAAGATCAGGACGATGGTTGGGATTCCCCAAACAACATCATCAATTTTGTTAAGAATTTCTTCAAAAGACATAATCTGTCCTCGAAACAAAAAAAATAGAGCCCCCAACCAGTGGAAGCTCTCTAAAGAGTGATAAACGGACATTTTTTAGGCTCTGTCCACTTTGCCTGAGATATCGGCCTATATGACCTTAACCCTTCGGCGCTCCATATGGAAGTATGGAGACTCTCCAGAGAATCGCAAAAACAAAACACGTTGCCTCAGCGACAATTCAATATACCATTTTCCCAGAATATGGGCAATACAGTTTTTTTTGTAGGATTTTTTTATGGGCGGTCCGGTAGGCTCCATTCGCTTCGCGCATTCCGCCCGCCGTCGGCAGTTCCGCACTTCGCTAACGCTCTAAGTCCTCACGGCACAAATTGTGCCGTTGCGGTCTTCAGCTTCGGCTGTTCAAACAGCCATCGCCGGTGCTCCATTGCCTACCGCATCCAACCACTTGAAAATTTTCTGCCTTTTGTATAATATAGATTCCATTCGCCGGGATGGCGGAATTGGTAGACGCCCAGGACTTAAAATCCTGTGTCGAGCAATCGACGTGCCAGTTCGATTCTGGTTCCCGGCAACCGGCCTTCTTGTTTATGCAGGAAGGCTTTTTTTTTGCCGTTTTACACGTTTTCAAAAAGAGGTTTTTATGGAATTTCATTCTTATTCACCAGTTTGTGCTTTCAAATCAATTCAAGATATTAAAAATAAACACATAACCATTATGGGTTTGGGATTGAACGGAGGTGGCGAAGCTGCAGTCCGTTTTTTTCTGCAAAAAGGAGCCTATGTTCTGGTTACAGACATGAAAACTCAAGCCCAACTCCAGCCCACAATCGACAGACTTTCCAGCGATACCAGTCTGGACACCAGCCGCCTGACCTACCGCCTTGGCGAACACCGCCTTGAAGATTTTGAAAATGCCGACTGCGTTATCAAAAATCCTGGGGTTAAATACGAAGGCAACAAATATCTGGCAGCCGCAAAAGCAATTGAAACGGACTTGAGCATTTTTTTACGCTTTACCGACTGTCCAATTATCGCGGTAACTGGCAGCAAAGGAAAATCTTCCACAGTAAGTGCCATTTACTACGGATTAAAAACCGCCGGTTACAAAACTTTTCTTGGTGGAAATATTACAGTCAGCCCACTCACATTCTTTGACCAGGTAAATCAGGATACCCCTGTTGTCATCGAATTTTCATCCTGGCAGCTTGCAGATTTACGAGGCAGGGGTGTCTTAAAACCACACATCTCCATTATCACAAAAATTGTACCAGACCACCAAAACTGGTATGGCAATATGGAAGATTATGTTGCCGACAAACGCTTGATTTACGCCGACCAGACAAAAGGCGATTATTCTATTTTTGATGCAGAAGATGATGAAGTGGGAACCGGGCCAGACAAAAATCTTCACCCGGGAGCAAATTCCTGGGGAAATCTTTTTGCCAGCGAAACAAGGGCGACAGTTTTACGCTACGGAAAATCTCCGCTGGATGCAAATCTGCAAGGAAATCTGAATGCAAATTCCCAAACTGAAAAACCAACTTACGGAGTCTGGCAGGACAAAGACAAAAATGGCAATTTTTGTGGCAAAGTTTTCCTCCCGCAAATGAAAAAGCCCGAAATTATTCTCCGCGGACTTTCCGTTCCCGGCGAACATATGAAAACAAACCTTTTGAATGCCGCCCTGGTCATGTATCTGATGGGAATTCCTGCCGACCGCACCTCAAAAATTTGCCAGTCATGGAGCGGAATTGACCACCGACTGCAATTTTTCCACTCCTGGCAAAATCACCAGGGCTGCACGTTTAAATTTTACAATGATTCATGTGCCACAGTTCCAGAAGCTGCCGCTGCCGCCAGCCAGTCTTTCGGAAAATCTGTTATTTTAATCACAGGCGGAACGGACAAAGGCTTGGATTTAGCACCTCTGGTAAATGTTCTGCTTCAAAAATGCCAGGACAAGCAGCCATCTTCCACCAGTCATTTTGACCAGCTGAACGAAAACGGCATAATTCCAGTCAAAGCCATTTATCTGCTTGCGGGGACTGCCACAGACAAAATCCTCCCAGGTCTGGACAAATCTTCCATAAAGTACCATGGTCCTTTTTCCAACCTGCAGGATTTATTCACAGAAGCCAAATCCGATTTTGAAAATCATCAAAAACCTGACGGAAACGAAATCGTTGTTTTTTCGCCGGGCGCCACAAGTTTTGGAATGTTTACCAACGAATTTGACCGCGGAAATAAGTTTATGGACGGGGTCAAAGAAAATTTTCCAGAAAAATAATTTTTAGGGCGGTCCGGCAGCCTTCACTCGCTTCGCTCGTTCAGTCCGCCGTCGCTATGTCCGCACTTCGGTAACCCTCAAACCAAATAGCCACGCAAATGGCGTGTCTATTTGGTTCGGCTTCGTTTGCTGAAGCAAACTTCGCCGGTGCTCCCAGCGCTACCGCCTCTCCCCTCCATCATCATCACTATAATGTCAAAAACGTGTATATTCTCCCTTGTCAATAACATCAAAAACGTGTATATTTTTCTCAAAATTAATGTCAAAAACGTGTATATTTTTCTCAAAATTAATGTCAAAAAGGTGTATTTGTGCGTCGAAAATTTTATCAAACTCTTTTGAAATGGAAAAATCTCTCCCAAGGCAATTCTGCCGTCCTCATCGAAGGGGCTCGGCGTGTCGGAAAAAGTTTTGTTGCTCAAGATTTTGGCAAAAATGAATACAAAACTTGCATTTTTATAGATTTTTTCATTGCCCCCGACGAAGTAAAAGAACTTTTTGAAAAGTACCTGCACGATTTGGACACTTTTTTCGCAAAAATTTCAGCATTTTATTCAGTTCCACTTTACGAACGAGAGACCCTTTTTATTTTCGATGAAGTTGAATTTTTTCCACGAGCCCGGGCAGCCATAAAATACCTGGTTCAAGACGGCCGTTACGATTACATTGAAACAGGTTCCCTGCTCTCCATTCAAAAAAATACCCAGGATATTTTAATTCCATCAGAAGAACACCACCTTCAACTAAATCCTATGGATTTTGAAGAATTTTTGCTTGCAACAGGAAATGAAACTTTACTCCCCATCATCAAACAATGTTTTGAAAAAAAACAACCTATGGGCCAAGCCCTCCACCGCAAAGCCATGGACTTGTTCCGTCTTTACCTGATTGTTGGCGGTATGCCCCAGTCTGTTCTAGAATACATAAATTCCAAGGATTTTGAAAAAGTTGACGCTACAAAACGCCAGATTCTAGAACTCTACAGAACCGACATCCAAAAACATGCAAAAGGTTCTGAATTAAAAGCCGAAAGCATTTTTGACGAAATTCCAGCCCAACTTTCAAAGCACGAAAAAAAATTCAAACTTTCATTACTAACAAAAGACGCCAAAATGCGAGATTACGAAGACGCCTTCATGTGGCTCAGCGATTCTAAAATCACAAATTTTTGCTACAACACCGACGAACCGAACATAGCCCTTAAACTGAACATGACCCGAACCAGCCTGAAATGCTACATGGCAGATACAGGACTTTTGATAAGCCATGCCTTTGACGAAAATGGACTTGTAACCGAGCAAATCTACAAAAAGCTCTTTTTTGACAAACTGGAATTAAACGAAGGCATGCTCTTTGAAAATATTGTCGCTCAAATGCTGACCGCAAATGGACACAAACTCTACTTTTATTCTAAAGCCGACAATAAAGATGCTTCAGCTCGCATGGAAATTGATTTTTTAATCACAAAATCAAAAACAACCGCCCGCCACAACATTCGTGCCATAGAAGTCAAATCCGGACAAAGATACACTCTTTCTTCAATCAATAAATTTCGCAAAAAATACGCCGAATACACGGATTCTTGTTTTGTAATTCACACCCAGGATTTTAAAGAAGAAGACGGCATAATTTATCTTCCAGTTTATATGTTGATGTACCTATAAAAATTGCAATTTTTACTGGCTACCATTAAAATACCCACATGCAAAAAGAAATCACCATCACCCTGGAAGCCCAGGACGAAAAAAATCAGGATTTACACAAATCTCTTATCATAAAAGAACTCAAAAAAAATCATCTGCCCACCAACGATTTGACTTTAGTTTTTATAAAAAAATCAATTGACGCCCGCCACGGCCAGCTAAAACTCCACCTGCGTTACAAAGTTTACATTGGCGAAAAACCTAGCCAGACCGAAAACGTCCTACCCCAGTGGAAAAAAGCTGATGGAAAACGTACTGTTATCATCGTGGGTTCTGGACCTGCCGGGCTTTTTGGGGCTCTCAAACTGCTAGAAAAAGGCATTAAGCCCATTATTTTGGAACGAGGGGCAGAAACTTCCCAGCGAAAACGTGATATTGCCAAGATTTCCACCCAGGATAACGTCAATGCCGATTCAAATTACTGTTTTGGCGAAGGTGGAGCCGGTACTTTTTCTGATGGAAAACTTTACACCCGTTCAAACAAGCGGGGCGACATCAGCTCTATTCTCCGTATTTTTAATTATTTTGGGGCAAATCCCAAAATCCTCACAGATGCCCATCCTCATATCGGGACAGACAGTCTGCCTCAAGTTGTAAACGCCATGCGGACAAAAATCATAGAACTTGGCGGAGAATTCCATTTCAATACAAAAGTCACAGATTTTATTATTGTTGATGATAAAAAACGGGTGGCTGGAGTCAAAACTCAGGACACACTTTCCGACCAGGAAAAATCTTTTTTTGCAGATGCAGTCCTCCTTGCCACCGGCCATTCTGCCACCGACATTTACCAGTTGCTTGCAAAAATTGCCCCTCAAGCCCTGGAAGCAAAAACTTTTGCAGCCGGAGTGCGTGTCGAACATCCACGAACCTTGATTGACGCTATCCAATATCATGGAAAAATAAATCAGGAACTTGGGGCTGCCGAGTACCGTCTCACAACTCAAGTTGAAGAGAGGGGCGTTTATTCTTTTTGTATGTGTCCGGGAGGATTTGTTGTTCCATCAAGCACCGGCCCTGACGAAATTGTGGTAAACGGAATGTCTGCCGCTGCCCGCAATTCCAAATGGTCAAATTCTGCAATTGTTGTAGAAATCCGCCCAGAAGACATTCCTTTGGAATACCAGAAAAAGGCAAAAGAAGAGGGCTGTCCGCAGATTGCAGGGCTTTTATTCAGAACCGCAATGGAAAAAGCAGCGAAAGCCCAGGGAAATGGCCAGGCTGCCCCAGCCCAGAGATTAAAAGACTTCATCGAAAATAAAAAATCTGAAGATTTACCAAAATCCAGTTACACACCAGGTCTTGTAAGTTCAAATCTGAATGAATGGCTGCCTGACCACATCTGCCGCCGCCTAAAACAAGGCTTCAAAGGCTTTAACAAAAATATGAAAGGATTTTTGTGTAATGATGCAGTTTTAATTGCAATAGAAACAAGAACCAGCACGCCTATCAGAATCCTAAGAGATAAAGAAACTTTTGAATGTTTGGGATTAAAAGGACTTTACCCTGCCGGCGAAGGAAGCGGCTATTCCGGAGGAATTGTTTCCAGTGCCATGGACGGCGAAAAGGCCTGCGAAAAAATAGCATTGGAAATTCTGCAATTCTTGTGATAAAATATCATTTATGGACAAAAATTCTATCAACAAAGAGAGGGTTGTATCATTTGTTGGTTTTGTGTTTCTTGTGATTGCGTCTGTTACTGGTTTTTTGTTTGATGGGGATAAAGAATCAATTCTTGAAAAAGTCGTAGACACAAGTATTTTTATTCCATGGACCCACGTAGTTTGTGCTTCCGTAGCTTTGTTTTTAGTTTTTAAACCAAATGACACAATTTTTATTATCACTGTAACTATAGAAAGTGTCGTCTTGCTTTTAACAGATTACAACCAATTAGGGATTTTCTTTTTCTGGGCAACCATCATCCTTATATTCTGCAAAGATATGTATGGAAAAAAACAAAAGCCCATCATCATCTGTTTATCAATTCTCCATGCATTAGCCTTGCTGGGCTCTTACACACATGGCTGGAAACATACTTTTATTGCAATCGGGAATTCACTTTTTTGTTATGTTTTTTATCTTTGGATTTATTCAATTCTCAAGGCAAAATTTTCTTGTTTTTTCCCTTCAACCGTATCAAACAACCAGACTATAAACAATAAAAAACCTGGAGAAATTATTAAACTTTCTGATTACAAGCTTACAGACCGCCAGAAAACTTTTGTTTTAGAAAATTTGCACAACAATTTATCCTACAATGAAATCAGTGATAAATATGCAGTAAGTCTTTCATTGGTAAAAAAGACTTTTACCGAAGTTTATAAGATTTTTAATGTATCAAAGCTCGAAGAACTTCGTATTCTTTTACTTCAATATCAAATCGAAGAGTAAAAAGACAAAAAAAACCGTTAGTTTGGGCTCTCTCATCACCAAACTAACGGCTCTCTCACCGAATAAAACCGGCTCTCCAAAAACACAGAAAACTCTCTCAGACAACAACGCTTTCTATAATAAAAAAAAGGAAGAACGACTTTTTTAATAACCTTTTATAACTTTATTTTTTTTAGTTTATAAACATATCTTATTTTCAAAAAATTAAATCGTCAATTAGTCAGAAGACGATTTAACCAAAGTTAAAAAAAAATAACCTTGGTTACCCATTTCGTAACCAAGGTTATTTTTTCGTAACCAAAGTTACACTTTATGTAACCAAGGTTACGCCAATAGCCAGGCAAAATCATCAAAAAAACGTCTAAGACAAGACAGATTTTAAGAATTGCTGTAATCTTTCATTTTTTGGATGCTGAAAAATATCCTCTGGAGTGCCTTCTTCTTCGATGTAACCACCATTCATAAAGAGAACTCTGTCGGCAACTTCCCTGGCGAAGCCCATTTCGTGGGTTACTACCAGCATTGTCATACCTTCTTTTGCAAGATTTTTCATTACGTCCAAAACTTCGCCTACCATTTCCGGATCCAAGGCGGAAGTCGGTTCATCAAAAAGCATTACATCAGGATGCATTGCCAGGGAGCGGACAATGGCAATTCTCTGTTTTTGCCCGCCAGACAATGTAGAAGGATAAGCATTTGCTTTTTCTGGAAGACCAATTCTTTCCAGCAATTTAATTGCTTCGGTTTCGGCTTCTTCTTTTGTTTTTAATTTCAAAGTGATTGGAGCCAGGGTGATATTTTCCATAACGGTCAAATGCGGAAACAAATTAAAATGCTGAAAAACCATTCCCATTTTCTGGCGGCAGGTATCCAAATCAACTTTTGAGGCAGTCAATTCTTTTCCTTCAAAAAAGATTTTTCCACCTGTCGGATTTTCCAATCGGTTCAAACATCGCAAAAATGTACTTTTACCAGAACCAGAAGGCCCGATAATTACAATTTTTTCGCCCTGCTTTACATCCAAAGAAACATCTTTTAAAACCTGCAAATCACCAAAATGGATTTTTAAGTTTTTTACTTCTATTAAGTTATTATTCAAATTATTATCTGTCACTTTTAGCCAACCTTTTTTCTAAAATGCCAAACAGTTTTGTAAGGCCAACGGTAAGAATCAAATAAATGACTGCACATGTAAGCAAAGGAATCCAAGCATTGTAGGTTGCGTTACGAATCATATCACCGGCTTTTGTCATATCCATTACGGCAATGAAGCTTGCAACCGAAGTTTCCTTAATCAGAACAATAAACTCGCTGGTGTAAGTTGGAAGAACGGCTTTTACAGCCTGAGGAAGAATGATTTTGAACAAAGTCTGATTTTTGCTGAGACCAAGTGAACGACCGGCTTCAGATTGTCCTTTATCAACTCCTTGAATACCTGCACGGAAAATCTCTGTACAATAAGCACCAGAGTTAAAACCGTAAGACAAAATCGCAACCAAAAGGCGGTTTAATCCCAAAGGGGCAAAAACAACAAAGTAGAAAATCATCAACTGAGTTGCCAGTGGAATTCCTCGCAAAACGGTTGTATAAACTTCGGCAATTCCTTTTAAAATTTTATTTCCAGAAACTTTCATGAGGGCAAAAACACAGCCCAAAATGGTTCCTATAAGAATTGCACAAAGGGCAATTAACAGGGTATTTCCAAGCCCCTGCAAAATCAGCAAATATCGCTGCCCCGAAATCATCGTATCAAAAATAGACTGAAACAAAATATTTATCCTTGTTCTAAATGTTTTAAAATAATGAGTTTAGAGTATAGCATTTAAACGAAAAAAAGACAGCCCACGCGAACTGTCTTTTTTATCATCATCTTTAATTTCAGCTTATTTTGCTTTTTTTACGATGATAACCTGTTCAGAAGCAAAGTATGGATCAGAGAAATCAACATTCTTTTTGCGTTCTTCTGTTACAGACATACCAGCAGCAATAAAGTCGATTGTTTCTGACTGAAGTGCTGGAATCAAACTATCAAAAGCCATATCAACAACTTCCAGACTTGTACCACTATCACGAGCAATTTTCTGGCCCATAGAAATATCAAAACCAACAATATCTTTTCCATCGACATATTCAAATGGAGGGAAAGCAGCATTTGTTCCGAGTTTAATAATTCCATCACCATTTGTTCCTTCGTTTGCAGGAATTACGATATTTCCATCAGCTGGCATAAATGCATTTACGAGTTTTTCATATTCTCCGTTAGCCTTCATGTCTGCGATTGTCTTGTTGATAGCAGCAAGCAATTCTGGCTTGCCTTTTTTTACAGCGATAGCATACTCTTCTTTGTTATCAGCAAAAACTTTGTCATGAATTACTTCCAAATCAGGATTTTTTGCAACGATTTCTTTTGCAGGAAGTTCATCGATAACGACAGCATCAATTGCACCATTTTTCAAGTCCAAAGCCGCATCAATTCCAGATTTAAATGATGAAAGTTTTACGCCTTCAACATTTTCCTGAACCCAAGTTTCGCCTGTAGTTCCTGTTTGAACACCAATTTTTTTACCTGCCAAATCAGCAACAGAATTAATTGTTACTGTTGATTTAGAACAAGCAAGAAAAGCCATAGCGGAAATTGCCAAAGCACATATAAAAGTTCCTTTTTTCATATTTATACCTCTTATGACCTATAAAATACAGTTTTTTGTATTTTTATGCAATATTTTCTGTATATTTATACATTTTATTTTACTATCACTTTTTTCAAATGCCAGATATCGCGGACGTAATCTTCGATTGTTCGGTCAGAAGAGAACTTTCCACAGTTAGCAATGTTTTTCAAAGCCATTTTTGCCCACTGTTTTTTATCCTGATATGCCAGAGCAATTTTTTCGCGGGCTTCTGTGTAAGAAGCAAAATCAGCAAGAACGTAGTAAACATCAGGACGCTGTCCTTCAACACCGTAAATCAAAGAATCGTGTAATTCTTTAAAGAGCTGGTGGGTTGGATCGTAAGTTCCGTCAACAAGCTGTTCCACAACTTTTGCCAGAGCAGGATTGCAATCCAAATATTCCTGAGGATTGTAAGAATGGTCGGCTTCCATCTTCTTGATTTCTTCTGTCAAAAGTCCAAAAACAAAGCCATTTTCTTTTCCAGCTTCTTCAAAAATCTCGATATTTGCCCCATCCATAGTTCCTAAAGTCAAAGCACCATTTGCCATAAACTTCATATTTGAAGTTCCAGAAGCTTCCAGGCCGGCTGTAGAAATCTGTTCAGAAACATCAGCTGCCGGGAAAATCTTTTCAGCAACAGAAACTCGGTAATTTTCTACAAAAACAACGCGGAGTTTTCCACGAACACGACGGTCATTGTTGATTCTTTCGGCAACTGTATTAATCAGTTTGATGATAGACTTAGCCCGGCGATAACCAGAAGCAGCCTTAGCACCAAAAATAAAGGTTCGTGCCGGTGGGTTGTAATCAGGATCTTCTACAATCTTATTGTACAAATACATTACGTTCAAAATATTCAAAAGCTGGCGTTTGTATTCGTGGAGACGTTTTACCTGAACATCGAAAATTGAATCCGGGTCAAGGAATTCATTCTGGGTGTGTTTAAGATAATCAGCAAGAGCCTGTTTATTTGCCATCTTAATTTGAATCAGCTGATTGATAGAATCATCATCATCAAGATATTTTTCCAGGCCTTTGAGTTTTGTCAAATCTTTTTCCCAACCATGGCCAATTCTATCTGTGATAAATTTTGCAAGTTGAGGATTTGCATCAAGCAGCCAGCGACGCTGGGTAATACCGTTTGTTTTATTGTTGAATTTTTCAGGATAAATTGCGTACCAGTCTTTAAGTTCAACAGTTTTGAGCAATTCTGTGTGGAGGGCAGCAACACCGTTTACGCTAAAGCAAGAATGAATTGCCATCCAAGCCATGTAAACCATGTTGTTATGAATGATTGCCATGTGTTCGTGCTTGTAATAATCGTTAGGGAATTTCTGACGAAGTTCAATCACAAGACGACGGTTGATTTCTTCAACAATCTGATAAACACGTGGTAAAAGTCCCTGGAAAATCTCAATCGGCCATTTTTCCAGTGCTTCTGCCAAAATAGTGTGGTTTGTATAAGCGAATGTGTGGGTTACAACATCCCAAGCCTGGTCCCAGCCTACCCCGTATTCATCCATGAGAATTCGCATAAGTTCTGGGATAGCAACTACTGGGTGGGTATCGTTCAGCTGGATTACGTGGAGAGAAGCAAATTTTGAAAAATCTGTTCCATGATCTGCAACGTAGTGGCGGACTAAATCCTGCAATGAAGCTGATGAGAAAAAGTACTGCTGCTTAAGGCGGAGGGCTTTTCCTGAAGGACCGTTGTCATTCGGATAAAGAACTCGGCTGATATTTTCGGCAGAGTTCTGGCGTTCAACGGCTCGGTTGTAATCCATATTATTAAAAAGCTGCAAATCAAAACCATCTGGCGATGAAGCCTGCCAAAGTCGCAAAGTATTTACAGTTTTTGTATCATACCCAATAATTGGCATATCGTAAGGTGTTGCTGTAACTTCCTCGGCATTTTCTATGTGGAAGGTTGGCTGTCCATCTGGAGTGCGGCCATAAGCAATATTTCCACCAAATTTTACAGTTACTGCCAGATCCGAACGCTTAATTTCCCAAGGGTCACGGTGTTTGAGCCAGTTATCGGGATATTCAACCTGGTAGCCGTCTTCAATTTTCTGTTCAAACATACCATATTCGTAGCGGATTCCGTATCCATGTCCAGGATAATCTAGAGTGGCAAGAGAATCCAGGAAGCAGGCAGCAAGACGACCAAGACCGCCATTTCCAAGCCCAGCATCCGGCTCTTCATCTTCAATCATATCAAAACTGATATTCATTTCTTTAAGAACATCTTCAACTGCTTCTTTAATACCTGCATTGATGAGGTTATTACCCAAGGCACGACCCATCAAAAATTCTGCTGATAAATAATAAAGCTGTTTTGTAGACTGTTTTTCGTATTCATCACGAGTTGCCATCCAATTTGGCATGATAATTTCCATTGCAGAAGCCGAAACTGCATCAAAAAGATCGTGTTTGTTTGCCTGAGAAATGTCTTTTCCATACTGACGGCGCAAGCGAGCAGACAAATTTGCCTTGAACTCATCCTTGTTAAATTCCATAAAAAAATCCTCCAAGATTTGACTAGAAAAAACTGGAAACGTTTCCAATCTCTAGAGATTATATAAATTTTTACTCCATAGCACAAGTCTTTTTATAAGTAATAGCCATCTCCACCTGTCACTTGTGTCGGAAGGGGATATTCCATTACTTTTTATCAGACTGACTCATTAAGATAATGGAAGAACCTGATACAAGAACATATCTTCGCTGTTCCTGTAGCAATTCTTCCTTTCCACTTTCTAATATATCTTCAGGGCTTTCAAAAGAGGTATCAGCAATTCTGTACCACTTTTTATTTCCTGATAATGCCGGTAGTGTGACGGTTAAATCATAGATATCCATGTTGGTTGCAACGTAAAAATCTTTGTCGACTGCAAGCCCGCTCAATTTAAATGCAAGGAAACGGCCTGTTTTTTGCCAGTCTGGAACTTTTGCAACTGGATTATACCAGGTAATTTCCGGAATTCCGCCTTTTTCATAATCATCGCGGAAAAAAGAAATCCGTCTGAAAACTTCGTGATTTTTGCGGAGTTTTATCAACTGAGAAACAAAACGGATAAGCCCCTGATTTTTCTGGGCAAGGCTCCAGTCATACCAGCTGATTTCGTTATCCTGACAGTATGCGTTGTTATTTCCCTGCTGGGTTCGACGCATTTCGTCCCCACCAAGCATCATTGGAACGCCCTGGGAGGTAAAAAGGTGAACAAAGAAATTTTTGATTGTTTTCAGGCGGGCATTTTCGATTTTAGGATTTGTACAAGCCCCTTCAAAACCATGGTTATAGCTGATATTGTCATCAGAACCATCCCGATTATCCTCGCCATTTTCTTCATTGTGCTTGTAATTGTAACTTACTAAATCGTTTAGGGTAAAACCGTCGTGAGCAGTAATAAAGTTGATGGAAGCAAGTGGACTTCTGCCACTGTGATTAAAACAATCCGAAGAGCCTGCAATTCTTGTGGCAGCAGCAGTGGCAACATTTTCGTCCCCACGTTCAAAACGGCGAATGTCGTCGCGGAAACGACCATTCCATTCGCACCAACGGTTATTTTCGCCGCCGGGAAAGCCACCCAACTGGTAAAGCCCGGCACAATCCCAAGGTTCTGCGATAATTTTTGTTTTGGCAAGAATGGGGTCTGCACTGATGGCGGCTGTAAGAGATGGCATAGTGCCGGAAATTGGAGTGCCATTTGGGGCGCGAGTCAAAATAGAAGCCAGGTCAAAACGGAAGCCGTCAACATGCATATTTACGACCCAGTAACGCAGGCTGTCCAAAATAAGATTTGCAGTAACAGGATTATTACAATTCATGCTGTTTCCGCAACCCGAAAAATTCATATAGTAATTTTTATCATTTACCGGCAGGGAATAATAAACATCGTTCTGCCAGCCCCTGAATTCAAAAGTGTAACCGTGTTCGTTTCCTTCCGCAGTGTGATTGTAAACTACATCCAGAATAACTTCGATTCCTGCCTTGTGAAGGGCTTTTACCATCTCCTTGAACTCGCGGACAGGCCCACCAGGGCTTTTATCTGCGGCGTAAGATGTTTTTGGGGCAAAAAATCCGATTGTAGAATAGCCCCAGTAATTTACAAGGCGGTCGCCGGTTTTGGGATTAGAATTACCGTTTTCGTTTTCATCAAACTCGAACATTGGCTGCAGTTCTACGGCTGTAATCCCCAGATTTTTTAAATAATCAATTTTCTGGGAAAAACCTTTGTAAGTTCCGGCAATGGCAGGTTCAAGTCCAGAAGATTTAGAAGCCGTAAAACCTTTTACATGAGTTTCGTAAATAACAGATTCGGAGAGTGGAATTTCCAAGGGACGATCCCCTTCCCAATCAAAAGAATCATCTACAACTACGCATTTTGGAAAATCTGACAAATCCTGAAGTTCGCCACCTTCATTGGCTGCAAAACCAATTGCGTGCTGGCGGTTATAAGACCGAAAAACAGAACCAGAAGTAAAAGCCTTAGCGTAAGGGTCAAAAAGATATTTGTATTTATTAAAACGAAGGGCTTTTGGCGGGACGTAAGGACCATCAACTTTGTAAAGATAAAGGGCTCCAGGTCCCAGACCTTCAACTAAAATATGCCAGACATTGCCAGTCCTATTTAAAACTGGATCAAGTGGGATTATATGTGCCGGTTTTTTATCATCAGCAGAATTAAACAATATAAGACTAACTTTTTCGGCGTCTCTACTGTAAACAGAAAAATTAACACCAGCAGGGGTGATTATCGCACCAAACCCGGCAGGCATTCCGCTCTGAACTTTAATTTCAGTCATAACTTGGAAAGTCTAACACAGTTTATAGGGAATTTCTACTAGGATTTTTGGAGGATTTTTTTGAAGAAAAAATTTATGGAAGATTGTATAATGTTCAAATTATGGAAGAAAAAACACAAAACAAGACAGAAAATCTTACAAATGAAAAGACTTTGACAGCCCAGGAGCAGAATTTGACAGTCCAGGAGCAAAATTCCCCCCAGGGGCAGCCACTTCGCACCGCCATTGTCGCAATCATAGGCCGACCAAGTGCCGGAAAATCAACATTTTTGAATACCGCCTGCCAGGAACCAGTCAGCATAGTTTCCCCAATCCCACAAACCACCCGAAACGCAATTAAGGGAATTGTAAATACTTCTTTGGGACAGCTGATTTTTATAGACACACCGGGTTATCATGATTCAGAAAAAAAACTCAATCTTCGACTTAAAAGCGTAACCGAAAGTCAGCTGCAGGATATTGATTGTGTTTTATATATTATTGACGCAACGAGAGTCACTGGAGAAGAAGAAATCCACACAGCAGCCCTGCTCAAAAATCTTCAGGAAAAAACTGTAGTTGCCATCAATAAAACTGATTTGCCGTCTGCAAAACCAATGGCAATCAGACAGTTTATATCAGAAAATCTTCCAGAAATTCCAGCTGAAAGGATTTTTAAAATGTCCGCTCAAAAAGATACTGGAATAAATGAAGTTTTAAGAGGCCTTTACAAAATAGCCCCGGAAGGCCAGCCAATGTATGATGAAGAGTTGTACACCGACCAGGATTTAACTTTTCGAGTATGTGAAATAATTCGTGGAGAAGCAATCAACAGATTGCAGGACGAAATTCCGCACGCAGTTTATGTAGAAGTAGCTGATGTTGAACACCGCAACGAAGGCAAAAAACTCTGGATAAGGGCATTTTTGTGCGTTGAACGCGAAAGTCAAAAAGGCATTGTAATTGGAAAAGGAGCCTGCAAAATCAAAGAAATCCGCATGGCTGCCATCAAAAAACTTTCAGAGATATATGTACAAAAAATTGACCTTGACTTGCAGGTAAAAGTGGATAAAAATTGGAGACAGAGGGATTTTACCATCAACAAATTAATTCCTTCTGAAAAATGAGGATTAAGGATTTACTGACAGACTTTTTTTTATGAACACTCTTCAAAAGGAAATACTTTCGTTAGATCATGTACTTTCAGCCGGAGATATTGTAAATCTTGCAATGCGAATGCTTGACTGCATGAACAAAGAGATTACTCTTCATAGTTTTAGAACAGCGTATCTTGCCTTACACATTTCAAAATTTCACCGTCTTCACGAAGATTGTTCTGTGCAGCATTTGGTTTTAATGTCTTTGCTGCACACAATCGGTTTTTTCCATTCCGAAGTTCAATTTAATTATTCTCCTTTTGACAGTAATCCCGATTATTTTTCAGACAATATCCAAACCGAAAGCAAATACGTTTTTGCCAGTTATTATCTGGAATATATGACGCCATTAAAAGGCGATGCCCGAGCATTGGCAGCTTTTAACAGTTTGTACGACCGCAGTACGACTATGGCAATTTACCAGGAAGAATATAAAAACATAATTTATTTTTGTGCCAGAATCAGTGATTTTGTAAGTAAACATGGTGATGAAAAACTTCCGGCCGATTTAAACGACCTGGCTCCCGGTCATTTTGACCCCGCAATTGTAAGAGCATTTAATCTTGCAGAAGAAAAATTTAATCTTACAGGAAACCTCAAAAATGGAAATTTTCAGCCGGCAGTTACCGGTTATCTTTACGCTTTGAACCTTCCATTTGAGCAGACAAAACAACTTGAAAAGATTTTAGTCTATTTTATAGATTTTAAAAGCACCTGCACCATGAAACACTGCATCAACACTTCATGTTATGCTTTTGCTTTAGGACATCGCGAGGGGCTTAATCATAAGGATTTATCCAGCCTTTACACCAGTGCCCTCCTTCACGACATAGGGAAAATGGCAACACCCCAGCGAATTCTGGAATTCCCTGGAAAACTCAGACCCGAAGACATGGGGATTATGCGTCATCACGTTAACCATTCCAAAAGACTTTTGACAGGTTTTGTTCCAGATGATATTTTGACCAACGTTTACCGTCATCACGAAAAATTGAATGGTTCTGGCTATCCAAACCATATAAAAGGGGACGAAATCACCCTGATTCAAAGAATTTTGACCGTTGCCGATATTACAAGTGCTCTGAGTGATAGCCGAAGTTACAAAGCCGAATATTCCAAAGAAACAATCATAGAAATTGTTACCGAGATGACGGAAGCTGGCGAATTGGATTCTTCTATCACAAAACATGTTTGCCAGGATTTTGATAATTTAAAGCAGGAATTGCGAGATTTGCAGGCTGTTTTGAAAGTTGATTTTAGCAAAGTCATTTCCCACTACAATTCTTACATCTTTAGCAATATGCCGGGCTTTACGAATGATGATTTGGAGCCGATTGGTGAGTTGGAACCTCTTTGTGGACTTGAACCAATTAGTGAGTTTGAAGAAATTGGTGGGCTTAAGCCAGTTGATGGGCTAGAACCAGTTGATGAAGATTTAGACGAACCGGAAGACTTGGAAGAAATATAAGAAAACCTCTGAAAAATATTCTTATTGTTGATTTAGCCTATTTTCACTATATTTAAACTATGGATATTTCTTACAAAACAAAAGGCACTTGTGCCACGATGATTCATTTTACAAAAAATGATGATGGAACTATTACAAACATTAAATTTGACGGCGGTTGCAACGGCAATTTAAAAGCAATTTCAAAGTTGTGTGATGGAATGAAGGCTGAAGAAATTGCAGAAAAACTTGCAGGCAACACCTGTGGTTTTAAACCAACAAGTTGTGCTGATCAGCTGGCAAAAGCCGTAATGTCTGACGCAACAAAATAATCAAAACTCGAAAACCTTAATCAAAACTCAAAATGGAGATATAAAATGGCACTTGAATGTGGTATTGTCGGATTGCCAAATGTTGGTAAATCCACTATTTTTTCGGCTTTGACAGCAGCACCAGCCGCTGCAGAGAATTTTCCTTTCTGTACAATTGACCCGAACATCGGCATTGTTGACTTACCTGATGAACGCCTGGATTTTTTGGCTAGTAAACACAATCCTAAAAAAAAGACACCAGCAGCAGTTAAATTCGTTGATATTGCAGGTTTGATTAAAGGGGCATCGCAGGGAGAAGGCCTTGGAAACAAATTCCTGGCAAATATTCGCGAATGTTCGGTAATTGCCCACGTTGTCCGCTGTTTCGATAATCCTGATATTATGCACGTTCGTGATAATGCAAATGAAGCAGCCCCAATTGACCCGGAATCTGATATTTTGACTATCAACTGGGAACTTTGCCAGGCAGATTTGAATACAATCGAAGCCCGCCAGGATAAAGTAACTCGTGCAGTACGCTCTTTGGGTCACGAAGAAGAAAAAAAATACGCTCCATGGCAGTCGGCAGTGAACAAAATTAAGCCTTTGCTCCAGGACGGAAAATGTGCCAGAGTAGCAGATCTTACTGATGATGAAAAAGCGGCAATTTATGATATGTTCCTTCTCACAATGAAACCAACCCTCTACGTTGCAAATGTTGATGAAGATTCAATTGCGGCAGGAACAAACAAATATGTTGAAATCGTTCAAAAATACGCTGCCGAAGAAAAATCTGAAGTTGTTGTGATTTGCGGTAAATTTGAAGCTGATTTGGCAGAAATTGAAGATCCTAATGACAAAAAAGATTTTATGGAAAGCGTTGGCTTGAAAGAAAGCGGGCTCGCAGTTTTGGCTCGCAAAGCCTACCACTTGATGGGCTTGAGAACTTTCTTTACAGGCGGTCCCGATGAATGCCGAGCCTGGACAATTCACGCTGGCGACAAAGCTCCTCGCGCGGCCGGCGTAATCCACACCGATTTTGAAAAAGGCTTTATTCGCGCAGAAGCCTACACTATCGACGATTTACGGCAGTATGGCGATGAAGCTGCTATAAAAGCGGCAGGAAAATATCGCCAGGAAGGAAAAGAATATGTCGTTCAGGACGGAGACGTACTTTTCTTTAAGTTTAATGTTTAAGTTGGTTTTGTATGTTTGAAATTAAATGGATTATTCTGGCACTTGCCTTAGTTATGTATTTACTGGTCATCCTCTTTCAGGACAAAAAAGTTTGGATGACTTCAATTGCCGCCCTAATCACCCTGGTTTTAGGACTTGTTTTTGCGGGAAAAGTTTTTGAAGCCCAGGATTCACTTGGCAGGCTTTTATACCACGTTTTCTTTGAATTGATAAACTGGAACATTTTGATGATTTACGTCGGCAGTATGACAATTGCAGCCCTTTTCATCTATTCAAAAGTTCCAGCCCGCATTGCAGACTGGCTGGTAGAACATTCCAGAAGTACCGGAGTTGCCGTAGTTTTGATTCTTGCCATGACCGGAATTATTTCTATCTTCGTAGAAAATGTTGCAACTGTCCTGGTAATGGCCCCAATCGCCCTGGCCCTGTCAAAAAAATTAAAGCTGAATCCAATTCCTTTTATGATTGGACTTGCAGTTATGTCAAACCTGGAAGGAACAGCAACGTTGGTTGGCGACCCTCCAAGCATGATTTTTGCTTCTTACGCCGGCTACAATTTTAACGACTTTTTTGTTTCTAACGGAAAACTTTCGATTTTCTTCATAGTACAGGCAGGAATGATTGCAGGTTGTATTTTCTTCTACTGCATTTTTGGCCGGGTAAAAGAAAAAGCCCAGGTCGAAAAAGATCCAGTCATTTCATATTTTCCATTGTGTCTTCTTCTGATTATGATTTTCGGCCTGGCAGGTATTTCCTTCCTCAGCACAGAACTTGGCTACAGTTCAGGTTGTTTTGTTCTGGGACTGGGGATTATCGGACTCCTCTGGTACAGATTCAGCCAGAAAAAAACAAGTTCAGAGATTTGGGATTTGGTAAAAGGTCTGGACTGGGAAACAATCGCCTTTTTAATTGGCATTTTCGTGGTAGTTGGAGCAGTCAGCGAAACAGGCCTTTTGAACGACTTCGCAGCATGGCTTGCAAAAATCACCGGCGGAAATAAACTTTTGGGCTTTGTCCTCATTCTGGGCTTCTCAGTCCTTATTTCCGGCTTTGTTGATAACGTTCCTTACATAATCGTTATGCTTCCTGTTGCAAGCACACTTGCCACAAGTATGAACGTTACCCCGGAACTCTACGACTTTGCTCTCTTAATCGGTTCTTGTCTTGGTGGCAATCTCACACCATTTGGTGCATCAGCCAACGTTGTGGCAATGGGAATTCTGAAAAAAGAAGATCATCCTATCAGTTTTTCAGGCTTCCTTAAAATTGGAGCCCCATTCACAATTCTCACAACGACCGTATCAGCCCTGGTATTGTGGCTTATCTGGGCTTAGTTTTCGCTACCCCGATTCGATACCCCATAAAAAAAACTAATCATTTTCCACAAAAATCCGAAAATAAAGTAGGAGTTGTGGAAAATGACAAGTTCACTCGGTTACATAAATGCTTTCTCTTATTCAAACACCATGGTTTCTAGCGGAGCCAGTGGCAAACTTTATGTTCCTGTAAGCCGCTCCGCCCTCCTCTATTCAAATTTTGACCATGTTTCCGGGGTCGCCGCAAAAACTGGCCAGCAAGGCATTTCCATCAGCAAAATCAGGATTTTGAACACCCTCATCGAACGCCTTTCCGCCATCAAAAATCAGCCAAAAGATTCCATTTCCGACATTTCCGATAAGCAGGCCGATGCCCTAATCGAAAATTACCAGAAACAGATTCAACAGGCAGCCCAAACTCCATACATCACAAACGGCGCCCAGCCAATGGCAGGTTCTCTCTTCCAGATTGACGCATAGTTTTTTCA
>CAVFQN010000025.1:0-22199 GCA_963624615.1 Treponemataceae bacterium | reverse complement strand
TCTATTGACTTAAAAAACGGACATGTCGTTCAGCTAAAAAATGGTAAGGAACTGGTTCTTCAGCGTGATGATGCTGATGCTTTGATTGCCGAGTTCGACAAGTATGGGGAAGTTGCTGTCATCGATTTGGATGCGGCTCTTGGTAATGTTGATGCGAAGGGAAATTCTGTAAATACTCCTTTGCTAAAATCACTTCTTCATCATGGAAATGTTCGTACGGGTGGGGGAATCCATTCGGTCAAAAGAGCTCGTGAATTAATCAGTTTGGGGGCCGAAAAAGTTATTATCGGGTCTAGTGCCTGGAATCCTAATCCTGAAGCTGGCAAGTCTTTTTTGAACGAAGATTTTTTGAATGAACTTGCGGCTGCAATTGGTAAAGACAGGATTATTATTTCTGTTGATGCGATTAATGGCAAAATTGCGGTAAAGGGCTGGACTGAAACTGTTGATATTCCTTTGATTGCTGGGGCTAAGGCGGCCGAAAAATTCTGTTCCGAACTTCTTTTTACCTGTGTTGAAAAAGAAGGCTGTATGCAGGGAACAAATATGGATTATGCCCGCCAACTCCGCGAGGCTGTTTCTTGCCGGGTTGTTGTGGCTGGGGGTGTTTCTTCTGTTGAAGAAATCCAAAGTCTTGAAAAAATGCATTGTGATGTTCAGCTGGGGATGGCTTTGTACACCAAAAAAGTAAATCTTACTGATGCTTTTGTTTCTTGTATGGATTTTGACAAAATGCCTTTAATCCCTATGATTGCGCAGAGCGTGAATGGCGAAGTTTTGATGCAGGGCTTTGTAAATCAGGATGCTTTGCGAAAGACTTTTGAAATTGGTAAGTTGACTTTCTGGAGCCGGTCTCAAAACAAGCTTTGGACTAAGGGCGAAACCAGCGGAAACTTTTTGCAATTGGTAAGGCTTCGTCCTGATTGTGACAGGGATTGTATTCTGGCAACTGTTTTCCCGGTTGGCCCTTCTTGTCATACTGGAAGCTGGACTTGTTTTACCAGCGATCCTGGCGAAAAATCTTCTATGGGGCGTTTGTACAATATAATTGCAGACCGTTTTGCAAATCCTAGACCTGGAAGTTATACGGCAACCCTTGACGCTAAAAGGGTTCGGGAAAAGGTTGAAGAAGAAGCAGAAGAATTGTGCGAAGCTGATGGTAAGGATGAAGTTATCTGGGAAGCTGCTGATTTGATTTATTTTGTGAATGTCCTGCTTTATAAAGAAGGGGTAACCTGGAAAGATGTTTATGATGAATTGGACAAGCGTCACAAAGAACACTAAATAAGGAAGAAGAGTATGATTAAAATTCAAAAATATAAAGATGTTGAAGATGATTTTTTCCAGGGCAGAAATTTCGGGGATTCTAACGAAGTTGTAGATTCTGTTTTGGAAGAAGTTCAGAAAAAAGGTGATGCTGCCCTCCGCATTTATGGGCAGAAATTTGATCTTGCAGTTCCTGCTCAATTTGAAGTGCCTCAGGAAGAACTTAAAGCAGCAGCTGAAAAATTAAAGATTGAAAAGCGGGATGTTTACGACGCCATTGTTTATTCTCACGACCTGGCTTTGAAATTTGCAAATCTACAGAGAAAATCTTTCACTGACTTTGAAGAAGAACTTTCGCCAGGTCTTTTTACCGGCCAAAAAACTATTCCGGTTGACCGTGCGGGCTGTTATGTTCCGGCAGGGCGTTTTCCTCTTGTTTCAACTGTAATTATGACTGTAACTCCTGCCGTTGCGGCTGGGGTAAAAGAAGTTATTTTGTGTACTCCTCCAAGAGTTCACCCCGATGACAAGGTTGAGGCTGGAAAAAATTCTGCTGGCGTACCTGGCAAGGCTTTTGTTGGTGGAAAACCTTATGCTGATGAAGGAATTATGGCGGCCGCTTATATTTGTGGGGTAAATCATCTTTATGCGGTGGGTGGCTCACAGGCAATCGGGGCTATGGCTTATGGAACTGAATCTGTGCCAAAGGTTGATGTGATTGTTGGTCCTGGAAATAAATTTGTTGCGGCTGCCAAAAAAGCTGTTTTTGGAATTGTGGGAATTGATATGGTGGCAGGCCCTACCGAAGTTCTAGTCATTTCTGATGGTTCGGCATCTCCTGAATGGGTTGCGGCAGATTTGCTGGCTCAGGCTGAACACGATGTTGTGGCCCAGCCAATTCTTGTTACTGATAACGAAGATTTTGCTGAAAAAGTAAGCCAGCAGATTGAAAATCAACTTGAAACTTTGACGACAAAAGCTGTTGCCCGTCAGAGTGTTGATAATTGTGGAAAAATCATCATTGTTAAAGATATGAAAGAGGCGGCCGAAGTTGCTAACCGTAAAGCTCCTGAGCATCTGGAACTTGCCCTTGACGACAACGAAAATCGCAAATATCTGGAAAATGCCGTTCATAATTATGGTTCGCTTTTTATTGGTCACTATGCGGCAGAAGTTTTTGGTGATTACTCTGCGGGTCTTAATCATACGCTTCCAACTTCTGGATCTGCCCGCTACACTGGCGGCCTGAGTGTTCGTATGTTTTTGAAGACTGTCACAACTTTGCGGGCTGCAAAAGATTCTGCCGGCATGATTAGATCTGCTGTGGCGGCTGGCTATTTGGGCGACGCAGAAGGATTGGCCGCTCATGCAAGGGCTGCAAGAATAAGGATTGAAAAATGATTTTGAGAATTACAAAACTTGGTGAAGAAATTTTACGCGAAAAAGCTAAGCCGGTGGAAGAAATCAATGACGAAATCCGCCAGCTGGCTAGTGATATGTTTGAAACTATGACCGAAGCCGATGGAGTTGGTCTTGCGGCTCCTCAGGTTGGCTTGAGCCTTAGAATGTTTGTTATTATTGCTGATGATGATGTCAGAAGGGTTTTTATTAATCCTCAAATCATCAAAACTTCTACTGAAGTTGGTCCTTATGATGAAGGTTGTTTGAGTATTCCCCAGGTTTACGAAACAATCGTCCGCCCTCTGCAGGTGACAGTTCAAGCTTATGATGAAAACGGCAAACGTTTTACCCTGGATGCTGATGGACTTTTGGCCCGCTGTATTCAGCATGAATATGACCACCTGGAAGGCATTTTGTACATTGACCGCGGAGATCCTGATTTTGCGGAAAAAACTGAAGCCCAGTTCAAAAAACGTGCTTTGAGGGCTGCCGAAAAAGCTAAGGAAAAAGAAGCAAAGGCCAGAAAAATTGCGGCTAAACTTGCTGCCAAAGAAGCAAAGAAAAATAAGTAAAATATGAAGATTTTATACGCAGGAAGTCCGGATGCGGCTTGTACAACATTAAAAATTCTCTACGAAAATCAGAAAAAATACGATTTTGAAATTGCTGGCGTGCTGTCAAATCCGCCGTCTGCTAAAGGCCGCCATCATGATTTAACTCCTACTCCAGTCGCTGCTTTTGCCCTGGAAAAGGGGCTGCCACTTTTTACCCCTGAACATTTAGATTCGGCCGCCAGAGAAGAAATTTCTCCGCTTGCTGCCGATTTACTGGTTTGTTTTGCCTATGGTCATATTTTCGGACCTAAATTTTTAGGACTTTTTCCTATGGGGGGCATTAATCTTCATCCGTCTTTGTTGCCAAAATACCGAGGCTGCACTCCAGTTCCTGCTGCAATTTTGAATCGTGATAAAGAAACTGCCGTAACAATCCAGACTTTGGGCTTAAAAATGGACGAGGGTGATATTTTGGCCCAAAAAATTGTAGAACTAAATGGAAGCGAAACAGGGGAATCCCTTTTGAATTATTCTGCAACTTGCGGGGCGGAACTTATTTCAGAACTTTTGCTAGAGACGGCTAAAAATGAAAGGCTTCCTCAAGGGCGACCTCAGACTGGCCAGGCTTCTTACACTTCAATCATAACTAAAGAAGATGGTAGAATTGACTGGAATCTTTCTGCTGTAGAAATTGAAGCTAAAATCAGGGCTTATTTTCCAGAGCCTGGCTGCTGGTGTTTGGAAAAAGGCCAGTCTTTGCGGATTTTGCAGGGAAAAGTTTTGGCGGATAAAGCTTCCGGGGCGGAAAATTCTCTTCTGATGACGGAAAAATCTTCTGGGGCAGGGGAAAATCCTGGAACTGGGAAAATCCAGCCGGGGCAGGTAATTTCTTTTGTGAAAAGCGAAGGAATTTACATAAAAACTGGAAATGGCGTTCTTGTTGTTACTCTTTTGCAGAGGCAGGGCAAGAAAGTCATGACTTATAAAGATTTTATGAATGGTGCCCGTGATTTTGTGGGAACTGTGTTAGAATAAAGCGTGGAGTGTTGCAATCAGCAAGGAAAAAAAATGAGTAAAGAAAGAAAAGCCCATCATTTTGGCGTAAAATTTGGCCAGGAATATGAAAAACTCCAGTCAAATATGCCGGCTCTTATCATCACTTGTATTTCTGCATTTATTGTGATGGTTTTTGTGACATGTGTCGTTTTCTTTAATAACGTTCAGGGGCCAGAAAAAGTTTTGGTACCGAATGTTGTCGGAAAAAGCCTGGAAGACGCCCTTTTGGAGATGCAGGTCAAGGAACTTTATCCTAAAATTAACCTGCGTTATTCGGATTTGCCTGGTGATGAAGGGACAATTTTGGAACAGTCGCCGGAAGCTGGGGCTATTGTAAAAGGTTATAGCCGGGTTTCGCTGGTGGTGAGCCGGGGAGTTATTGTTGATAAAGTTGAAGATTATGTTGGAATGACCCTTGACGATGTTCAAATGAGATTGCAGACCTTGTTTGCCGGTCAAACCCATCCTCTTATTGTCCTTGCCCAGCCTGAATACAAGCCTGATACGAGCGACGCTGGTACAATTCTGGAACAGGATCCACCTGCCGGAACTAGCATTTCTCAGCCTGTGACAGTTCAACTGGTTGTGAGCCGAGGTCCTAATTACGAAAATACAAGAGCTCCTTGGGTTGTCGGACAGTCTGTAAATGACCTGCTCCAGACAATCACCAGAAGTAAACTGGTATTTGATATTACAAGTCATATTGCAAGTGATGAAGAAAAGCCTGGAAGTGTTGTGAGCCAGCAGAATTTTGACAGCGAATATGTTCCAAATTACACAAGAGTTGCAGTCGAAATGGCTATGCCGGAAGGTGTGATGAATGACAACGTTTATGGAATCTTCACAGAAAAACTGGCAGATTATCCTTATCCTGTTCCTATGAAACTTGAAGCCCAGCCTGTTGAGGGGGATTCTTATACGATCGTAAGTTTTAATCACCCTGGTGGAAATGTAACAATTCCTTATGCAGTGCCAAGTGGAACTAGATTGACTTTGTCGGTTGTTGATAAAGTTGTTGCACGAAAATCTGTAAATTAAAAAAGGTGACTTATGAATCCGCCCTTAATTTGTATGACTCTTACAGGAAAAACTCTGCAAGAGGATTTGGCACTGGTAAAAAAATACGGTAAGCAGATTGATTTAGTTGAACTTAGAGTTGATCATCTGAATGAAGAAGAGCAGCTTTACGTAAAAAGGTTCCCGGCTTTAATCAACCTGCCTTGTATCCTTACCATAAGGCGGGATGTTGATGGCGGTCTTTTTACTGGCGGAGAATTTTCCAGAACAAATCTTTTTGGGCGGGCCCTTGCCTTTGCCGACCCGGATAAATCAAAAAATTTTGCCTACGTAGATTTTGAAGAAGACTACCATATCCCTAGCATGCAGGATGCGGCTATGGCTTTTGGAGTTAGAATTATCAGAAGTTATCACAATATGACCGAACCTGTTTTGAATTTGCGGGAGCGTTGCAATCTTATGCGAAAAACAGGTTACGAAATCCCAAAAATTGCCTTTATGCCTCATTCCCTTTCTGATGTTTTGAATATGTTTAAAGAAGGCGAATTGATGACCCAGTATGACCATATTTTTTGTGCAATGGGGGCGGAAGGTTTCCCGTCAAGGGTTTTATCAACTTACGCAAATTCTTATTTGACTTATGTTTCGCCGGAAGAAATGCTTGGAAATACAAGTGCGATTGGTCATATCGATCCGGTTATGCTGAACGAACTTTACAATTTTAAAAATATAAGCCGGAATACGGCTCTTTATGGAATTACAGGCTGGCCTTTGCAGGAAGAGTGGAGTCTGGATATTCAGAATTCTGGTTTTAGAAAATTGGGGCTAAATGCGGTTTATCTTCCTGTCCGCTCAACTATGATTTCCGAAGCTCTGAATTTCTGTCAGCAAATGGGATTTAAGGGGCTTGCCGTCACAAGTCCATATAAAGAAGCAGTTATGTACTATTTGTATGAGCAGTCGGCGGAAGTAATGCAGATTGGTGCTTGCGATACTTTGGTTAGAAAAAATAATAATTGGTCCGGATATAATACAGAAGCTCTTGCTTTTAAACTTGCCCTTGATGATTTTCTTGGAAAGATGAGCTTAAAACGCAAAAAAATTGCTGTGATTGGTTCCGGTGCTTCTGCAAAGGCAATCGTTTATGTTTTAAGGCAGATGGGGGCAAAAGTTTGTATTTTCAACAGGACAATTGAACATGCACAATTCCTGGCCGATAAATACGGTTATGAGGTTTGCCAGCTTGACCCTTACTGCGTAGAAAAACTTGATGAATATTCAACTTTGATAATTCAGGCAACACCGGTTGGAACAAAGCCTGCAGAAAATGGGGATACTTCAGGGCTTGAACAAAATGACCCTATTCCATTTTACACTTTCAGGGGAAACGAACTTTTGTTTGATTTGACTTGTTACCCTGCAATCACTCCGTTGATGAAAAGAGCGTCTCTTGCTGGTTGTAGAACTTGCAACGGAAACAGGATGTTGGAATACCAAACTTATGAGCAATTTAAATTGTTCACAGGTAAAGAATATAAAGGGCATCTCTGAAAAATCATCTTCGATGCTTTTTCAGAGATGCCTGCACATTCTAAGTCTTGGAAATAGCAAGACTTAGAATGTGCGCATTTTCAAAGTTGCCTCTAAAAATTGCAATTTTTAGAGGCAACCTAAATAATAAAGAGGCTTAAAAATGGGACTTTCACAATCTGAACAAAAAATCCTGGTTGCAAACACTGCAATTGACACATTAATAGAAAAAGGCCTGATTTTTTCTGGAATGAAAATTGGGCTTGGAACAGGTTCTACTGCTATGCCTGCCGTAAAACGTCTGGCTGAACATATCAAAAATGGCGATTTGCAGGATATTAAGGCGGTTGTCACGAGTTTTCAGACACAAAACGCCTGCCAGGATTACGGAATTCCAGTTTATTCTATGAATGACAGAATTATTGGTGGCCAGCTGGATTTGGCTATTGATGGAGCTGATGAAGTTGACCCAGACTGCAACTGTATAAAAGGTGGTGGGGCTGCCCATGTCCGCGAAAAGATTGTTGAATATAATTCCAAAATTTTTGTTGTAATTGCAGATTCTTCAAAATCAGTTCAGACAATCGGGACAAAATTCCCTGTTCCTGTAGAAATTATTGGAGAAGCCCGTGTACCAGTTACCAATGCCTTGAATGCCATGGGAGCAAAATGCGTTTTGAGGGAAGGTGTTCGCAAATGTGGTCCTGTAATCACCGATAACGGTAACCAGATTTTGGACTGCACCTGGGAAAAGCCAATCAACGTGCCAGAAATGGAAGCAAAAATCAATTCGATTGTTGGCGTCGTAGAAACAGGACTTTTTACTCAGAATAAGCCGATTGTTTTTATTTCTAAAGAAGATGCTTCTGTCGAAATCCGTAATTTGAAGTAATTCATAAGCCCCCTCCCTAAAAAGTGCAATTTTCGGGGGGAAAAAACTGAAATCAAAGAAAATGTTTCCACCTTTTCCACAAGAACTTGCCCGTCACTATTGCCTCAGTCTGATAGAAAAAATCCAAGACGGCCAGTTTTTGCTGCAGCAGGTCGCGGAAGAAAGCCTGGAGCGAAAAGGTCAGGGCTTGATGGTGGGCTGCCTGGTTGCCTGGGATTCAAAAAGCCAGAAGAGAAAACTTTTATTTGCTACCAGCGGAAATAGTAAGAAACTTGTGGCTGAAAGTGGAAATCTGGCAGGGGATTTGGGAGCCTGTCAAGGCGGATTGTGGGGATTTGACAGATTTTGCGGAAATCCGGATGTGGTTTTTGTTGAATCGATTGTGGGGGCGGAAGAAATCAGCCAGGCTCTGGCTCAAAATGACAGGGAAATCCACCTGCTGACGGAAAAAATTAAATGGTTGGAGGGGAATGTCTCTGATGGTGAAGGAAAAATTCCCACCGATGAAGAAAATTCTCCTACCGTTACGAACAAGAACCTTGGTGAAGAAAATCTTTCCGAAGAAAAATCCACCCTCATCAAAATCCGCCGGGAACTGACCGATATTTCCCTCGCAAAAGTTTTTTCACTCTACAATTTCACCCGCTTTGACGGCAAAAAAATCACCTTGAACGAAATAATCAAAAAACATGGCGATCATTTGCCCCCGACCGGAACCGGCGACTGCTGTGCCCCTAAACTTTTGAATTATGCCTTTGAAAATGGCCTTGAAATTATCAGTATGGACGAAATCTATTTTGGATCAGACACAAAAAACAAAAAAAACGGCCAGTCCTATCCCCCTTGCGATGAACGGTGCGGCTATATTTTGCCTTCAATTTTGGGGCTGGAAATCCTTTACCGCGATAATGATATTTTTGTGGTCAATAAAGAAGCCGGGCTTTTGTCCGTTCCGGGGCTTGGACCCGAAAAATCTGATTGCGTGGAAAGCCGGATTAAAAATCTTTTTCCTGATTGCATTAATCAGCCAGCCGTTCACCGCCTGGACATGGAAACTTCCGGGATTTTAATTCTGGCTAGAAATAAGGCTTCCCACAAAATTTTGGAAAAACAATTTGCTGACGGCCAGGTTCTCAAAAAATATGTCGCTCTTTTGGACGGAATTTTGCGGGGGGAAAATCTGCGGGGCCAGGGAGCCGGCCATCTGGAATTAAAATTCCGCCTGGATGTGGAAAATCGCCCCCATCAGATTTATGATCCCGAAAATGGAAAGCTTGGAATAACCGATTGGAAAAAAATCGGGGTCAAAAAATGGCGAAATCCTCAAACTGGTAGGGAAAAACTGGTGACAAAAATCGAATTTTCCCCAAAAACAGGCCGTACCCACCAGCTTCGCCTTGCGGCTTCCGCCCCTCATGGCCTTAATCTCCCGATTTTGGGCGACAGCCTGTACGGTTCCTGCGAAAATGGCGAGCGACTTATGCTTCATGCCAGAGAAATCACCTTCCGCCATCCTAAAAGCGGAGAAATTATGCATTTTATCAGCCCGGAAGAATTTTAGGGCAGATTCGACACCTAATCGCCTTCCGCAGCTCGCTAACGCTCGGCCTCCTCGGCTAAGCCGGTCAGTCGGTGACAGGAAAATTCCCAAAATTTCCAGCCCGCTCAGAATTTTTCTAGTTCTTCCGGCCCAGCCTGCGGTGGCTAAACTGCTCCACGCTCTGCCCGCATTTTCCCACCAGCTTCCTTAAAAATTTAGTATAGTTTTATAACTTTAGTCTCTTTAAACTTCCTCCCCATATCTTTATAATAGACCTATGCAAAAAATAGATATTCTTGATTCAACTTTGAGAGACGGTGCTCAGGGCGAAGGAATTAGTTATTCAGTTCAGGATAAAATCCACATTTGTCAGGCTTTAGACAAACTTGGTGTTCAGTATATCGAAGCTGGAAATCCTGGCTCTAATCCTAAAGAAATGGAATTTTTCCAGGAAGTGCAGAAAATTTCTTTTGAAAATGCAAAAATCTGTGCTTTTGGTTCTACCCGTCGCAAGGATATTTCCTGCGAACACGATTCAAATATCCAAAACTTGCTTGCCGCTGGAACTGATTATGTCGTAATTTTTGGAAAATCCTGGAATTTTCAGGTTACGGACATCATCAAAACCAGCCTTGAAGAAAATTTGCAGATGATTCAGGATTCTTGCCGTTATCTTACTCAAAATGGCAGGCACGTTTTTTATGACGCTGAACATTTTTTTACAGGTTACCAGGCAGATAAAGACTATGCTATAAAAACTTTGCAGGCTGCAGTGGACGGTGGGGCAGAAGTTCTCTGCCTTTGCGAAACTCGTGGCGGTTCCATGATTGACCAGGTGCAAAATGCGGTTCGCGATGTTGTAAAAACTTTTGGCTCTAAAGTAAAAATCGGAATTCACACCCATAATGATTGTGGTCTTGCGGTTGCAAATTCCCTGGTTGCCGTTCAGGAAGGTGCGATTCACGTTCAGGGAGTTTTGCTGGGTTTTGGCGAACGCACAGGAAATGCCAATCTTTCTGCTATTATTCCGGATTTGCAGTGTAAAATGGGTTTTGCCTGTATCCCGGAAGAAAAAATGAAACTTCTTACATCAGTTTGCAAGGAAGTTGCCGAAATCACAAATCTGAGTTTGAACCCACAAATGCCTTTTATTGGAGCCAACGCTTTTGCCCATAAAGCCGGAATGCACATTGACGCTGTGTTAAAAAATCCATCAGCTTATGAACATATTTCTCCGGAACTTGTGGGAAATAATCGGGTTTTCCTGATGAGTGAGGTTGCCGGTCGATCAATGATAATAGAAAAAATCCGCAAATTTTTCCCAAATGTCAAAAAAACTGACGCCGTTGTGGGGGAAATTTGTGACCGGGTCAAAGAATTGGAGCACGAAGGCTTTCAGTTTGAAGGGGCAGACGGTTCTTTTGAACTCATGGTTCGTAAACTGGTAGGAAAATACCAGCCATTTTTTAAACTCCACTACTATCAGACAAATGGTTCAAATCCGCGGCCGGAAGAAGGGGTAAATTCCTGTGCCCAGATTAAGGTCGAAGTTGACGGCCAGATTGAAATTACGGCGGGGGAAGGAGATGGTCCTGTAAATGCCCTGGATATTGCCCTCCGCAAGGCTCTGGAGCGTTTTTATCCCCTTGTTTCCAAAATCCGCCTTGTTGATTATAAAGTTCGTGTTTTGGACGGCAAATCTGCGACCGCTTCTAAAGTTCGCGTAATTATTGAATCAACCGACGGGGAAATCCGCTGGACTACAATCGGTGTTTCTTCGGACGTGATTGAAGCTTCCTGGATTGCCCTGTCAGATTCTTTTGAATACAAATTAATTCACGATATTGAAAAAAGGTATCAAAAAATAATTTAGAGGTTTTGAAATGGAAAAAACTATTGCTTTAATTCCTGGGGACGGAATTGGTCCTGATGTTGTTGGTGAAGCCGTAAAGGTTTTGGATGCAGTTGCAAAAAAATATGGTCACAAATTCAATTACAAAAAAATTGTGGCTGGCGGTTCTGCAATCGACCAGTTCGGCCAGCCTCTCCCTCAAGAACAGCTTGAACTTTGTAAATCTTCGGATGCAGTTCTTTTGGGGGCTGTCGGTGGTCCAAAATGGGATAATGTTGAACCTTCCCTCCGCCCGGAAAAAGGTCTTTTGGCTTTGCGCGGTGGTCTTAAAGTTTTTGCAAACCTCCGTCCGGCTGTAATTTTCCCCCAACTTAAAGCTGCCTGCCCTCTCAAAGATGAAATCATAGGTCAGGGGCTGGATATTTTGATTGTCCGCGAATTGACTGGCGGTATCTATTTTGGTGATCGCGGTTTTAATGAAGATAAAAGTGCTGCCTGGGATACAGAAGCATATTCTGTGCCGGAAATTGAAAGAATTTTGAAATTGGCTTTTGAAGCAGCCCAAGGCCGCAAAAAAAAGGTGACTCTTGTTGATAAGGCAAATATTTTGAACACCTCCAGACTTTGGAGAAGTGTAGCCGAAAAAATGCACCCACAGTATCCAGATGTAGAATTGAATTATCTTTATGTTGATAACGCCGCTATGCAGTTGGTTCGCAATCCTCGTCAGTTTGACGTAATTGCAACTTCAAATATGTTCGGTGATATTCTTTCTGATGAAGCAAGCCAGATTACAGGTTCAATCGGAATGTTGGCTTCTGCTTCCCTTGGTGATGGAACTGGCCCTGGTCTTTACGAACCAATTCATGGTTCTGCCCCTGATATTGCAGGAAAAAATCTTGCAAATCCTCTGGCAACAATTTTGTCTGCTGCAATGCTTTTGCGTTATGATTTCAAACTCGAAACAGAAGCCAAGGCAATTGAAAATGCAGTTAACGAAGTTTTGGACCAGGGCTGGAGAACTGGGGATATTGCCGGAGACCTGGACGCAGTAAAGGCTCAGGGAAAACTTGTGGGAACTAAGGAAATGGGCGATTTAGTCGTTTCAAAAATCTAAGGTCAAAAAGCTAATTCTGCCCTTAAGTGAACCTCTAAAAGTTGCAATTTTTAGGGGTAACTTTGCCCTTAATTTGTGCGACAAATCTCCCTTACTGTGTTAAAATTACTAGCAATATATGAGTGAACTTTACATAAAAAAACACGGATTACTTTACACCCCAGACCTGCACACAGTTCTGGGCGTGGACGATTCATCTGCAAGTTTTGCAGGCAGAATTCCTTACGGGGCTCAAGCCATTGATGACGAAGTTTTTACAGATTGTCCTTATCAGTCTGTTTCAATTCCTGATTCAGTAAAACATTTGGGAGCCAGACTTTTTGCAAATTCAAAAAAACTGGAAACCGTAAAATTGTCTGCAAGTCTTACCGATTTGCCGTCTTATCTTTTTGAGGGCTGTTCTTCGCTTTACAAAGTGACCATGCCGACATCTTTATCAGATTTTCCGGAAGGGCTTTTTAAAGATTGTTCTTCCCTGGAAGAAATTCCTTTTAGGGCTGGAATCAAAAAACTGGCTAAAAATCTGCTTTCCGGCTGTTCGACGCTCAAATCTCTGATAATTCCAAATACTGTTGAAGAAATTGAAGATTCTGCTCTTGCAAATTGCAGCAGGCTTGAAAGCGTTGTTTTTCCAGCAAGTTTGAAAAAAATTGCGGAAAATGCTTTTGCCGGCTGTAATTCTATCCACAATATCAGAATTGATGGTCAAAGTGAGATTTTCTTTGTGAGTGATGATGACGGCTCTCTTTGTATGCACACAGAAAATGGTGATAAAGTTCTGGTCAAAGCTTACAGGGTTCAAAATCAGAAAGTAGACTTTTTTAAAGATAATGTTGATGATGAACCGATTGAAGAAAGTGATGATGACGAATGGGAAGATGATGATACATTTTTCAGTGCCGAAATCGGAGCTAGTGATGAAGAGTCGGTCTTGATGGCTGATAATCAGAATGAAAATGAAAAAAATCTTGAAAATATAGAAGAAAAAGAGGAAAAAAAAGAAATGGAAGAGAACAAAATTGATTCAATGCTGGCAGATATTATGGGTGATGAAAAGAAACGCGAAGAAGGCCTGGCTGACGTTGGCTTGAGCCAGGAAGAATCGGTCGTTATTGCCCAGACAATGGAAGTAATGGAAGATGACGCTCCAAAAATTGACCAGAATGTGGCTGTGACAAATGATGAACTGGAAAAATTGTTTTCAAAAAATGAAGAAGAAGCCTATGCAAAAACTGATTCGGAAGTTGATGTAAATGCCCTGGATAAAAAGGCAAAAATCCTGATGGATTCGGTTGAATTTAGTAAGGAACTGGATTTTGAACCGGCCGGTCAGGTTCCAGATGATCCTGATTTATTTGTGATTGCAGAAAATCTCCTTACAGACGAAAAGGGAAATAAAGATTTTGGGCCAAAACTTATAGCCTGCTGCAAAACTTTTGCCAGAATTCATGACTTTCGCCATGTAATTTTGCTGCATGGACTTCCCCTCGATAACGACGAATTTATGCAGTTCTATTTCCACTACATGACCAAAAAAAATGTAATTCTTGCCTGCCAGGCTGCAAGTCCTGCCGGGCTTTCTGATTATTGTAAAAAAATCTGCCAGGAATCCAGAATTTCTTTGGATAAAGATGAATTGAATGATCAGAGAAAACGTATAACTGTAAAAACCGACACTTTGATTAAACTGGTTATCAGGGATACGGAATAGAAACTTGAGGGCATCTCTAAAAATTGCAATTTTTAGAGATGCCCTTGAAAAAAAATTATAAGAGGCAAATATGAAAAGTGATAATTGCAAAAAAGGTTCTGAACGTGCTCCTCACCGTTCTCTGTTTTATGCTTCAGGTTATACTGATGAAGAATTAGCCCAGCCTTTAGTCGGAATTATTTGTGCAAAAAACGAACTTATCCCGGGACATATTGAACTGGACCGCATTTCCGAGGCGGTAAAAGCCGGGGTTAGAATGGCAGGGGGAACTCCAATCGAATTCCCTGCAATCGGGGTTTGTGATGGAATTGCCATGGGCCACGAAGGAATGAAATATTCCCTGGTTACCCGAGAACTTATTGCCGACTCTGTGGAATGCCTTACAAAAGCCCATCAATTTGATGCCCTTGTTATGATTCCTAACTGCGACAAAATTGTTCCTGGTATGCTGATGGCCGCAGCCCGCCTGGACTTGCCAACTGTATTTGTTTCTGGCGGCCCGATGATGCCTGGACATTTGCCGGGAAATGATCCATCAAATCCTTATTCTGGCAGAAATCTTTCTTTAACTGATATGTTTGAAGCGGTAGGGGGACTTGCCGTTGGAAAAATCAACGAAGACCAGCTTAAAGAAATGGAACATTGTGCCTGTCCTGGCTGTGGTGCCTGTTCTGGAATGTTTACAGCAAATTCAATGAACTGCCTGACCGAAGTTTTGGGATTGGGGCTACCTGGAAACGGAACTATTCCGGCAGTAACCGGGGATAGAATTGCCCTGGCAAAACACGCTGGTATGGCGGTCATGAATCTTTATAAAAATGGAATTACCGCCCGCCAGATGATGACTGCGGAAAATTTCCGAAATGCCCTCACTGCCGATATGGCTCTGGGCTGTTCCAGCAACACAATGCTCCACGTTCCTGCAATTGCCCACGAAGCCGGCCTGGAAATTGACCTCCACGAAGTAAACGAAATTTCTAACAGAACTCCAAACCTCTGCCACCTGGCTCCTGCCGGTCACACATTTATGTGCGAATTAAATGATGCGGGCGGGGTTCAGGCTGTTCTTGCAGAACTGGCAAAAAAGAATTTAATCAACACTTCTTTGATTACTGCAACAGGCAAAACTATTGCTGAAAATCTGAAAGGGGTAAAAAATCGTAATCCTGAAATTTTGCGTCCAATCGAAAATCCTTTTAGCGAAAACGGTGGACTTGCAATTTTGTTTGGAAATCTTGCACCAAACGGAACTGTCGTAAAACGTTCGGCTTGTGCAAAAGAATTGCTTCATCACGTTGGCCCTGCCAGGGTTTTCAATGACGAATCGGAAGCCATGGAAGCGGTTCAAAAACAGCAGATTCACAAAGGGGATGTCGTTGTTATCCGTTATGAAGGTCCAAAGGGCGGACCTGGTATGAGGGAAATGCTGGCTGTAACTGCAGCACTTGCAGGTCAAGGCCTGGATAAAGATGTAGCCCTGATTACTGATGGACGTTTTTCCGGGGCGACCCGAGGCGCAAGTCTTGGCCACTGTTCTCCGGAAGCTGCCGTTGGTGGGCCAATTGCTTTGGTTGAAGAAGGTGATTTGATAGAACTGGACATCAACAACTACAAAATAAATCTGCAGGTTTCTGACCAGGAATTGGCAGAGCGTAAGGCCCGTTGGGTTGCCCCAGAGCCAAAAGTCAAAACCGGCTATTTGGCCCGCTACGCAAAACTTGTAAGCTCCGCCGATAAAGGGGCTATTTTACAATAGCAATTTACAATAGAAGATTAGGAGCAAGGGCGTGCCCCTCCGTTCGCTCCCGCTCACTCCGGGTCGCTATGTCCGGGGTTCGCTAACGCTCAGCCTCCTCACCCCAAGCCACACGTGGCTTGGGGCTGCGGTGGCCGGCTTCGCCGCCCCTCCCAGCGCTCACGCAAGTTTTACTTTTTAGAGGTAACTTTACTTGCTGTCTTTTTCTTCATAAAGAGAAGGACACCGAAAAGAGCTGCAAGTCCAAAAATCCATGAAATGATTGCACTGACTACAATGTTTAAGTTCTGGGTAAGACCCGCAACGATGTAGGTGAAGAATGAAATTCCTGCAACTGTGAAAGCGTATGGCAACTGGGTAGAAACGTGGTTTACGTGGTCACATTGGGCCCCTGCCGAAGCCATAATTGTAGTATCAGAAATTGGTGAACAGTGGTCACCGCAAACTGCCCCTGCCATACAAGCAGAAATTGAAATGATTCTGAGTGAGCCAGATGGGAATGCTGCGATACAAATTGGAATTAAAATACCGAATGTTCCCCAAGAAGTTCCGGTTGCGAATGCCAGACAGCAGGCAATAATAAATACGATTGCTGGAAGGAAGAGTTTTAATCCGCCGGCACTTGCCTGAACAAGCCCTGCAACATAGTCTTTTGCACCAAGGCTGTCTGTCATAGCTTTAAGAGTCCAAGCCAGGGTCAAAATCATAATGGCTGGAACCATTGCTTTGAAGCCGTCTGGAATACAGAGCATTGAAGCCTTGAAAGAAAGAACTTTTCGAATCATGTAGTAAATGATTGTGATGATTAAAGCACCAAAAGAACCAAGTACCAGACCTACAGAAGCATCTGAATGTGAAAAAGCTTCGATAAAGTTCAAATAAGATTCATTTTTAATCATATTTCCAGCTTCATCTGCAGTCTGGGCTGTAAAGAAGCCACCAGAATAAATCATACCGATTACGCACAAAACAATCAGAACAATGATAGGAACAACAAGGTCGCAAACTTTACCTTTCGTATTTTCATCAGCAACTTCGTCTGCGGCTCCGTTCATAACTTCAACTGCTTTTTCGTATTTAGACATTTCACCGTATTCAAACTTCATAAATACCATAGCAAACATCATTACAATAGTAAGAATTGCGTAGAAGTTGAAAGGAATTGCCTTACAGAAAAGGGCGATACCGTTTTCGCCTTCAGTTACGAATCCTGCAACTGCTGCTGCCCAGGAAGAAATTGGGGCGATGATACAAACTGGAGCGGCTGTAGAGTCGATGATATAAGCCAATTTTTCTTTAGAAACGCCGTATTTGTCTGTAACAGGCTTCATGACAGAACCAACTGTAAGACAGTTAAAATAGTCATCAATAAAAATCAAAATACCAAGTAAAATTGTAGCACACTGGGCACCAACTTTTGATTTGATGTGTTTTTTTGCCCAGTTTCCGAAAGCTGCAGAACCGCCTGCTTTGTTCATAAGGGCAACCATAGCTCCCAAGACAACCAGGAAGATTAAAATACCAACGTTGTATGAATCTGCCAGTGACGAAACAAGGCCGTCATTGAAAACGTGGGTCAAAAATCCTGTAAAACCCGATGCTGCGTCGATTGCATAAAAAACGCCACCAATTACAATTCCAATAAAGAGGGAAGAATAAACTTCCTTTGTACAGAGAGCCAAGACAATGGCCACGATTGCTGGGACTAAAGCCCAAAATGTTCCAACCATTTTAAAAAATCCATCCTTTTTAGTTAAGTTTTGTGAAATCGGCGTTTAATGGTTCTTTAACGCCTGCTTTTTCAAGTTTTTCAAGAACTTCGATTGTGAAGTCGAGTTCTTCCAACACTGTTGGAGCACATGTAACTTTCATTTGTTTTAGTGCTTTTATAGCTTTTTCAACTGTCATAAATTCCTCCTGAATTTTTTTTTGACAGTATATTATATCATTTATAGTGATTTTTTGTAGGGAAATATGATGTAAATTGAAAAAAATGGGGAGGAGATCTTGTACGTTCGTTTCGCTCACTATCGATTTTTTCTTCGAAAGGCTCGCGGAAAATTTACAAAGAAGAAGTTAGCGGGGGCGTTGCGGGGGGAAGTCCCCCGCAGAGGGGGTAGCAGAAGACACGCTTGCGTGGCTGGCGCGAGGGGGAGACTTCCCCCTCCTAAATCTAAAATTTAATACATTGACAAAAAGTGCAAAAAGTGTCATTTTGTTTTATAAGAGGTTGGCTATGAAAAAATATGCATTTTTATTTCCGGGGCAGGGCGCTCAAGTTCCTGGTATGATTAAAGATATTTGTGATGCTTATCCGGAAGCTCGCAAACTTGTTGATGAAGTTTCTAAAATTACTGGCCTTGATATGCCAAAACTTTTGTGGGAATCGGATCAGGCTGAATTGAGTCGTAGTGATAACAGTCAGCTGGCTATTACAACGGCTTCCCTTGCTGTGATGAAGGTTTTGGAAACAAAGGGAATTAAACCTTCTGCTGCTATGGGATTTAGCCTTGGAGAATTCCCGGCTTTGTATGCGGCTGGAGTTTTGTCTTTTGAAGATGTAATTAAAGTTGTCCGCCAGAGAGGGCTTATCATGCAGGCAACTTGCGAAAATATTGCTAAGGCTAATGAAGGTCACGCACCTGGTATGACTGCCGTAATTGGTCTTTCTCCTGACCAGGTTTCTGATCTGGCTGGCGGAATTAAAGATGCTTATGCTGCGAACTTGAATTCTCCAGTTCAGACTGTTGTTTCTGGAACTGCTGATGCTTTGACTGAACTTGAAGCTAAGGCAAAAGAAGCTGGGGCTCGCCGAGCTCTCCGCCTGGCTGTGGCTGGACCTTTCCATTGTCCTTTAATGCAGGAGGCTGCTGATAATTTTGAAAAGGCTATTAGTGATGTTGAGTTTAAAGATCCTGCAATCACACTTTTTAGTAATGTGACAGGCTCTCAGGCAATCAGCGGCTCTGAAATTAAAAAGAATGCGGTTTTGCATTTGACAAATCCTGTTCGCTGGACTGATGAAGAAAAAGTTTTGAATGATTTGATTCTTGCTGATAAAGATAATGAATGGGTTTTGCTTGAACCTGGGGTTGGTAAGGTTTTGTCTGGGCTTTGGGCTAAGTCTGGTTATGGTGATGAGTTGAAGTGTAGTGATGTTAACTCTGCGGAAACTCTGGCTAACTTGTAGAGTGATGTAGGACAGACCTAGGCGGGCTTTTATGCACCTTGTGGGGGCGGTCATTTGCACTGGGCTGCCCGGAAGTTGACTTTAGTGAGGACTTTTTATGAATCTTCTTGAAAATAAAAAAGCACTGGTTACTGGTTCCAGCCGGGGAATCGGGCGTAAGATTGTTGAAAAATTCCTGGAAAATGGGGCAGAAGTTTGGGGGCTTTGTTCAAAACCTTCTGCTGCAAAATCTGAACTGGAAAGCCTGGCACAGAGCCATGGTACAAGCTTTCACGAAATTTGTGCTGATGTAGGAAATGCCGGTCAGCTTACAGAAGTTGTAAAAGCTGCCCTGGTCCAGGCTGGCAATTTTGATGTTCTTGTAAATAATGCAGGAATTACCAGGGACGGCCTTTCTTTTAGAATGAAGATGGAAGACTGGCAGGCTGTTTTGAACGTAAACCTTACAGGCTCTTTTCTTGTAAGTCAGATTGTTTCAAATGCAATGCTCAAGGCTCGGTCTGGTTCTATCATCAATATGTCTTCGATTGTGGGCATTCACGGTCAGGGTGGTCAGGTAAATTACGCTGCCAGCAAAGGCGGTCTGATTGCTTATTCTAAAGCTCTGGCAAAAGAAGTTGGGGGACGTGGAATCCGGGTAAACTGCATTGCTCCGGGCTTTATTGAAACAGATATGACGGCGGTTTTAAAGGATGATTTGAAAAATGCAATGATTGAATCAGTTCCGTTGAAGCGGCCTGGTAAGCCAGAGGATATTGCGAATGCAGCCTTGTTTCTGGCTTCCGATTTAAGCACATATATCACAGGCCAGGTTATTGGCGTAGACGGTGGTATGGGGTGCTAAGAATATAAAATAAGGAAAATTATCATGGAAAAAAGACGTGTTGTAATTACTGGAATGGGAGCTGTAACTCCTCTTGGAAACTCGGTTGACGAAACTTGGGCTGGAATTAAAGAAGGAAAGAGTGGAATTGCAAAAATCACTCATTTTGATGCTGCAAATAACAAGGTTCACTATGCGGCAGAAGTAAAAAACTTTGACCCATCTTTGTATATGGATTCAAAAGAAGCTAGGAAAATGGCTCGTTTTACCCAGTTTGGCGTGGCTGCTGCAAAAATGGCTTTAGATGATTCAGGACTTATGGGAAATGCAGAAGTTTTGGACGAAACCGGCGTAGTTTTGGGAGTCGGAATTGGCGGTTTTGAAGTAACAGAGGCAAGTTGTATTTCTTATTACAAATCTGGCTGTGTAAAAACAAATCCTATGGCTATTCCACTTTTGATTCCAAATGAAGTTGGCGGAAATATTGCAATTCATTTTGGCTGTCACGGACCTGTTCAGGTTGTTGCAACTGCCTGTTCTTCTGGAACTGATGCTCTGGGAGCTGCTTTTGATATGGTTCGCTCTGGTCGTTGTGATGTCGTTCTTGGCGGTGGTGCAGAATCTACAATCAACGGATTTTCGATTGTTTGTTTTGAAGTTTTGCACGCCCTTTCTCAGGGATTTGATGATGATCCGACAAAAGCAAGCCGTCCTTTTGACAAAAATCGTAACGGTTTTGTAATGGGTGAAGGTTCTGCAATCCTCGTTTTGGAAGAATACGAACATGCAAAAGCCCGCGGTGCAAAAATCTATGCGGAAGTTGCGGGTTATGGTGCTTCTTGTGATGGTTATCACCTTACATCTCCTAATCCTGATGGAGTTTGTGGTTCAAAATGTATGACCCGGGCAATGAAAGACGCTGGAATGGATCCATCAGAAATTCAGTATTACAACGCACACGGAACTTCAACAAAAATCAACGATCCTTCAGAAACAAATATGATTAAAAAGGCTTTTGGTGAAGAAAATGCCCGCAAGTTGAAGATTTCTTCGACAAAATCAATGCATGGCCACTGTCTTGGTGCGACAGGTGCAATTGAAGCAATGATTTGTGTAAAAGCAATTAATGACAGTTTCTTCCCGGCTACAATCAACCTGGACGAACAGGATATTGAAGGCGGTTGTGATTTGGATTACGTTCCAAACAAGGGCGTAGAAGGAAATATCGACGCTGCTATGTCTGCAACATTCGGATTTGGCGGTCATAATGGCGCAATTATCATAAAGAAGTTTAAGGATTAGTTTGATTTCTGGCTCTGGCGGTTATCTTGGTGGCTTAGGATTTACATTCCGGAGCTACCATTTACCTGGGGGACTGGGGATTTACATTTCAGGGCTGCCGGTTACCTAGAGGGCTGGAGATTTACTTTTCGGGGCTACCATTTACCTTGGGGCTGGGAATTTACGTTCCAGGGCTGCTATTTGCCTGGGGGTGGCTCTGGTGCAATTTGTAGAGCCCCAATTAATTTTTTGGAGGAAAAACATGGCTTTAACAACTGATATAAAATCACTTTTACCACATCGCGAACCTTTTTTATTTGTGGATGCAATTATTTCTGCTGACGAGAAAGGTTGTGTTTGTGAACACACATTTACCGAAAACGAATTCTTTTTTAAAGGACACTTCCCAGAATATCCGGTAGTGCCAGGCGTAATTTTGTGCGAAACAATGGCCCAGGCAGGCGGAGCTTCACTTCGCTACCAGAACATTGTTCCAGGCAACAGCCTTTTCTTTTTCGCAACCCTGGATAAAGTAAAGTTCCGCAACCAGGTTCGTCCGGGAGACAAGGCTCGAATGGAAATTACCTACCTCCGCACAAGCTCAAAAATGATAAAACAGGCCGGCAAATTGTACGTCGGCGATGTTCTTTGTTGCGAAGCGGAGTGGATGTGCCTTGTTGGAAGTGCAAATTAACAGAGCAACGCTAAATATTGAGAACTAGGGCGGAATGGACACACCCTTCGCGAGAGCGAAGGGGACGCAGGTGCTGCTATTTCTGGCACGTTAGCCCATACTTATGGCAATTTCTGCCAGAACTTTGTAATCCAAATATTGTATGCCATTTTTTCCGGAATAAATCTTTTCTGCTAAATCACTGTTGTAATAAAAATCACAGGCTTCTTCCAAAGAAATATTTTTGAGCCTGGCAATTTCTGGAATCAAACGTTCCTCAAGATTTTCCTGATAAAAATTTTCTAAAATTTTTTCATCTACAGTTTTCTTCATTTTTGTTCTCGTAATCTTCTTTCAAAACTTCTGAGGCGGAAGTGAAAGACAAAAGTTTTTCTATTGCATTTTGGCTGATGAAAGCAAGTTGATCATAATTTTTATGGGAGCCTCTAAAAATTGCAATTTTTAGAGGCTCCCCAATATAGAAATTTTCCCTGATTGCCTATATTATGAAGTCGGGTGGATTTTTCTAATTGAATAATT
>CAVFQN010000024.1:0-4337 GCA_963624615.1 Treponemataceae bacterium | reverse complement strand
TTTGAAAAAGTCAAAATTCCTGAAACTAAGGCTAATATTAAGAAAATATCTGTTTATCTTGGTGATGAACAGACTGCTGCGGTAGTTCGAAGTAAAATTTCTAAGAAAAAATTGCAGGCAAAAGTTGAAGAAGAGGAGGCTGGTAAATGATTGAAGAAATGATGAAAGTCTCGCTTGTTCTTCTGAACCGCGAAAAAGAAGAAGCTCTTAAAAATTTGCGAAAAATAGGTCTTGTTCATCTTGAAAAAGTTGAAGGTGCTAGTGCAAAACTTTCCGCTTTTAAAGAATATACGAATAATGCCAATGTTGCAGAAACGATTTTAGGTGAAATAAAAGAACCTAAACAGAAGAAAAATGAAAATCACCCGCTGTCAGATGATGAAGTCATTAAACTTTGTAGTGATATTGTTTCTAAATCTGAACGAAAAAAGCAGCTTCTTGATGAAAATTCGGCAAATGCAAATGAACTGGATCGTTTTGCTCAATGGGGGGCTGTAAATCTTGAAGATATGCAGTATCTCAAAGACAAGAATCTTCAGTTAAAGATGTATGAAATTCCGGCTGATAAATATAATGCTATTGCTCCTCAAATCCAAACACTTCTTGTAAATAGTGACAAAAAGACTGTTAGATTTTTGATTATCAATGGTGGTGACGGCCGTCCTGAAAATTTGCTGGCGGAAGCCTTTGAAGTTCCTCTTCCTCGTTTGTCAACTAATGAACTGCAGGAAGAAAACGAAAAAAATACTGCTGAAATTGGTGAAATTGAAGCTTTCTTTAAGGAAAATGCAAAATACGTTAATTCAATTGCTGATTTTAAGAAAAAACTTGAATCTGATATTGAATTTGAAAACGTAAATGCTGGAATGGAGCATGAAACTGTCGGTTCAGAAACTGATTTGGCCTGGATTAGCGGATTTGTTCCAAAAGCTGATATTGAAACTTTCAAAAATACCTGTAAAGAAAATCACTGGGCTTTGGCTTATGAAGATGCCGATCGTGATGATGCAGAAGTTCCAACAAAACTTAAAAATAACAAATTTGTGAGCCTGGTTTATCCGCTTACGGATTTCTTGGGAACAGTACCGGGCTATAACGAGTTTGATATTTCAGGCTGGTTCCTGCTATTCTTTACGATTTTCTTTGGAATGATTTTTGGTGATGGCGGTTATGGTTTAATTGTAACTGTAGTGGCCTTAATTTTGATGATAAAAAATAAAAAAGCCAAAAAATCACCATCACCATTGCTGGGGTTGGTTCTTTTACTAGGTCTTGCAACCGTGGTTTGGGGAACCGTCACTTGTACCTGGTTTGGAATTGCGGCTGACAAATTGCCAGTCTGGCTTACAAAACTTTCTATTCCTCTGATTTCGGGGGCTTATGAAGATGCTTTGTGGGTTCCTTTCTGGGTAACAAAAGAAGGTGTTGGATTAACAAAAGATCAGAACCTGCAGATTTTCTGTTTTGCTCTGGCCTTAATTCAACTTTCTATTGCTCATATCAAGGCGACTGCTAGAAATATTTCTGAAAAGCGTTGTGTAAAAGCTTTGGGAGATATTGGTTCTCTGATGCAGCTGATTGGTATGTTATGGATTGTTCTTTCAATGGTAGTAAATTCTGATGTTTTCCCTATGACTGGAAATATCGGACCTGTTCCTGTTGGAAAAATCGAAATTGCAATGATTGCTGTGGGCTTTACCCTGAGTTTTCTGTTTGCAAATTATGATGGAAACATAGGACAGTCTATTCTTGAAAGTTGTAAAAATATCATTTCGGTTTTGCTTGGGGTTGTAAACGTATTCTCGGATATTGTTTCTTACATCCGCTTGTGGGCTGTTGGTTTGGCTGGTGCTGCGATTTCAAATACAGTTAATACATTGGCAGGCCCAATCCTGGGCCATGCAATTTTGTTCCTTGCTGCAATTTTGTTGCTGACATTTGGTCATGGATTAAACATGGTATTAAATCTTCTGTCGGTTATCGTTCATGGGGTTCGTTTGAATACACTGGAATTCTCACAACACCTTGGCGTTTCCTGGTCAGGGAAAAAATACCAGCCTTTTAGTGAAAAAAAGTAAATCGTAGATTTGCTGATAAAAAAGAATAGAAAAAGCCATTAAGATTTGGCTAAAGGAGAAAAATATGGAATTTTTTGGAATGCTCGGTGCTGCAATTTGTATGGGTATTGCTGCTATTGGTTCATCAATTGGTATTGGAATTGCAGGTCAAGGTGCAATTGGTGCTTGGAAACGTTGCTACGCAAATAATAAACCAGCTCCATTCATTTTGACAGTTTTTGCAGGTGCCCCTTTGACACAGACAATTTACGGCTTCCTTTTGATGAATATTAAATTGAAGCCACTTGGAGCAGAAAATCCAGGTATGGCACTCGGTCTTGGTCTTGCATCAGGTTTGGCAATGATGTTTTCAGCTATTGCCCAGGGAAAAGCCGGTGCAGCCGCATCAGACGCCCTAGGTGAAACAGGCAAAGGCTTTGCCCAGTACATCATGGTAGTAGGTCTCTGCGAATCAGTAGCCTTGTTCTCAATGGTATTCTCGATGATCGCATAATTATACTATCGTATAATTATGCGAAACGAAGATGTCAAGGCCTTGAGTGAGCGAAGCGAACGTGCCTTGACGCTTCGTATCGCGGTATCCTATCGGATAACTAGGCGAAACGAGTTTGTCAAGGCTTTAAGCGAAGCGTGCCTTGACGAACTCGTATCGTAGTGCAATTTTCCAGGTTCAAGGCTGCGTCAGGGATTGCAGCCGCGAAGCGGTTCGGACACGCGAAGCGTGGCTGAACGGAAAAGTTTTTTGCCACTTTTAGTGGCAAAAAACTTTATAACGCAAAAGCCCGGCCGGCACTTTGTGCCGGGACGCCCAAATCCTCATTTTATATAGGGCATCTATAAGTCTTGGAAATAGCAAGACTTAGAATGTGCGTTTTTAGAGGCTCCATACAGGCAATTTCTGCCTTTTTTTTGTTTTAAACTAATGGTATAATTTACCTATGACAAAGAAAGTTTACTTGGGTGGAAAGGGACAAACAAAAAGAATATCAATCGGGGGCGACTCTCCGGTCAGCCTTCAAACAATGTGGAAAGAATCTATCACAGATATTCCATCAAATCCCCAAAAATTAGACAGAATTTTAAAAGAAATAGCAGAATTGCAGATGCTGGGCTGTGATATTGTCCGTTTTGCCGTTCCTGATATGGAAAGTGCAAAAGGGCTTTGTATGATTGCCGAAAATACGACTATGCCGCTGGTCGCAGACATTCACTTTGACCATAATCTGGCCTTAGAATGTATAAAAGGTAATGTAGCTGCTATCCGCATTAATCCTGGAAATATTGGCTCTGTAAAATCTACGGAAGAGGTTGTAAATGCCTGTCGTGATAATGGGCTTGCAATTAGAATTGGAATTAATTCTGGCAGCCTGCCTTCTGATCTGCAGAAATTGATAGCTGAAGAAAAAATGTCCAGGGCTCAGGGCTTGTGCGAAACAGCGGTAAGGGAAGCCCAGGTTTTTGAAGATTTGAATTTTGACCAGTATGTTGTGAGCATGAAATCGTCGGATGTGAAAGAAACGATAGATTGTAACCGTTTTTATGCTCAAAAATTCAATAATCCTTTGCATTTGGGGGTGACGGAAGCCGGACCTTTGATTGGTGGGATTGTAAAATCTTCGATTGCTTTTTATACGCTTTTATCAGAAAACATTGGGGATACAATAAGGGTAAGTCTTTCTTCTAGTCCTGAAAATGAAGTTATTGCCGGGCTGAATATTCTCAAAGAATGTGGAAAGCGAAAGCAGGGTGTAAATCTGGTTTCTTGTCCTAGGTGTGGAAGAATTGGATTTGATGTTCATGCTTTTGTCGAAAAATGGCAAAATCGCCTTTTGTCGATGGATAAAAATATTACGGTTGCGATTATGGGCTGTGTCGTAAATGGGCCTGGCGAAGGTAAACATGCTGATTTGGGGGTGGCTGGGGCGACCGACAAGGTAATCATCTTCAAAAAAGGAAAAATTGTTCGCACGGTTAAGCCTGAAGATGCCGATAATGCATTTGAAGAGGAATTAAATTCATTATAGGAGCCTCTAAAAATTGCAGGCAGTTTGAAAAGGCGTCGAAAATGTTTTTTTTATCTGCCCTTATAGGATTTTTATGAAAAAGTATATTTTAATTTTCTTGTCGTTAATTTTATCATCATCTTTTTCGATTTTTGCTCTTGATGTAAATCAAAATCAGAGTGTAAGTGCTTACAGAAATGCTCTGGTTTGTTATGACAAAATGGATTATGGAACTGCCTTAAAATATGCTGAAGAC
>CAVFQN010000023.1:0-2247 GCA_963624615.1 Treponemataceae bacterium | reverse complement strand
AAGACCGGAGCGGCACCATCTGTGCCGCGAGGACTTAGAGCGGTAGCGAACTGCGGAACAGCCGACGGTTGACGGAATGAGCGAAGCGAATGGAGGCAACCGGACCGCCCGAAAAATTCTGCTTTTCTTTATAAAAATCTAGTCCAGGTCGTGGGTCAAATCTTTTACCCACTTGTATTTTTTGTAATGGTACAAAACCCAAGGGATTTTTCCTACCTCGTCAAGGCAGGTGCAGGCGTAAACTAGTAAAACCGGCCAATGGAAGAGAAATGTCCCCAGGGCTGCCAGGGGAACGGCGAGGCCCCACATGCAAACGGCAAGACTGTACATATCAAAAAGGGTATCGCCACCTGCTGCAAAAATTCCATTGATGATTACTGTGTTGATGACGCGGCCAATCATATAAACTGCCATAATCACCATCATTCCCAAAAGCAGGCTGTGGGCTTGGGGCGTAAGTTTTCAAATTTCATTACGAGCGGGGTCAAAAGGAACATAATTGCGGTCGAAATAAAACCTAGGATAAATGCAATGATGACAAGGCGGTCGCCGTACAATTTTCCTTTTTCGAGTTTTCCGGCTCCCAGTTCATTTCCAACCAGGATTCCACCCCCGCTTGCCACGCCGTTGCACATACAGCAAACCAAATCACGGATTATGGCAGCAACGGAATTTGAAGCGGCGGCATCTGCACCTAAATGGCCCATAAATGCTGTGTAGGATGTGAAGCCAATTCCCCAGAAGAGGGACGCCCCCAAAAGTGGCCAGGCAGTTCGGACAAAATCTGCTGACAGGACGGCGTTGTGTTTGAAAATTCTTCGCAAATCCGGATTCACAAAATCCTTTTTAAATGACAAGATCACTGCCAAAAGCAATTCAATGATTCTGGAAATTAAGGTTGCAATTGCGGCCCCCTGCACACCCATGGCTGGCACTCCAATCAATCCATAAATAAAAATGGCGTTTAAAATAATGTTCAAAACAACGGCGGTAGAGCTGATGATGGCGGTCTGTTTGGCGTGGTCACTGACTTTCATGACTGTTAAGTAGCACTGGGAAATTCCGGTCAAAAGGTAGGACCAGCCTGCCAGTTCGAGATAGGAAATTCCGATTGAAATCAATTCTTCGTCATTTGTAAAAATCAGCATTAAATAACGTGGGAAAAACACGCAAGCCAGCCAAAATAATATAGAAGAAATACCGCACAAACGCAGGGAAATTGCAAAAATATCTTTCAGGGTTTTGATGTCTTTTTTGCCCCAGTACTGGGCCCCTAAAATGGAAGCGGCTCCAAGTACTGCCGAAATAATCATATTCTGGATAAATTGTACCTGGGTCGCAAGCGAAACGGCCGCCATGGAATTCTGATCTACCCGGTCCAGCATGAGGGCGTCACAGGCGGCAACGAGGGCCAGCATCAAGCTTTGCAGCATAATTGGAAGGGTAAGTTTTAAAAGTTTTTCAAAAAAGTCTTTATCTGAGAAAAATTTCTTCATAATGACAAGAGTATACAGATTTTTTTTGTGGGATTTAATGTATAAAGATCTATCGTTTTTGTATGAGTTTTTAAGATGAGTTTTTTTTAGATGAGTTTAAAAATGAAAGCCCCTAAAAATAAAAAAACGCCCCCAGCGGAGATTCCTACACCAGGGCAGGAATTTTCACACCAGGGGCGACTTTCACACCTTATGCAAAACTTTATGCGACGTAAGTAATCGCAATCTTTTTAGGTTCAGCTTTTGCAGCGCGTGGCATTGTAACTGTCAAAACTCCGTTTTTAACCGTAGCAGACAATTTTTCGCTGTTTACATCTTCTGGCAATGTAAAACTTCGGCTGAACTTCATATAAGAACGTTCATGAAGAAGGTATTTTTCTTCATCCTTTTTCTGTTCTTTTTCTTCTTTTTTGGCGTCTTTAGCGTCTTTCTTACATTCGTCGCAAGTTTCAGAAGAAATTGTCAAAACATTACGATTGAGTTCAATGTTTACATCTTTGTCAGTTTTTCCTGGCAAATCCATCTGTAAGGTGTAGGCATCTTTGCTTTCCTTGACATCTACTTTTGGAGTCTGACAGGCTCTTTTCAAATTGAATGATGGCAACAAATAACCATCATCAAAACCATCAAATAAATCATTAAAAAGTGCTAATTCGTTCATATCATTCTCCTTTTTCGCGTTAGCGTATTTTTTTTATTTTTTTGATTTCGGCTTTTCAGCTTCAATCTTCATAATATATATAGCAATTTT
>CAVFQN010000022.1:0-10714 GCA_963624615.1 Treponemataceae bacterium | reverse complement strand
GTATTATGCTATCCAGACCTTTTACAACATTCCGGATGTAGGGATATTCGTCTATTACAAGAATCAAATCAGTTTCTGTGGCTTGCTTGTACAAAAAAGTAAGAAGTGCTTCAAAAGAATTAAAAGCTAAAGGAGGAAATCCAAATTTTTCTGATATAAGTTCTGAAATTGTCTCGACATTATTTGCTTCAGAAGTTTCTTTACATTCATAGTAAATAGATTTGATAGGACTTTGTGATAAACAGTACTTCAAAAGTTCTGATTTTCCAACTCGGCGACGACCGTAAATTAATGCCGCCCTATCTTTTAGTGAAGTAATAAAATTTGTGATTGTTTTTATTTCATTGCTTCTGCCAATGAAAATTTCGTCTTCGTATTCCATTCCTTTTTCCACTTCCATAAAATCACCTCAAAATTGCAGCAATATTTTAGTCGGATAAACATTAGTCGGATAGAGATTACTCGGATAAAGTTTAGTCGATTTAAACCGACTAAACTTTATCCGAGTAAAAATATAAGGGGGAAAAGAACTTTAGTCAAGAACTTCTAAAAGCGGAATTCTTAAGGGTATCTCTAAAAATTGCAATTTTTAGAGGCCCCTTAAGAGAGCGACTTCAGCCTGTAAACCTTAGAATTCCTGTCCGAAGACCAGATTGCCAGGCGTTTTTCTGGCAGGCTTTCGATTTTTGCTTCAACAAAACCAAGTTTTTCAAACCAGTCGGCGGCCTGGGTCGTCATTATAAAAACTGATTTAGCATTTTGTTCTTTTGCTTTTTTAATCAGACTTTTTATAAGTTTTGGACCAATTCCCATACCCTCAAAATTTTCGTCAACGGCAACTGCGGCAATTTCGGCCTGGCCATCATCATAAAAATGAAGGGCAGCACAAGCGTGAACTCCGCCGTCCAGTTCGTAAACCAGATAATCCTGGAAAGTGTCGGCAAGCTGAACTTCTGTTCGGGGAAGAAGTTTTCCGGATTTTACAAAAGGCCTCATAATCCCCAAAACCGATGGAATATCAGTTTGCAGCATAGGGCGGATTTTTCCGTAATTGCTGGTATAAATCATAGTTCCAGAGCCCAAATCACTAAAAATTTCACAAAGAAGAACGCCATCATCATTTCCATCAACAAGATGAACTCGCGTTACCCCACGGCTACAGGCATCCTGGGCAGACTTCAACAATTCTCTTGTAGCTTCTGCAAGATTTGGATTTGCGGCAATAAAAGTGTCAACTTCTTCCAGATTCATAGCAGGAAGGCTGCCATTTTCGGACAGGGCAAACGCTGGCGGAATTGTGTAATGTTCGCTGTCGATTTTTGTTTCCTGGGTTACGTAAAAAAGTTTGTCGGCTTTCAGGTTGATTGCCACCTGTTGGGCCAGAAGCTTTGATGAAATATTGTAGGGATGTCCGATAGAATTCCAGCCAATGCAAGGAAAAATGGGGATAAAACCATGATTCAGGACTGTTTTGATGGCTTCCACTTCCAGTTTATCAATTTCGCCGGCAGTTCCGTAATCAAAACCATTGATAACTCCCTTCCCCCGCGACCGAACCCAATTCCCAATAACGGCAGTTATCTTGTTCGCGGCAAGGCTTGTCATTATGGTGTTTGAAACGTCAAAAGCGGCCATTTTTATCAAAGGCATGGCATCGGAAGTAGTAACGCGGGTATTTTGATGGTAAGTCCAGCTGATTTTGGCAGCAGACAAAACCTGGTCAATGCGGCTGCGAGCTCCCGGAATAATCACAACCTGGAGGCCGGCTTCGTGGAGCAGGGCAATATCGCGGATATGAGATGAATACAAGGGAGATTCAAGAGTTTTATCGTCAAGATAGATAACAACGAGGGCGTTTTTGAATTTCTGCAAATATCTGATGACATCGCGGACGCTTTCTGCTTTTTGATTTGCCATATTTTTTGCCTCTTTTCGCTATTTTCTGTTGTTTTTGGAATAAATGCAACCACAGTAATCCTGGCGGTAAAGATTGTATTCTCTGGAAATTTCCAGACTACGTTTAAAGCCACCCTTTTTTTTGAAGTCGGATGGAAGCCAGCGTGGAATTTTGTGAAAATCATCAACTTTACCCTGCAGGGCGTCAATCTGGCACTCCGAAAAGCCTTCCCCTAGCCTTTCCAATTCCTCACCAATCAGGTTAATTTTCTCGGCATCTTTAAATGGGCTGATAGAAAGTGTTGTACAAAAATAATCAAAACCACCCTGGCACGCATATTCAAAAGCAGCCTGCAGCCTGAACTTATAACACCGCCGGCAACGCTCGCCTTTTTCGGGTTCAGACGCCAATTCCGGCTCATTTTGCACATTCACAGCCTGATAAAAATCTTCCGGCTGGTAGGCTTTTTCTACAACTTTTACTTTGCCCTCCAGAGCCGGCGGAAAACGAGTGTAGAGATTTTTCAATTCTGTAAAACGCCGCTGGTATTCTTCTGGCGGGTAAATGTTGGGATTGTAGTAAAAAACTGTGATGTCAAAATAATGGGTCAGATATTCCAGGCAGTAGGAAGAACAGGGCCCGCAGCAGGCGTGGAGGAGGAGAGATGGTTTTCGGATTGCAGATTGTGCAAGCGACTGGAGGCGTGATGACGATGGTTGACTTGCCAGCAATTCCCCCGGCAGGTGTTTGGATGTTTGCGAGGAAAAGTCTTTTTCAAAAGATGATAAAAGCCTGTCCAGTTCTTTTTGATAGTTTCGGAGATGTTTACAACCTTCCATTGTGCAAAGCTCCATCCACACAACTTATATAAACCAGACTTCCAAGTTCTGCCCCTTTTATTGCAGGCACGACGACGCTATTTTGACTTATCATTTCCTGGAGAATTGGCTTGGCTGTTTCGCTGTCCAATCCTTCGGCTTCCAGAACAAGGATATCTTTAATTTTATGATTTTCTATAATCACTTTGAGCTGCAAATGCAAAAAACTGGTGTAAGTTTTGCCAAAATAATCTCCATCAGCCAGATCTTCCAGCTGAACATTGTAAAAAGGCAATTTTGCAGCCTCCGCAACCCTTGCCTTACGACGGGAAATTAAATATCCGCCCGCCATAAGACAAAGGATAGCCACAACTGCCAGGATTTTTGTTGTTTCCTTTCCTGCTAAAAATTTCATGGTTCTCTATAATAGCTACTTTATCTGTGCAGTTTCAACATACAAATTTTCATCAATTTTTCATCAAAAAAAATCCAAAAAAACTCCAAATACTAGCATAAAAATCTGATTTTTTTTATAATGTCTCCCCAATATGAAAGTTAAGGATTCCAAACAGGCAATATTACTCGAAATGTATGACCCTTGCTATCCTTATTTTTTTGATTTGAATTTTTAAGACTGATTATCTTTTAGATATTCAGTCTTTTTTTTTAGGAGTAACAAAAATATGAAAAGAGAAGACATCAAGAAAGTTCTGATTATTGGTTCAGGTCCAATCGTAATTGGTCAGGCTTGTGAATTTGACTATTCTGGTACACAGGCTTGTAAAGCTTTACGCGAACAGGGCTACAAAATTGTTCTGGTAAACTCTAACCCGGCTACAATCATGACAGACCCAGTTATGGCAGATGCAACCTACATCGAACCACTTAACGTAAAAAGTTTAAGCAAAATTATCGCAAAAGAACGTCCTGATGCCCTCCTTCCAAACCTGGGCGGACAAACAGGCTTGAATATGGCAATGGAATTGCACGAAGCCGGTGTTCTCGATAAATACGGTGTAAAAGTTATTGGCGTAAACCTTGAAGCCATTCAGCGTGGCGAAGACCGCGAAATCTTCAAAGAAACAATGCAGAAACTTGGAATTGAAACTCCTCGCTCAGGTATTTGTCACTCAATTGAAGGGGCAGAAAAAATTGCCGAAGAAATCGGCTATCCTCTGGTTGTTCGTCCAGCTTACACAATGGGCGGCCAGGGTGGTGGCTTCTGCTACAACGTCGAAGAATTACGCACCATCGTTGCAAACGGCCTGGATCTTTCAATCACCCACCAGTGCTTGATTGAAGAGTCAATTCTCGGCTGGGAAGAACTGGAAGTAGAAGTTGTCCGCGACGCAAAAAATCAGATGATTGCAATCTGCTTCATCGAAAATATTGACGCAGTTGGCGTTCATACAGGTGACTCTTTCTGTTCTGCTCCGTTCCTCACAATCGACAAAGAACTGGAAGAAAGACTCAAGAAAATGGCTTTCAAAATTGTCGAAAACATCGGAGTTATTGGCGGAACAAACGTTCAGTTCGCCCACGACCCAAAAACCGGTCGTGTCGTAATCATCGAAATCAACCCACGAACATCCCGCTCATCTGCCCTTGCATCAAAAGCTACAGGTTTCCCAATCGCCCTCATTTCGGCAAAACTCGCTTCCGGTCTTACCCTTGACGAAATTCCTTACTGGCGTGACGGAACTTTGGAAAAATACACTCCGGGTGGAGCTCCAGATGGAGATTACATAGTTCTCAAATATGCCCGCTTCGCATTTGAAAAATTCCGCGGAGTAAAAGACGAGCTTGGAACTTCAATGAAAGCCGTTGGAGAAGTTATGTCCATCGGTAAAACTTTCAAAGAAACATTCCAGAAAGCAATCCGCGGACTGGAAAACGGTCGTTCAGGTTTAGGATTCGCCAAAGATTTCAACAAAAAATCAGCTGATGAACTTTGCGAAATGCTCAAAACCGCTTCCAGCGAACGCTATTTCCAGATTTACGAAGCAATCCGAAAAGGCGTTTCTCTGGAAAAAATCCACGACCTCACTTACGTCAAAATGTACTTCCTGGAACAGATGAAAGAACTTGTTGAAGAAGAAGAAGAGCTTCTCAAAAATATGGGTTCTATGCCTTCTGATGACCAGCTCCGCCAGGCCAAAAAAGACGGATTTTCGGACAAATACCTTGCCAAAATCCTCAAAATCTCAGAAAAAGACATCCGCAAACGCCGCAACGAACTGGGAATTAAAGAAGCATGGCTGGCAGTTCCAGTTTCTGGCGTAAAAAATGCAAATTATTACTACTCAACATACAATGCAGAAGACAAATCTACCGCCACAGACAATAAAAAGAAAGTTATGATTTTGGGCGGTGGACCAAACAGAATTGGTCAGGGAATTGAATTCGACTACTGCTGTTGTCACGCTGCAATGCAGCTCAAAGAACTAGGCTACGAAACAATCATCGTAAACTGTAACCCAGAAACAGTTTCTACAGACTACGACACTTCAGATAAACTCTACTTTGAACCAGTTACAACAGAAGACGTTCTCCAGATTTACGAAAAGGAAAAACCTTACGGGGTTATCGTTCAGTTTGGCGGCCAGACACCACTCAACATCGCCCGCGAACTCCAGGAAAACGGCGTAAACGTATTGGGAACTTCAATTGACTCAATCGACGCAGCCGAAGACCGCGACATTTTCCGCCATATGATGGAAAAACTGGACATTCCAATGCCAGAATCAGGAATGGCAATCAATTTTGAAGAAGCCAAAGCCATCGCCGAAAAAATCGGCTACCCTATTATGATTCGACCATCTTTCGTACTAGGAGGCCGCGGTATGGAAGTCATTTACGATGAATCAACCTTGAAAGAATACGTAGAAAAAGCCGTTGGCGTTACACCAGATCGTCCGCTCCTCATCGACCGCTTCCTCAAAAACGCCCTCGAATGTGAATCAGACGCCCTTTGCGATAAAGACCACGTTTACATTCCAGCCGTTATGGAACACATCGAACTTGCAGGAATCCACTCCGGCGATTCAGCCTGCGTTATTCCGCCAGTTTCCATTCCAAAAGAAAATCTGGAAACAATCAAAGAATACACAAGAAAAATTGCAGAAAATCTCCACGTTTGCGGTTTGATGAATATGCAGTACGCAATCGAAAACGGAAAAGTTTTTGTTATCGAAGCAAATCCTCGTGCTTCCAGAACAGTTCCTCTCGTTTCAAAAGTTTGCAATACCCAGATGGCAAGACTTGCCACAAGACTTATGCTGGGCGAATCACTTTCTTCCCTGGGCTTAAAAGAAAAACAGATTCCTTACTACGGAGCCAAAGAAGCAGTACTTCCATGGAACCGCTTCCCAGGAGTTGACCCGATTCTCGGACCTGAAATGCGTTCTACCGGTGAAGTTTTAGGCTTGGCAGAAAATTTCCCAGTAGCCTTCTACAAAGCCGAAGAAGCTGCCGGTTCAGAACTTCCACAAGCTCCAGAAGCCTGGGAAAACAAAAAAGTCCTTCTTTCTTTGAGCGACAAAGAAATGCTCAAAGACCAGGTTCTCACAATCGGAAAAACCCTGCAGGATTTAGGATTTACCCTCGTTGGAACCCAGGGAACAGCCGATTTCTATAACACCCACGGAATTAAGTGCGGACTTGTAAACAAAATTGGTGCAGGCCGCCCAGATGTCGTTGATATGATTATGAACAAAGAAGTTTGCCTGGTTATCAACACTCCAAAAGCAAAACGCAACTACGCAGAAGACCGCAAGACAATCCGTAAAGTCTGCCTCAAGTACAAAGTTTCTTACATCACGACCCTTGCCGGTGCACTTGCAGCAGTCAAAGGAATTGAAGCCGTTCACAACGAAAAAGGCGAAGGCGATGTAAAATCTCTGCAAGATTATCACTCAATGATTAAGTAAAAAATTAATAGCAAAGTTGATAATTTTATGGGCAGTCCGGCAAGCAAAGCTTGCCGTCGGCTGTTCCGCAGTTCGGTAACCCTCAAACAAAAAAGGCTCACAAATAGTGAGCCTTTTTTGTTCTGCTTCGGCAGTTGAAACTGCCTTCGCAGCTGCTCCATAGCCTACTGCAGGCCACCATCATCTGACAAAACTCCACTATATTGTCATTTTCTTTTTTTTAAGATATAACAAAAACATTCAGAGGTAGTTTTATGACTTCAAAAATTTCAAAGAGAACAGATTACATTTCCTGGGACGAATATTTTATGGGAGTTGCACATCTTGCCAGCTTCCGTTCAAAAGACCCTAATTCCCAAGTAGGGGCCTGCATTGTTGACCAGGACAACAAAATCCTTTCCATGGGCTATAACGGTTTTCCCCGCGGCTGCTCCGACGATGACTTTCCCTGGGCCCGCGAAGGCGACACCCTCGAAACAAAATACGCCTACGTAACCCACAGCGAACTGAACGCCATTTTAAACTATCGTGGCGGTTCTCTTGAAGGTTGCAAAATCTACGTTACACTTTTTCCCTGCAACGAATGTGCAAAAGCAATCATTCAGTCAGGAATAAAAACCGTAGTTTATGCAAACAACAAATACGAAGGTACCGATTCCGTAGAAGCATCCAAAAAACTTATGAACGCAGCGGGAGTCAGATATTATCAGTACCAACCAACAGGCAGAAAGTTGGAAATTAACGTATAATGTTTGAAAATTCTATCATTGAGACTAGACTCTTAAAGCCTGGCAAAATTCGTCATTTTACAAAAAACTTTTTATTAGTTCTTTTTCTGTCATTTATTTTCTGGAGTTGTAAAACAACATCAGCCCTGGAAAAACATGGCATCACACCAGAAAATCCCTACATCATTGAAGAAGAATTAGACTTTGAAGAAGTTGATGCACCTTACAAATATGTTTTTTTCAGACTCTACAATCCTGTTTACACAAATCCTTTTTACATCGCAAATCTTTTAAAATTTGGAATAAAAGCAACCCAAATCTCCGAATTACAAGTCAGCCATGCCTCAATAAATTTTTCCCTTGATGATAATTTTTGGGGCTTAGCCTTGAACAGTCCTCAAAATTGTTTATCACAAGAAACCTGTACAGACATTTCCACAAATGAATTTATGTCCAGATGCAATCCCTACGAATCAGAACAAACAACCTATGCAATTCGTGTAAAAGCCGAAGAATACGAAAATATAAAAGCAGAACTCGAAGAATATGCCCAACTAAAAGATATCCGCTACAAAACTTCAATTAATTTCAAGTTTGCATTATTCAGTATGGAACGAAAATTTTTCACACCAAAAAGTAAGCAAACTTTTGGAAATATAAAATATCACCAGGACACAGAAAAAGACCGCCTGGAATTTGACCCAAATTACACCGAAAATGATTTTGTATGCTCAACATTCATCGCCTATCTTTTGAACAAAAACATAGCTTCCGTAAACCAATATTTTAACGAACACAATGTCAATTACAGATATGTAAACGTTTGTGATATTCCAGATATTCCTGGCGTAACAAAACTCTTTTATTCAAGTTGGGATAATTACACCCTGGCAGCCCAAGCCTTTGTCGACCAAAACGAAGAATTCCGGGAATATTTTAAATAAAGTTTTTCTTTATCATAATTTTCACCTTGACAAATGCCATAAATTTATTAAATTCTAAGTAGATTTGACTTAAAATCACTTATTTTGGAGGTATATTATGATGAATGTAAGTGTAAGAATGGACAATGAAACAAAAAAAGAATTTGAAAAATTTTGCAAAGATGTAGGGCTTTCAATTTCCGGAGCTTTCAATATTTTTGCCAAAAAAGTAATTCACGAACGCCGCATTCCATTTGAAATTTCGACAGAAGATCCTTTTTACAGCGAAGAAAATCAGAAAAGACTTGAACTTTCCATTCAGCATGCAAAAGAAGGTAAACTTACCGAACACGAATTAATAGAGGCTTAATATGAAAAAGACTTGGACTGATGAAGCTTGGGAGGACTACCTCACCCTGCAAAATGACAAAAAACTTCTAAAAAAGGCAAACAACCTATTAAAAGATATTGAACGAGGCGGATATGAAGGTCTTGGGAAACCAGAACCATTAAAGGGAAACCTATCTGGATACTGGAGCCGCCGTATTGACGATTACAACCGGATAGTCTACAAAATTGAAAATAACATCATAGAAATCGTCCAGTGCGGAACACACTATCATAACTAAATCCCAACACCGAAAAAAATCATTATATCTTTTTTACCCAATATCTGTTAAAATCTCCTATCTTATTTTCAAACATAGAGGGGAAATTATATGGCAATGAGATTAGTAACACGTTCAGATTTTGACGGATTAGCTTGTGGAGCTTTACTGCTTGAAGCTGGAGTTGTTGATCACTGGAAATTCGCCCATCCAAAAGACTTGCAGGACGGCTTAGTTCCAATTGATGAAAATGACTGCCTGGCAAATGTACCTTTTGTTCCAGGTTGCGGACTTTGGTTCGATCATCACTCTTCTGAATTCGAAAGACAGGAACTCAAAGGAAAATACAAAGGCGAAAGCCGTATCACACCTTCCTGTGCAAGAATCATTTACGAATATTACGGTGGCAAAGAAAAATTTCCAAATTTTGATGACATCATGACCGCCGTTGATAAAGTAGATTCCGGAAATCTTACAATTGACGAAATCCAAAATCCTCAGGGCTGGATTTTAGTAGGCTTTCTTATGGATCCACGAACAGGACTTGGCCGCTGGCGAGAATTCACAATTCCAAATTATGCATTGATGGAAAAACTGATGGTTGCCTGCAGAGACAAAACAACAGCCGAAATTCTTGAAATGCCAGATGTCAAAGAAAGAATCGAAGTTTATAACGAACAAACTGAAAAATTTAAAGAAATGGTTAAAGCCCATACAAACGTTGAGGGAAATTTAATTATTTCAGATTTGCGTGGCGTTGATCCAATCTACACTGGAAACCGTTTTATGATTTACAGTATGTACCCAGAGCAAAATATTTCAGCCTGGATTGTAAGTGGACGCGGTGGACAGGGCTGTTCTGCAGCTGTCGGATACAGCATTTTGAATAAAACTTCAAAAGTAAATGTCGGCAGCCTTATGCTTAAATATGGTGGCGGCGGACACGAAAAAGTTGGAACATGCCAGTTCTCAAACGAGAATATGGAATCCGATCTTCCAAAAATGCTGAACGAATTAAAAACTTTAGCAAACCAATAAGGGCATCTCTAAAAATTGCAATTTTTAGAGATGCCCATAAATCTTAATATTTCTTAGTCAGACAAAAAAAATGAAAAACAAAGCATTCTTTGAAGGCCTCCGCGATGGTTTACCTATTGGACTTGGATACTTTGCTGTAGCATTTTCTCTTGGCATTGTAGCACGCAATGCCGGATTAAATGCTCTACAAGGATTTATAGCAAGTTTTCTGAATGTAGCCTCTGCTGGAGAATACGCACTTTTTACATCAATTCAAGCAAAAGCAACTTATCTTGAAATCGCAGCTATCACACTTGTAGTAAACGCTCGTTATTTATTGATGAGTTGTTCTCTTGCTCAAAAGTTTGAGCCTAAAACCCCATTAATTCATAGATTTTTAGTAGGATTTGGAATTACCGACGAAATCTTTGGAATTACAATTGCCCGCCCAAATTACATAAATCCTGTGTACAATTATGGTGCAATACTGATTTCAGTTCCCCTCTGGAGCATTGGTACATCACTAGGAATTATTGCCGGAAACTTTTTACCAACAAGAGTTGTAAGTGCCCTATCCGTAGCACTTTATGGAATGTTTATAGCAATTATCGTTCCACCAGCAAAAAAGAATCTTACAATTATGATTGCAGTAATCGTAAGTTTTATTGCAAGCTTTTTATGTACAATTCTTCCTCTCGTAAAAGATTTTTCCAGCGGAACAAGAACAATTATTCTCACAATAGTAATTTCATCAATCGTTGCAATTATTAAACCAATTAAAGATGAAAATAATC
>CAVFQN010000021.1:0-10826 GCA_963624615.1 Treponemataceae bacterium | reverse complement strand
GTATCATCTTCAATCATTTTTTCAATTACAAAAATCAAGTTCTGTTCAGATTTATCACAGAAAATTCTTTCGATTTTATAAGAAGTGACGCCTTTTCGCTCAATGTCAGGCGAACCAATCTGGTAAGAACGAAGTGTTTTTCCTTCCCCATTTTTGATGTCAAGATTGATATAGAATGATGATTTTACATTTTTGCCAGCTCCACGCATTGTTGGAACTAACTGAATATGATATGTATTAGGATTTTCGATTTCAGAACCACGAAAATCTTTGAAAACAATTTCATCAGTTCCTTTTTTATTTACATCATCAAGAATGTACAAAATACGGTCAGGGTTTGCGGTTTCAGTTTTCAAATTCTGCAAATAATAATAACTTTTTGCTTCCAGAGCTTCGTAAACTTCTTTTCCACCCTTGCCGGAAGTTACAGCAGACGGCTTTGTTTTAAACACGCCCTTTTCAACATAATCATTTTCGGCTATATCAACCTGGTAAATTTCTGCCCAGCCCTGGAAATTTTTATCAGTTTTACCATACTGCCCAAAAAGATAATATCTTCCATCGCTTGTAAAACCTTTATCAACAAAAGTAGCTACGTCACCAGCAGACAAGGCTGTAAGTCCAAAAGCCAAAATTAAACTGAAAATAACAGATTTTTTCATTTTTCCTCCCAAAAAACTCCGTATTAACGGCAGCACAGGATGACAATTTTTAGGGCATCTCTAAAATTTGTAATTTTTAGAGGCTCCCTTTACCTGCCACTATTTCATTTTCGGAATATTTTTCACAGTCTTTACTATTATTTATCTTCTCGGTATCTTTTTAAATATGACAATTAAATCAAGAAACCGCGTATCTTTCATTTTTTTTATAGCATCGGCCCTTATTTCTATTTTATATGCAATTGTCACCCTTTATCAGCTTTTCACCAACAACATTTCTTTACCAAACATAAATTTGAATGGCGTTCCCACAAATTTCATGCAGAAATACAATCCCTACTGCGTTTTTATTTCGCTTTTTATAATGCTTTTTTACGTTACATTTACTAGTTTTGAAGTTTTCCGCTCTTTTGAAAAAACTCAGGCAACTGATATGCTCTTTTTTCTTTTGTTTTTGCTTGCCTGCCTTTGCGATACGTCCAGACTTTTAATCCCCCTGCTTCATATTTCTGATACAAGTTATTCTAATTTGATAATAAGGATTGGAAATATTGCACTTTTAGGCAGGCTTTTAGCCCCTCTCGCCCTTTTTGGGACAACAGTTTTGAGTAGTGAAGATTTTAAGCAAAACACAGACAACAACTGTCTGATTATTTTGATTGGGGCCATGTTTTTTGCAGTAATCATTCCCCTAAATACTGGTTATATCAGACCAAATTACAGCATTTCTTACGGTTATTTAAAACTGATTAGAAGCCTTTCTGTGATTATCTGTCTTGTTTCCATTACTACACTGGTGATTACAACGATCCGCAACGAATACAAGCCTTATATGGTGATTGGATTTTCCCTAATCTGCATGGGATATTCGATTATGTTCGATTCTTACTGCCTTTTGGCAACAATCACAGGCCCTTTAATTTTGGGTTCAGGAACATTTTTATATCTTGCCGAAGTTCACAAGCACTATCTTTGGATTGATTAAAGATTAAAAATTGCCTAAATCAGAAACTTGAAAATACTTCCTATACAAATCGGAATTAAAAGATTATCAAAATCTGCCAGGGGCAAAACTTCTATAAACATTGCACAAAGGGCAACGACCAGACTGACAAAACAGTTTTGACAGCAACAAAAACTTGCAACAAAAACTGCCAGAAAACAAGTCAGGCTGCCAGCCACAGTTTTTCCGCCGGCTCCGGGAATTGTCACTTTGCCAAAAAGTTTTCCTGCCAGGCTGGCAAGTCCATCACCAAAGGCAAGGGCAAAAATCCCAACTCTGGCACAATCCAGGGGAAGTGCAAGGGCAGCAAGCAAAATCCCCAGAACCAAGGTGACCGGTCCCAAAACAAAGCGATTTTCGTCCCGCTTTCTGGCAGCAATTTCTGTGATTTTGGAAATCAAGGGGATTGTATAACCTTTCAATCTTAAAATTTCACAAACAGAATAGGCGGTCACTGCAAAAATCAAAAGCCCGATAACAGGCCAATAGGCAAGTCCCAAAAAAAGAGGCACAAAACTAGAACAAATGTGAATGGACTTTCTAAAAAGTTCCTTGAAAATAAAGTTGAGTCTTTCCCTTGCAAGAATTCCGTTTGTCACTTTTGTCTGCATAAATCCCCGCTTCTATCGCCGTTATCGCCTTATCACAATTATTGCCCTTATGGCCATCTCTAAAAAACTAAAAATGCTCGTTATCAACCAGGGTTTTTGAAATATCCGTATAAATTGCAGGTTCAAATTCCGGCACTGGGTGAGTAATATACTGAATATTCTGTTCTGCAAGATTACTGCCCGAAAGTCTGACCAAAGTTTCCTGGTTACGGGTCAAAGCGTCCCAAGCCCGCAAAGACTGCTGGAACTGAACGATAGCCTGGGCATTCAGTCCAGAATTGCCGGTCTTTTTTGCCAGTCTGTACAAAGTAACACCGTAATTATTTGCAGCGGAAAGATAAGTGTTTACAAGATCATAATCTTTTACATTTGTCTGAGGTAAAACAAGACCTCGTTTTGCAATTTCGTCGTCAAGGTTATCAATCAGCTGATTATAATATCCCTGAGCTGCGTAATCATCACCACGCAAAGACAAAGTATTTGCCATAGACAAAAGGAGATTTCTTTCTTTTACATTTCCATCTCCGGCTTTCATAAAGGAACCGAGGGCTTCTGTATAATTTTTGTTTTTATACTGAATATAGCCGATTTTATATCTGATTGAAGGAGAATCGTTTTCCAACTCAACTGAATATTTATAATTTTGAAGAGCCTCCGCATAATCACCAGAAATAAAATATTTGATATTGGCCATATCTTCGTAAAGTTTTCCAATATCAGGGCTACCCTGGAAGCCGGCATTGTCGCGTTCAGTTGTATACAAGGAAATACCTTCGGCAAATTGTTCCTGAGCCTGCAAATAATCTTCTGTATCAGTGTAATATTCACCAAGCAAGCGGTAAGAGTCGATATATTTGTAAATATCCCGCTTTTTCATAGAAGGAACCATATTAAAATGCTCGATTGCGTGCTGCAAAGATGATTCAACCGAACCTGTTTCGCCAGATTTTATAAAATATTTTGCAAGATTATAGTAAGCAATAGGATTTTCTGGCCCAGTTTTTACTGCCCTGACCAAAAGCCCCCTCAATCCTTCAATTTCGTAACGCAAATATTCTTCTGATGGAGCCAAAGGTCCGTAATATTTTTCAAGAAGATAACCACTCAACTCTGCCCAATCTTCTGCCACCAGAGATTTTTCTCGCGGTTCAAAAGTTTTTTGCAATTGAATTACATTTCGCAAATTATCAGTTCGGATAAAATATCTCATCATACGGGACATATACAAATCTGATGAGCCGTAAAGCTGCAGGAGAGTTGCATACTGTTCGCGGGCATTTTCCAATTTTGCAGGGTCTTTTTCGGTTCCCCATTCAAGGAAGATGTCGCCAAGTTTCAAAATTCCATCAGCATCATTAATATGATAATCAAGCACCTGACGGCGGACAATTTCTTCCGCTTTTTCGTAATTTGCCAGATCTTCCAATTCCATATCAGCATATTCAAGTCCGGCTGCCTTATCATGCTTGAAAAAATTCAAAATCCGCTGGTACATTGACGCTGACCGCTGATACTGTTTGTGTTCCCGGTAACCGCGGGCATAATTAAAGAACCATTTTTTATTAATTCTGTATTTGAGAGCCTCTTCAAATTTCATTTCTGATTGAGGATATTCATCTTCTTGCAGTAAAGCGTAGCCCTGTTTGTAAAGAGAATTTGCTTTGAGAGGTTTATAAATACAGTTTTTGCTAAAATTAAAGAGTCCAAAGAGCAAAAGCAGAGCCACAACTCCAACCATAAGCCCCGGAATAATTTTATTTTTAAGCTGATAAGAAAGTGATTTTTTATAAGCTTCGTACTCTTCGGCAGTTCGGTGTTCAAAATCTCGCGGAACAGGAATTGAAGTATCCAGCATTTTTTCCAGCATGCTGGCAACCTGGCGGGCAGGTGCTTTATTCAGGATTTTTTCAATTACCTCAAATTCTGCATCATCTGTAAATTCATCCTGGACAATTAAATCTTCAAAAGCAAGACGAACATTTAAAGGATATTCTCCCAGATTTTTCAGGAATTTTTTATACTGGGCGTCTGAAAGCGTGTTTGGAGGTAAATCTTCGCTTTCTTCTGCCTGGCTAAAGTCTGGCTGGTCAAGTTCAAACTCAGCATTATTTTTCTTTCCCTTATCTTTATTTTTTGGACTACTTTTAGGATTATTTTTAGGCAAAGCAGGTTTTGATTTTTTTTCTTCTTTTGCATTTGAGACATCAGAAAATCCAGGAATTTCAAATTCCCCTTCCATCGCAAAATCATCACCATTACCTAATTCAAAATCTCCGCCACCGCCATTCAACTGGGAATCGGTATCCTGAATACCAAAATCCATGTCGTCCATTTCGGAAGTGTCAAAAGTTTCAATCGGCTGATTTTCGTCAAATTCCTGGGCATCTGCTATTTCGCCATCAGAATTTTCACCTGCATTATCCCCAAAATCGCTGTTAAAATCCCCACCAAAATCATTTTGATTGTCGTCATAAATTGGGCCATCAGAACTTGAGTCATCATAATCCGGGATTTCATCATCTGCATTAAAATCGACAGGGGCCGGCTGGTCTGAACCAAAGTCCATGTCGTCCATATTAAAGAGACCATCAGGAGGATTTGAGGATTCGTCAGAGAGATCAGGATTTTCGCTGGCAGTTAAGGCTAAGTCGTCAAGAGAATCAAGGCCGTCAATTCCACCCGGGGCGTCGCTGCCGTCACCGGCATTTGCTGATTCCCCCCCATTTGCACTGCCGTCATCAGGGATTTCGTCTCCTGGGAGGTCAAAATCCCCCAGCCCACCGATGGCGTCGCTACCGTCACCGGCAGAAGAATCGTCATCAGGGAGTGAAAAATCACCAAAACCGTCAAGCGGAGATGGATTTGCATTTTCATCGCCAGGGATTTCGTCACCTGTGGAAGTTTCGTCTCCAGGGAGTGTAAAATCCCCTAGGGCGTCAAAATTCCCAGAAGAAGAAGTTTCCTCTCCAGCACCAGCGAGGTCACCCAGGGCGTCGCCATTATCGCCATTATCGCCAGAATCTTCCCCACTACCTGCCCCGGCAGAGCCAAAATCGTCAGGAAGTTCTAAATCATCAAGATTAAAATCGCCGGCAACAGGACTAGAAAAATCATCACTACCGCTAGCACTTTCGTCACCAGGGATGGCAAAATCAGCAGGAGTTTCTGGAGCCTCAAAATCACCAGAATCTTCAACTTCACTCAGGTCGCCAATATCTCCCAGGTCGCCGTTTTCTCCGCCAGAACCTAAGTTTTCCGCAGCCCCAAAATCTTCAATAGAGCCGGCGTCAGTCAGGTCTTCTACCCCGCCAAGGTCAGCCAGGTCAGGCAAATCATTAGCAGAATCGTTTGCAGCCCCGGCCGTTCCAAAATCACCAATATGGCCAAGATCATCGAGGTTGTCTAAATCTTCAACAACTCCGGCATTGTCTAAATAAGCAGAGTCAGCCTCTTTCAAATCGCCAGCGGAATTTTCAAGCCCAAAATCCGTAGAAGCAAAATCCGCATCTGAACTGCCAGCCTCTGCATCTCCAGAAAAATTGTCAGTCGGACTATCAAAATCAAGATTACCCAGCAGGTCATCAAGGCTAGCATCTCCACCCGCAGAGTCAAGTGCACTATCCCCACCATTCAAAGCCAGCAAATCGCGTTCAATTTCGGACAAACCGTCATCAACTGGCCTTCCCCCTTCACTTGCAGCATTTTCACTTGCAGCATTGTCAGCCCCAGAAAAATCTTCCGGTTCCGCCGCATCTAAACTGTCAAGGTCAGAAATTTCTTCAAAATCTTTTTCCAGCAAAGGCTCAGATTCAGGCTCTGCCTCAGTGGCTGTGTCTTCGGAAGAATCAAATCCAGCCCCCGACAAAAGTGCATCAAGCCCCATATCTGCAACAGAAATTTCTTCAGGTTCCTCTTCGACTTCCTCGACCACTTCTTCCGCAGGAGTGTCTTCGAACATAGAAAGATCGGGCATCATATCGGAAGAGTCGCCCAAATCAGGACCAGCAATAGGATTTAAAAGAGATGATAAATCAGGAGCTTCAAAAGAAGGACTAGCCTCAGAGGATTTTTCAGATGATGATGGATTTGTAAGACCGGCTAAATCAGAAAGGTCTTCTTCAACGGGTGAATTGTCAATTTCAGCTTCAATTTCAGGCATTCCAAGGACAAAGTCTTCAGAATCATTTTTGTCCTCAATATCTTTTGGAATGATAATTTCTACAGGTTTTTCCCCTCTGCTTGCACGAATTGAGATTTCGTCACCAAGAGAAAGAAGATCTTTATTAAATTGTTTAAGCTGACTTAAGCCTGGCATATCTCTTTAATTTTACTCCACTTCACTCGTAAAATACAAGTGCGATTCTACCTTCTTACTAACGGTTATTTTTCGCCTTGACTTAAGACTTTTCTTTCTATCGTATAACCAATAAAATCCTAAACCTTTACGCCGCCATTCCGATAATATGCGTATGAAAAAGCTATTTTTGTTTTTGATGATTTTAGCCCTTTCGATTTGCGGATTAGCCGCGGGGGCAGTTGGATTATATGCCGAAGAACCAGCAAATTTTCAAAACTACGAACTAGATACACTTTTGCACGAAATTGACAAAGCCCAGGCTCCCGTCATCACCGAAAATTACATAATTTTCACCTGCCAGCCAAAATATCGCTTTGTTGGCATTGCCTTTGATTTTGAAAATTATCAGATAATTCACCCTTTCCAGCTTTTAACCCATTCTGATGAAGACGGCTTCGTTACCAGAAAACATATGTTTTACGCTTATGAAAGACAGCACAAAAGCACAGAAATAAAATACAGATTAGTGATGGACGGACTTTGGACCACCGACCCGGAAAATCCTCAAAAAGTATATGATGATTCCGTAAATCTCTGGTTTTCAAAAGTGGAAGATCCAAACAGCATAAAAACCTACACCCAGGCAAAAAAATCGGATTCAGTTCACTTTATTTACAAAGGCGAATCCGGGCAAAAAATCCACCTGGCAGGAACATTCACAAACTGGGATCCCTGGATTTACGAATTAAATGAAACCTCGGAAGGGGTTTACGAACTGGAACTCCCCCTCACATCCGGAAAATATTATTACAATTATTATATTGGATTAACACCGGTTTTGGACAACACAAACCCAGAAAAAATTTACACCCTGGACGGCCGTTCCGCCTCAGTTATCGTAGTTGATTAAGCCTAGAGTGCGGAAGCGGACTGCCCACTAAATCCCTTTTTTACCTGAACCTCTTAGCCAAATCCTGGAGCTTTTTCATGTCCATACCTTTCAGGGCAGACATATCCATTCCGCCAAGGCCGCCGGCTCCACCGCCCATACCACTCATCATACTTGGATCAAGCCCCAGCTGATTCATCATTTTGCCCTGCATACCGCGGTTACGACTTACTTTTTTCATCATCAGCTTAGTTTTTTCAAACTGTTTGAGAAGTTTATTTACATCCGCAACCGAAGTCCCCGAACCTTTTGCAATTCGCTTGCGGCGGCTAGGCCCGATAATCAGATGATTCAATCTTTCTTTATAAGTCATAGACTGAATAATTGCCTCATTTTTCTTCATTGAAGACATATCCATCTGAGAAGCGTCAACTCCACTCATTCCAGGAATCATATCAATAATAGACTGCATATTTCCCATCTTTTTTACAGACTGAAACTGCTCCAGCATATCCTGTAGAGTAAATTCGTTACGCTGCATTTTTTTCTGGAGTTTAAGGGCAGCTTCGGCGTCAACAGTTTCCTGGGCTTTTTCAACCAGCGAAACGACATCACCCATACCCAAAATACGGCTGGCGATTCTATCTGGATGGAAAACTTCAAAATCTTCAGTTTTTTCGCCAGTACCAATAAAGAGGATTGGTTTACCAGTAATAGATTTAAGAGAAAGGGCAGCACCACCACGTGCATCAGAGTCAAATTTCGTGAGGATAACGCCGGTAAGGCCAAGCTGTTCATCAAAAGACTTGGCAATATCAACCGCATTCTGGCCGGTCATTGAATCTGCAACAAGAAGAACTTCTACAGGGTCAGTCGCCTTTTTGATTTTTACAAGTTCTTCCATCATCTTCTGGTCAATCTGCAAACGACCAGCAGTATCTATGATGATAGTGTCAAAACCGTTTTTTCGGGCAAAATCAATAGAATCTTTGGCATTTTTGACAGCATCTTTGGAATTTTCCTTATAAACAGGCACCCCAATTTTTTCGCCAAGCTGACTAAGCTGTTCCACAGCCGCAGGACGAACCAGGTCACAGGCAGCAAGCAAAGGCTTACGGCCGTCTTTTTTGAGTTTTGCAGCCAGTTTATGAGCCGCAGTAGTTTTACCAGCACCCTGCAAACCAAGCATGAGGATAACAGACTGGGTATCGGGACCTTTTAAATGCAAATCCTGCTTTGAATCCCCCAGCATCCCAACCATTTTGTCATAAATGATTTTTGTAAACTGCTGACCAGGATCAACGGCCTTTAAAACTTTTTCACCCTTAGCTTCTTCAATAGTAGAATTTACAAAACGGCGAACAACCCTAAGATTTACATCGGCTTCCAGAAGAGCCATTTTGATTTCTTCAACAGCATCTTCAATATTTTTTTCTGTGATTGTAGATTTTCCGCTGATTTTTTTTACAATTCCGCTAAAAGTACTGGTGATTTTCTCTAACATTTAAAACTCCTAAAAAAAACTGCCCACCTGCCTGCACTTTCGGCAAGCCCTGGTGATCTATTTTTGCAACATCTTCAAAACCTGGTCTATAGATTCTTCTTTATTCAAAACCTTGTACAAACCTTCAGACAAAGGTAATTTCAAATCTTTTTTGACCGCAATTTCGTGAACATATTTACAGGCAATAGCCCCTTCCGGCAAATAACCGATTTTCCCGACATTTGCAATCAAATCATCAATATTTTTAAATTTAGACAGCATATCAGTTTTGATTAAATCCTGACCAAACCGTCTGTTTCGGCCATATTTTGATTTACAGGTTACGTCCAAATCCCCTACCCCAGAAATTGAAGTAAAAGTTTCGGCGTGAGTAGCTCCCATGGCAAATCCCAAAGTCTGAATTTCATTCAAACCGGCCGCAATCAAAAGACTTTCCGCATTATCACCAAAATAATCAGATTTTTCGGCAAGGGCATCCAAAGCTCCATAAACAACAGCCACAACATTTTTTGCAGCCGCACAAATCTGAACGCCAACGACATCAAAACTAGAAACAACGTAGAGACCAGGCACTTTCAAAAGTTCCCGCACCTTGATTGAATTTTTAGGATTAAGGGAAGCCGAAACAAGCCCAGTCAATTTTCCCATTGCAACCTCTTCCGCGTGAGAAGGACCTGCAACGTAAACAGTACAATCCTTGTAAACTTCAGGCAAGGCAGCTTCTAGAGTTTCCAAAATCAACTTTGGACCATTATCAGAAGGAACAAAACCCTTAGTCAAAACTGCAATAACTGTAGAACCATCAGCAATATTTGAAACATTTACGATTTTAGAAACAGTACTTGCAAGGTAAAGTGAAGGAGAAGCCATAAAAATAAAATCCTTTCCAGTCGCAACTTCAACAATATCCTTTGAACAAGTAATATTTTCAGATAATTTATAACCAGGAAGGAAACGTTTATTTTCGTGATCCTTATTGATTGACTCCACAACCTCATCTTCTAAAGCCCAAATTGTAACCTTGTGATTTCCCCGGGCCAGAGCCTGAGCCAAACCAGTTCCCCAGGCACCACCTCCGATTACACCAACAGATTTACTTTCCATATTTGTATCTCCCAAAAAAAAAGCTCCTCTAAACAAGGAGCGTTTTATAATTACAGTCTGGAAGTCCGCTCTACGTGAGACAAACTAAATTAATACCAGCCGTCTTCGCAGTCTTTCCAATCGAAAATTTCGTTTTCATTAAACCACAAAGAAATTTCGCGATTAGCACTTTCATCACTATCAGAAGCGTGAATAATATTTCGGCTTGTGTGAGTGCAGTAGTCACCACGGATAGTTCCCGGTTCAGCCTCAGCAGGCTTTGTTTTACCAACCAATTTTCTAGCCAAAAAAACACAATCATCAGCCTGCAAAACAAGGGCAATAACAGGACCTGAAATCAAATAATCAACAAGTTCATCAAAAAAAGGCTTTCCTTTATGTTCAGCATAATGAGCCTCTGCCAATTCTCTAGACGGATGAACCATTTTCATCCCAACAATTTTGAATCCTTTCTTTTCAAGGCGCGAAACAATTTCGCCTACCAGGCGTCTATTCACAACACCAGGTTTTAACATTGCAAAACATCTACTCATAATCCGCCTAGTATAATATTTTTTTTTGTGATATTCAATATTTGTGAGTTAGTATGAGGAACGAAAAAATCACACAGATTTGCAGATTTCTACGAAATCTGCTGATAAAAAACTCTAAAGAGCTAGTCTGTTCCCCACATCTCGTTTCTATTGTGATTATTGTGATTGTTTTTCCTCCCACCCAATCATTCCACTTGCGTCATCAGCAAAAACCAGGGCGATT
>CAVFQN010000020.1:0-5349 GCA_963624615.1 Treponemataceae bacterium | reverse complement strand
TCCCAGGCCTGCATCCAGGCAATCAAAATTCGTCTGCCGTCTGGGAGCAGGGTGGTTTGCTGGGCGTAAAAATCAATTCCGTAATCAATTAAAGCTGCCGTAGAGCCATTTTCGGGACGGATTTCGCGGTGAAATTCAAAATTACTGTCCAAATTGCCTGTGATGTAGACATTATTATCACCATCATAAAAACCAAGTTTGTCATCAGCTTTCAAATTACGCTCGGAAATCAAAATGATATCTTTTCCATCAAGAGTGAAAAAATCCGGACATTCCCACATAGCCCCAAAATCATCTTTGCTGGAATCGACAATATTTAAAAATTCCCAAAATTTCAAATCCTGAGATTTAAAGGCTGCAAGACAAGAGGCCCCATCATTTTTAATCAGCATGCAAATTGCGTAGTAAATGCCGTTTTTTTTCCAGATTTTAGGATCGCGGAAATTTCTAATATCGAAATCAAAAGGAATATTTTTTGCCGTAATGACAGGATTTTTCCGAAATTTTTTGTATTTTTTGCCATTTCCCAGAGCCAGGCACTGCTGCTGCAAACTGACATTTTCCCCAAGTTTTTTTACGCCGGTATAAATTATCAGATGTTTTTTCTGATTTTTGCAGATTTTGCCACTTTCCACCGTAATTGCTGAGCCGCTAAAACATCCTCCATCATCATAATTTGTATCTGGGGATAGGGCGACGGGCAAATTTTTCCAATGGAGCAGGTCTTTACTTACAGCGTGGCCCCAGTGCATTGGTCCCCATTTTGTGTCAAAAGGATAATGCTGATAAAAAAGATGGATCTTTCCCTTGTAAAAAGAAAAGCCGTTGGGATCGTTGCACCAACCTTTTGGCGTAGAAAAATGAAATGCAGGTCTTTGATAAGCTGATAAATCTTTCATATCCGAGATTTTAGCAAAAATTCGGGGAAAATTGAATTAAAATGATGAATTTTACCTAAAATTTGCAAAATGACTTCATAAAAAAGCAAAATTGCGACTACTTTATAGTGAGGGTTTTTGAAATGTCGTCAAAGGGAGTTTTTTATGGGAATTTATAATTTTTTACTTTTTTTTGTGATTTTGATTTTTTCAGTTCTGTGTTCTGTCCAGGATATAAAAGAAGGCAGGGTTTGGAATTTTTTGATTTTGGCTGCCTGCCTCCTGGGCTTTTTCATCCATCTGATTTTTAATCCGGCCGGCTTCCATTTATTTTTCATTTCCGGTCTTGTTTTCGCGTTTTTTTATTTTGTCATCAGAATCATCACCCAAAAAAAACTTGGTCTGGCAGACGTTTATTTTGGCTTTTTCCAGGGAATTTACCTGCCGGTCAAAAGTCTGCCCCTTTGCATCCTGGTCGAAGTCTTGTTTTGCTTATTTTTCCTAACTTTGTTTTTGGTGATTGCTCTAGCCCGCTCCGATAAAATCCGCCTGGCGAAAAAGAAAATCCCTTTTATCCCTTTTATGGCTGCCAGTCTGATAATAATGTTTTTAAAGGCTTCCTTTAAAAACTGGATGTCGTAGAAAAACCCAGACTAGTTGAATTGTCATAACAACCCAAATCACAGGTTCGCACAAAATAATTCCCCAGCCCGCTTCCACCACAGTGTTGTAAAATTGCAGAAAGATGTAGGAAATCAGCATTGGAGTGCCAAAAGCCAGCAAAGTTTTGAGAATATTGTCGTTTGTTAAATCCGGATGGAATAATTTGTCAATTTTCGAAGGCATGGTGGGGTTTTAGCGAGTTGCAGTGGAATGGTAAAGTAAATTTTCCCCGAAAAATTCCGCTGTAAACTTCCCAGACTTTCTTGTAAACTAAAATCACTTACAGGAGCCACGATGAAAACTTTCTCGAATCTCTTATCCCTCTTATCCGCTGCAGCCAGTCACACAGCCATTTTTTCTAAAAAATCCGCTGTTTTTGCTCTTTTTCTTCCATTGTTTACACCGATTTTTGCTTTGCAGTATGATTTTGTTTTTGAGGAAGAAAAAATCCCTGCCGACAAAGAACTTGTGATTTACGTTACAGCCTATGATTGGGGGCCTGCCGTTGAAAAAATTGTTTTGAACGCCGGCAAGGAAATTGATATTGGATATTTTTTATCGGAAGAATTTGATTTGAGCGAATTTGAAGTTACAAAAGAAACCCGTCGGTCTTCTAATCACAATTCCAGGGCAAGTACAACAGAAATAGACCTGACACCTTCTGCCATTTTTTTGTCGGATGCTTACGGAAACAAAGTTGACGGCAACAGCAAATATCTGACAGTACTTTTGGAATATCCGCCGGAGTCTGAAGATGCCAGTCCTTTTACTGGCAGCGTGATGAAACGAGCTCACGAAATTTACGGCTATCGGTTAGAAAATGATGATTTGGACCTGGAAATTTATAAACTTGCCGGGATGGTAAATCCCCTGGCAGCAAAATTTAAAGTTTCGGAGCTGGTGTCGGAAGATTATTCTATGAGTTACGCTTATTATAATCCGCCGAAAAAATCTTCAAAAATCCCCCTGATTGTATGGCTGCATGGAATTTCTGAAGGAGGACAAAATCCCTACATCCCCTTATTTGGAATAAAGTCCGTAAACCTTGCCAGCGACGATATTCAAAAATATTTTGAAAACGGAGCCAGCATTTTAATTCCCCAGTGCCCTACAACTTGGCTTGAAACCACGAGTTTGGATTCTTCTGGTATGAGGATTTGGGAACCTGTTGATTTAGAAGGGATGATGAATAAATATGTCAACCCCATAAAAAGCATTATCGGGATGGTGACTACAATCTCAGCCGATACAAGTCCAACCACAACAGTGACGGCAAAAACTTCATACTACACAAACAGTCTGATGGATTTAATCGAAACATTTTGCCAGCAAAATCCTAACATCGACAAAAAAAGGATTTACATTGGTGGTTGTTCTGCCGGCGGTTACATGACACTGAATATGCTGGTGGAACGCCCAGATTATTTTGCAGCCGCTTTCCCAACTTGCGAGGTCTATGTTGACCGTAAACTTTCTGATGATGATATAGCAGAACTTGCAAAAGTACCGCTTTGGTTTATCCAGGCCAAAACCGATACCACCGCCAAGCCTGCGACTTACGTTACTCCGACCTACAAACGCCTGCAGGCGGCAGGAGCAAAAAATCTTCACCTTACAATGTACGACGGAGTTTTTGACAGTGAAACTGATGAAAATAAAAAGCCTGCCGAAGCAAAACCCTACGAATATCCGGGCCATTATTCCTGGATGTATGTTTTGAACAACGACCCAAAGGAAAATGGCAAAAGTCTTTTTCAGTGGATTTCAGAACAGAAAAAGTAGGAAATGTCATTCCCCTGATTCTGTTTGAATCCTGTAACGATAATCACCATTCCAAACTAAATCTTCCTGTAAACCCTCACAAAATAAATAATTTCTGCAATCGCAGTAATTGCCCAACTGAAAATGTACAAAAGAAAAAGAGATGGAATTGTCTTAAAATAGGCAAAAATCGTGTAAACCCAGATAATGCGGAAAACGCATGACCCAAGAAAAACGATGATAGACGGAACAAAAGTTTTCCCCAATCCTCTGTTCGCTGCAATCGTATTATCCATAAAAGTTGCAATCGGATATGAAAAAAACATAATCCCCATTCTGATATAGCCGGCTTCAATTACGGCAGGATCTGTTGTAAAAAGTCCCAAACACTGACGACCAAAAATAAACATGGTAATGCTTAAGCCCGCTCCCAGAATAAAAGCGTATCCATTCGAAATCACCATAGATTTAATAATTCGCTTTTTGTTCCCGGCTCCATAATTTTGCCCAATAAAAGTTGAACAAGCAACATAAAAGGCGTTCATTGCACTATAAATGATATTATCCAGATTAGAACCAGCAGCAGCCCCGGCAACCATAGTCGCATCAAAAGAATTAATTCCCACCTGAATAAAAGTATTTGCAATTGCAAAAATGGCATTTTGCAAGCCGGAAGGAATACCAATCTTCAATATGCGGGCAGTTTTTTCGGCATTCAGGTGAAGTTTTTTAATCTGAAATTTAACATCACCAAGCCCTTTAAAAAGTGGCATCATAACCAGAATTGAAGAAACATACTGCGAAATCACACTGGCAATGGCAACCCCAGCACAAGACATTTTACAAACAATTACAAAAAAGAGGTTCAGGATAATGTTGATAACACCGGCTATGCTTAAATAGTACAAAGGACGCTTTGTATCGCCAGCTGCACTCAAAACAGCATTACCGTAATTATAGAGTGCAACACCAGGCATCCCCAGCATATAAATTTTAAAATAAGTAACCGCTCCTTCCAAAAGTTCCGGCTTAGTTTTGATTAAAACAAGAATTGGCCTTGCAAGCAGGTAGCCAAAAATCATCAAAATAAACCCAACAATCATAGAAACAATAAAAGATGAATGAACTGCCTGCTCCAAATCCTTTTTAGATTTTGCACCAATATAAAAAGCAGTGATGACATTGACACCCCCGCCTAGCCCCATCAAAAGTCCGGTAAACAAAAATAAGATTTGCGAGGTAGACCCCACTGAGCCTAAAGGCATGCTGCCAGCAAAACGCCCAACTACTGCGACATCAGAAATATTAAATAAAACTTGTAGTAAATTGGAAAAAATAAGGGGAAGTCCATAAAAAAAGATTCCCTTGAGCAAAGACCCCTGTGTTAAATCTTTTTCGTATGTTCGTGTCATGGGAAGCAAATTTAATGAAATGCATAGGAATTTGCAAGATAAAAGTTATTTAGCCTATTTGGGCGGTCCGGCGGCCTCCATTCGCTCCGCTCATTCCGTCCGCCTTCGGCAGTTGAAACTGCCATCGCCGGTGCTCCATTGCTTACCGCAGGACACCGGGAGAGAAAGCGGAAGCCGACGTTGTTTTGACATCGAAATCCAGACATCACATTTAACGGATTTGGCAAAAATCGGATTCTGACTTAATTGAGTCTCTAAAAATTGCAATTTTTAGAGATGCCCTCATGTAAACTTCCTCCTAATTATTTTTTTGTGGGGAACAACCCCTCTAAGGTTAATATAGTCGCGATTTTATCAAAACAGGAAATGAAACGTGAAAAAAAGTTTAAAAAAGTGAAAATTTTTAAAAATTTGGAGAAAATGCCTTAGACCCGTAAGGGAAACGGCCACCAAGCGTGGAGCCCCTGCGCAGCAGTCGACCGCAGGCGGAGAACTGGGACGTTTTTGACGGGGCGAAAAATCAGGCACCGGGGGCGGGCGAAGCCCGCCCCCAGAGAACTAAGCCAAATTCAGTATGGCAAAAAGCCCTTTCGCCGAGGACGATGAGCGTTAGCGAAGGGCGGAAGGCTTGTAGG
>CAVFQN010000019.1:0-5091 GCA_963624615.1 Treponemataceae bacterium | reverse complement strand
CTGTAGAAGTTTTATGTCTTTATTTATCGAAGAAATTTTATCATTCTGACTGGCTTTTATATATGCAGTTTTTTTAAGTTGATCTTCTGAAAAAGAAAGCATTTCTTGTTTGAGCATTGTTGTTTTACCAGTTCGCCGCAAACCGTAAATGATACAGACTTTATCTTGAGTGGGAGCTTTTATGTATTTATCCATTCTGCCAATGCAGTTTCGTTTTTTAAACTTTACAGCTGGCTGAATAAAATCTTTTAAGGAGTTGCCATAAATCACATTTGAGTTGAATTGAATGGAAAAATCTTGACTTGCAGAAACATCCGCAGTGGTAATCATTGTTCTTCTTAAAAGTTTAAGTTCTTTTTCTAAAGATTTTCTCTCTTCCACTTGTACTTTTACAGAATCAACTTCGGTCTCGTTCAAAACACGACTTAAGTTTTTTTCATTGTTTTTCCATTGAAGATAAAAGTATGGCTTATTGTTTATAACTTTGCGGGTTACGTAGCCCTGAGGCAAAGATTTTATTTTTTCTTCCAGTTCTAAGATTGTATTCATAGGGTGATTTTAACCCCATTTAACCGCAATAACAACTGTAAAATGCGGTTAAATTTAATTTCTCACCTTCCTCTCCCTGCGTTAGCGATGTGGAAGGCGGCGAAGCCGGCCACCGCAACCAGGTGTCACTTTCAGTGACACCTGGTGAGGAGGCTGAAGCGTTAGCGGAACCTGGAACGTAGCGACGGCAACAGGCTGCCGACAGGCTGACTGTTGCCGGAACGCCCTCCACCCTTTCCTCCATTCCCCTCACCACCCACCGAAAAATCCAACTTTAAGAGAATTTCTTTATATTATTATTCCCACAATGAACTAAAATGGTTTTCATACAAGGGAGCCTCTAAAAATTGCAATTTTTAGAGATGCCCACGACAAAAAAAAGAGGTTCAAATGACTTATTATGTAAACATTTCTGCCCCATCTGGTGGGGACGGCTCAAAGGCTAAGCCTTTCAACAAAATTCAGCAGGCGGCTGATATTGCAATTGCTGGTGATGAAGTTCTTGTTGCTCCTGGCGTTTACCGAGAAAATGTAAATCCAAAAAATCCTGGATCTGAGGGCAAACAAATTGTCTATCGGTCTGAAAAAATGCTGGGGGCTCATATCACAGGGGCGGAATCGGCCAAAAACTGGGAAAAATTCGAGGGAAATGTTTATGTTACCCGCATTTCCAACAAAATTTTTGGGGATTATAATCCTTACACTACACTTGTAAGTGGTGACTGGTTTATTGCCTATATGATGGCTCACACTGGCGATGTTTTTCTGAATGGAAAATCCATGTACGAAGTAAAAACTTTGGACGAAGTCAAAAATCCAAAAGTTTACAAACCTTCCTGGGATCCTGATTTTTCAATTTACACCTGGTATACGGAGCAGGATTCTGCCACAGACGAAACTGTAATTTATGCAAATTTCCAGGGAATTGATCCGAATTCAGCTGATGTTGAATACACAGTTCGCGAAAACTGTTTTTACCCTCAGAAAGAAGGTGTAGGTCATATCACTCTTAGTGGTTTCAAAGTTTCCAAAGCGGCAACTCAGTGGGCACCTCCGACAGCTTATCAGGAAGGAATGATTGGCCCTCACTGGTCAAAAGGCTGGATTATTGAAGATTGTGAAGTTTTTGAATCAAAATGTTCGGGAATTTCCCTTGGAAAATACAAACAACCCAACAATGACAATAAATGGCTCAAGTGGAAATACAAGGACGGAACTCAGACAGAACGCGATTGTATTTGCCAGGCTCAAAACGAAGGCTGGACAAAAGAAAATATCGGTTCCCACATTGTCCGCCGCTGCAATATTCACGACTGTGGCCAGACGGGAATTGTCGGGCATCTTGGCGGAGTTTTCTCCATCATCGAGGACAATCACATTCATCATATCAACAACAAACAAAATCTTGCGGGAGCTGAAATCGGCGGAATCAAAATGCATGCCGCCATCGATGTTATTTACCGCCGTAACCATATCCACCACTGCACACGCGGAATCTGGCTGGACTGGCAGGCCCAGGGAACGCGGGTAACTCAAAACCTTTTCCACGACAACTGTCTGCCTTTTGACCATTTGATGTGTAATGAAGGAATGATGGGCTGCGGCGAGGATATTTTTATCGAAGTTTCGCACGGACCAACCCTTTTAGACAACAATATTTTCCTTTCTGACCGTGCAGTAAAACTTGCCACCCAGGGAGTTGCCCTGGTTCACAACATTATCGCCGGAAGTTTTGCAGCGGTAGGATGCGGTGTTGACAATTCAACTTCGACAAAACCTTCACCACGCTACACTCCATATCATGTGCCCCACAGGACAGAAATTGCCGGTTTTATGACAATTTTGCATGGAGACAACAAATTCTACAATAATATTTTTATCCAGCAGAAAATCCGCCCTTGGCTCAAAACTTATATGGAAAATACCAAAGATTTTGCTTATGACGATAATAACGTTCTTACCGGAACTTTCAAATTCAACAAATATCCGACTTTTGAAGAATGGGATAAGCAATTTGAAGGTTACTGCGGAATGGGAGCACCTTCAAATAATGATCGTTGTTATTCAGAACTGCCTGTTTGGGCTGGTGGCAACGTTTATTTTAACGGTGCAAAGCCGATGGATAAGGAAAAAGATGCGGTCGTTGACGATAAATCACAGATCGAAATTAAATTTGTGGAAAAAGATGGAAAGCCTGCAATTCAGACAAATCTTTATGATTTTTTGCCGGTCTGCCAGTGCAAGCTGCTTAAAACTGATGATATTGTAATGGCCTTTGAACCGGAAGAAAAATATGAAAACCCGGATGGTTCGCCTATCACTTTTGACACAGACTTGCTGGGTCAAAAACGTGGAAGCTCGCCAATTCCGGGTCCTTTTGCAGATAAAGCGGAAGCCTGTGAAGGATTATTTTAGGGCAGCATAGACACCTAGTCGTCTTCCCTAGCTCGCTAACGCTCGGCCTCCTCGCCCTTCGGGTATTTTAGGGAGCCTCTAAAAATTGCAATTTTTAGAGGCCCTTTACTTACCAGGAGGGCTTTGGTTGCCGACATGGTAGAGTGAACTCTTAAAATATTTATTTTTCTGGCTTCAAATAAACTGTCACGTAATTTTCCGTATTCAAATACTTTTTAGCCGCTTCCTGCAAATTTTCTGCCGTAATCCAGGATGCAGTGGTTTTTCCGTTATCAGAAGTTACCCACAAAGGCTCGTATGTGAAAACCAATTCCGCGTTAATTCTGTTCAGCCACCAGTTGTTATCATAAGTTTTATTTTCGTTGCTGCGGATTTCTGTTTCTACCAGTTTTTCAATGTAATCATCACTAATCAGCTCAGTCTGGAGTTTTTTAATCTGATTGATGACTTCATCAGCCAGTTCTTCCGCACGGTCTGGCTGGCAACCAAACGTCACAGTAACCCGATAAAAACGATCGGGGTAACCGTCTGTGTAGGCATTTACGCTGACTCCGTACGAACCGGCCTTATCTTCACGAATTACTTCACGCAAACGAATTTCCAAAAGCCCCTGCAGCTGAGACAAAAGTTCGCTTTCTTTGTAAGTTTTTTCAATATCAGATTCCTGAGGCAAAGTCCCACCAAAAGCCATGTAAACACACCCCTGCTCGTCCAGGCCTTTTTTTACAGTAGCCGAAACTTTTCCTTCCGGAAAATCCCAATACTTGTAAACCGTTTCTTCCCTTTCATCACTAGTTTTCAGACTACCAAGATAATAAGAACAAAGTTCAATCAGTTTTGCTTCATCAAAATCACCAACAAAAACATAAGTAAAATCAGCCGGATTTGCATACCTAGCCTGGAAAACTTTCTGGGAAGCTTTTTCGTTCATTTTTGAAAGATAATTTTTGTCTACAGGTGCGTAATAAACATCATCTTTTCCATAAAGAATTTCGTTGATTTTATCATTAAAAACATCAGAAGGCTGAGAACCGTGATTTGCAGCCTGTTCAGAAACATTGTTCAAAGCTACATTCCAGCCATCAGAATTAAAATTAACCTGGGTAAAGAAAAGCGTCAGCACCTGGAGGAGGTTTTCAGCATAATCAGTTTTACAATTTCCGGCAAAATATTCATCAGTATTATCTATATTGAACCCAAAGCCCAACTGCTTGCTTGAAACCATTTTTACAAGTTGATTATAAGTCAGGTTATCAAAACCCGAATAAAGAGCATAATTCAGAGCAAGTTTTCCCGAAGAAACATCCTCTTCATCCACCTGGAAAAGTCCGCCCTTACTGTAAACATTCATATACATACAGTTGCGTTCCGAAGTAGTTTTTTTGGTGATGATTTTGATACCGTTTTCAAGCAGATATTCTTTTGCACCAAGTTCTTTAACCGTCTTTTTAGAAACGACTTTTGCCTTTTTTGCAGGGCGTTCCATAAAATTGTCGTCCAGAGCCTCTTCCTGGTAGGCGGTAATTTCTGCATTTTTGTAATCTTTCCAAACAGACATAATTTCAGATTCTTCAGGGAGATTTTCTGATGATGGCGAAACAATCAACATCAAACTTCCTCTATCACCAAAAGCCTTTCTGGCTTCTTCAATAACCTGATCAGCCGTAATTCTTGGAATAATCTTCTTGTAAATTTTATTATAATTTTCTGCCGAAACAGGAACTTTTCCAAGCATAACATAATCTATAAGATTTTGAACAAAAGTTGATGATTCAGTTTTGTCCTTATTCTGATACTGGAGTTCATAACTCGAAAGAAAAGACTGCTTTTGACGTGACAATTCTTCTTCCGTAACGCCAAAAGTTATAAAACGGTCATATTCATCCCAAAAAAGCTTCATAGCTTCTTCTAAACGCCCAGATTTTGGAATAAAAACCAGATATTCATATAAAGACGTACGGGTAAAATTAATTTCATTACAGCCAGCCCCAATCCACGGAGAGTCGACCGAAGAGGAAATATCATTCATACGTAAATTAAAAATGACTGCCGCTATTTCTTTTGCAATTATTCTCTGAATATCTTCTTCAGTTTTTCTTACAGAATAATCCTTATACTGAGTAAAAA
>CAVFQN010000018.1:0-5616 GCA_963624615.1 Treponemataceae bacterium | reverse complement strand
ACGACAGTAGCCCGAGGAGGCCGAGCGTTAGCGAGCCGCGGAAGGCGACTAGGTGGCTGAATTTCCCCCTAAAAATCACAAAAATCAAAAATCCAAAGTCTTTTACTTTTGAATAATTATCGTTTATAATGCTTTCTATGCTTGAAGTATTAAATGACGCAGATTATGAATCGTTTCGCAAAATAATCTATGATGAAAGTGGGATTACTTTTTCCTCAACAAATAGATCAATTCTTGACAGCAGAATCAAGGAGCTTTTACGCAAGAAAAATATTGCGACTCCTCAGGAATATTACGCAATTATTTCAAAAAATCCTGAAGAAATGAAGGAAATGCTGGATTCTGTTACGACGAACTTGACTCGTTTTTTTAGAAATCAACCTCATTTCGACGCTTTTATTCACTATGTAATTCCGAATGTTGCTGAATTGAAAAAAGCACGTGGCTCGGATAGAACTATTAAAATCTGGTCGGCCGGCTGTTCAACTGGCGAAGAGCCTTACACTATTGCAATGATAATGAAAGAAATCTGTCCTCCAGGTTTTGATTTTAAGGTGATTGCGTCTGATATTTCTTTAAAATCGCTGATGACTGCCCAGCAGGGATTTTATCCTGATAACCGGGTGGATGGGGTTCCAGCTGATTATCTTTCAAAATATTTTACAAAGGTTGAAGGTGGCTATCAGATTAAGGATGAAATAAAAAGTAAGGTTCGTTTTGATTATCATAATCTTAGGCATGACGCTGGTGAACGCAATTTTGATGTTGTTTTCTGCCGAAATGTTTTGATTTATTTTGATGAACCTGCCCAACTTGCCGTAATTAATCATTTTTGGAATTCTATGGCTCCTCAGTCTTATTTGTTCATCGGTCATTCGGAATCTTTGTTTGGAATGAAAACTAATTTTGAATTTGTAAAGACTGAATGGGCTTGTTTTTACACTAAAAAATCTTAGGTTCCGACTTTTTAGGGACAGCTTTATTTTAAAAGTAAACTTTATTGGAAGGAATTTTTCACTATGGATGATATTTCAGTAATGGTTTGTGATGATTCGGCTTTGATGCGAAATCTGATTGGTCGGATTGTTGACGAAACACAGGGAATGACTGTTTGTGGCAAGGCTGAAAACGGTCTGGACTTAATCGAAAAACTAAAAACTGCAAAACCTGATGTTATTCTTCTTGATATTGAAATGCCAAAAATGACTGGCGTTGAGTTTTTGAAAAAACGCCGGGAATTGCATCTGGACGTTCCTGTTGTAATTCTTTCCAGCATCGCTACAGAAGGTGCTGCCGTCACAATGGAATGTCTGGAATACGGTGCTTCTGATTTTATTACAAAACCGGGCGGAACTTCCGTTACTCTGAGAATTGCTGATGTTACCAGGGATATTATTGATTATGTTGCCTCTTATGGTGGTGCTTATGCTGCCATGCACGGCAAAAGAATTCCTGATCCTGAGTTTTTTGATCATCAGATAAAATTAAAGGAAGCTGAGCGTTTTGTTCTCAAGAAAAAAGGTGAAGACGCGGCCAAAGCGGCTTCAATCACCAGAAACGACATTGTTCCAGAAACCTGGTTTAAGCCGAAGTCAAAAGAGCCTGTTGTTGTAAATCCTCTTCGCGAGGGTGGAAAAATTGAACTGATTGCGATTGGGGTTTCTACCGGTGGACCGAACGCCCTCCGCGAAGTTTTTAAAATGATTGACCCCCACTTAAAGCAACCGATTCTGGTGGTTCAGCATATGCCTGCTGGTTTTACCTTGGAATTTGCCAACAGTTTGAATCATATTTGTCCGCTGGAAGTTTCTGAAGCCAAAAATGGCGAACCGATTTTGGGCGGTCATATTTATATTGCTCCGGGAAGTTATCATATGGCTGTCGAACACCGGGCTCTCGGCAATTTTATCAGACTTTCTCAGGATGCCCCTCGTAATGGTCACCGGCCTTCCTGCGATGTTCTTTTTGAATCTGTTGCAAAGGTTTTCCAGAACAAGGCTCTTGGGGTTATTATGACGGGAATGGGCCGCGATGGGGCTGCCGAAATCACAGAAATGCGAAAACAGGGGGCCTGGACTCTAGGTCAGGATCAGGCTTCAAGCATTGTTTACGGTATGCCAAAAGTTGCCTTTGAGATGGGGGGAGTTCAAAAACAAGTTCCATTAAATCAGATAGCTGATGAAATCAGCAGGCTTGCTAGAGAACATCTTTTTTCTTAAAAATCCTCATAATCATAACTGGCTCTTCTTTTCGGGTAAAAATGAAGATGAGAAGGGATGGAATTGCAAAAAAAATCAGGCTGATTATAAATTTAAAGATTTCGGGTACTGTCGGCTCGGGAAAAAAAACTTTTCCTATTGGTTCTGATAAAAAATATCCTAAAAAAGCAGAAAAAACCGGGAGCAGCAGGCAAAGGGTGTGGAGAAGCCTTTTTTGCCAACTTCGGTGAAATTTTTCGACTATTTTTTCGTCTTTTTCATCTGTTTTTTTTCCACTTTGGAGATTTTTCTCCTGGAAAGTTTCGTTTTTATTTTGCATTATTTTTCCAGTTCCTTAATTTTCTGATTACATTCTTTTTCACCATTTTTATTTTTGAGCATAGAATAAGTGTCGCGTAAATTGTACAAAGCATCCAGATAATAAGGATTTATGTGCAAAGCTTCTTCAAAATATGATGATGCGGAATCATACTTTTCATTTTGAAATTCTACGACCCCCAAAAGATTAAAAAGATGGGAATGCAGAGGATTAAAATCCAGGCTTTCTTCGCAAATATTTCTTACGCTTTCAAAATCTTTCATCATAAGGCAGATTGTGGCGTAAGTTTCTTCTATGTCTGTGTTTTCTGGAGCAATCATGTAGGCTGTAGAAAGTGCCTTTTTAGCCTCGTCCAACTGGCCTGCATCCCGATAGGTCACCCCCAGATTGTACCAGAGCAGAGAATTATTTTTGTCTATAACAATTGCCCTTTTAAAACAGGCAATGGCTTCGTTGTAAGCCCCATCAGAAGCAAGAACTATAGCCTGGTTGTTTAAAGTGTCAGATCTTTCTTTCATCGGAATGCCTCTGGAATCATGGAAGTGAATAAATCTTTTATTTTTTGAGAATTTAGCTTGTCACAGTTCTCTAAAATTAAAGACTTTCCAATTTTTGCCGCTTCATCTATACATCTACTTTGTTCCAGGAGTTTTATGCAATTTTCAACCGCTGGAGAATCAATGCCATTTTTACCGGCTGCTTTCATAAAAGCAGAAATTTGCCTTTTGTCTTCCGGACATTTTTCCACATGAATTAAAACTGGCAGACTTTTTTTGCCTTCAACAATGTCGTCTCCCCGCTTTTTTCCAGGATTTCCGCTCGTAAGGTTGATTACATCATCAATAATCTGAAAACCGATGCCAATATTTGCCGCAATTTCACCGTAATTTTCGGCTTCTTCTATAGGCATTCCACCAGCAATGCAGCCAATTTTTGCAGCCATAGCGGCCAGAGTTCCGGTTTTGCATTTTACCATGGAAGTATATTCATCTTGGCTAGGAAACAAGTCTGGATTTCTGTGCCAGTAAATATCCATTGCCTGACCCAAATGCAGGCGGCGCAATTCATTTGTATAAACTTTGCAAAAAGTCAATTTTAGGGCGTCTGAAATTTTCAGTTTGTTGATGTAAACTGGGGCTTCAAAATACAGCCAGGAAGCTGCATTTAAGGCGGTGTCCAATCCATAAGTGATGTGGGCAGCGGGCTTTCCCCGGCGTAAATCGGCAGAATCTTCGATGTCATCATGAATAAGGCTTGCTGTGTGGACAAATTCTACAAGCGGAGTAATAGAATAAACCTGATCTTGGGTAAGAACTGTTTTTTCATCATCATGACTTTCTTTTGCCATTTGATAGCAGAGAACCAGGAGGAGGGGACGCCAGCGTTTACCCCCCAGTTCTATAAGCTTTTTATTTGCTTCTATAAGATTTTGCAGATGTTCAGATTTTACGGCTACCGGCAGATTTCCAAAAGAATTTTTAGTCCAGTCTGGATTTGCAGATTCTGGCAGGGCCTTGCCCAATGCGGCTTCGATTTTGTTTAAGATGTTAGAAAATTCTTCGTTTAGTTGACTCATAGTTTAAAGTATATAGAAGAATGACCAAAAAGACAAATTCACCTGAAGTAGCCACAGTTTATCCCCGAAATATCCACAAGTTATCCACATTTTTTTAACAGCAATGGGTCAAAATGACCTGTCAAGTAGTTTTTGAAAAAAAATTACGAAAATTTTACGAAAGTTGCAAAAATAAGGCTAACTTCTTGTATAGCAAGAATTTAGCTTTTTATATTTTATTATTTCTCCTTAAAAAGTACGTAAAAAGGTTAAAAATCTTAATAAATTAGTTTTATGAACAAAATAAAATCCGGACTTATCCACAGTTTATCCACAGGAAAAAATGTTTCACAGTGGATAAAAAGTTTCACGCCAGCCAGGGGAGGGAGAGTTTTGGAGGAGGCGAAAGAGTCTGCTAAAAACTGACGTCCTGCTGAATTTATTTCAGCTTCTTATGAGATTCTTAACCAGATTGCACTGATTATTTTTCTGTAAAAAAGAATGACAAGTTCTGTTATTATCCAAAAAAAAAGACCTTCGGCAAAAATCCCGAAGATCTTGAAAAATCCCTTAAATCCAAATCTCAAAAACTAGCTTAAAGAAACTTCGCCGTTTTCGTTAATGGCAATAATCGAGCGACAACCAGAACAGCGGAAACGTCCCGACTTAGTAGCCCTCAATTTTTTATTACAAACCGGACAACTGATGACAAGCGGGAAAACCGAATTATCAGAAGAACCTCCGCCAGTAGTAAAGTATGAAACAGCTTCTTCTGCAGTACTTTTAATATTGAAGAACTGAGAAAAACCTAAAAGCTGGAAAACTTCGTAAACTTTAGGCTGAATTTCGAGCAAAACAATATCTCCACCTTTTGGTTTTACAACTTTCAAAAATACAGTAAAAGAACCAATTCCAGTTGAAGAAACATAATTCAAAGAAGAACAGTTAAAAACCAAATTTACAAATCCAGCATCAATTACTTTTGACATCTGCTTTTGGAAGAAACTTGAATTGTATGTATCAATATATCCACTCAGATAAACGAAAATGCCTTTGTTGATACTGTCAGCCTTTCTAAGAGAAATTGTAAGACTGTCATCTTTTTCGTTATCAAAACCAGGAACTATTGCGTTATTATTATCCATCGTTAAAACCCTATACTTATCCGTTTGTCTATTATATCTAAGATGTTACTTTTATGTCAAATCCATTATCGGAATTAAGCAGGGCTTCCGCATTATAACTTCTGAAGCACTCTGAGCAGGCAGTTTTCGCGTTTTATGCAAAGTGTTCTTTTGTGGCTCAAAGGAATTTTCGGTTTTTTGATAATGTCAGAAAAGTCTGTTGCAGCCAAAAGGTTCATTGTGATTTTTCTGATTACATTCAGATTTTGGGCACTGTTATCCTTTCTGACGCGACAGTAATCCTCGTCAAAAACTGTATCTAAAACCCAGTGAAGTTTATTTTCAACACTCCAGTGCGAGCGCATTGCTTTTGCTGCTAAAGTTACATCTTTCAAGGAC
>CAVFQN010000017.1:21233-26938 GCA_963624615.1 Treponemataceae bacterium | reverse complement strand
GTACATAGTGATGCCGGAAGCCAGTACACAAGCGCAGCCTACAGACTGGCACTTGGAAAACATCATGCAGTTCAGAGCATGAGCGACGTTGGAAAATGCTATGACAACGCTAGAATGGAATCATTCTTTGCAACTTTGAAAAAAGAAAAGCTGTACAAAATGAATACAACAAAAATGACGGTTGAACAGGTAAAGGCCGTGGTCTTCCGCTATGTCATGATTTATTACAACAGAAAACGGATTTCAACTGTAAATCCCGGCGGACTTCCTCCGTCAGTTTACAGAGAAAAATCAGCAATAACAAAAGTTGCTGCCTAAAAAATTAGGGTATTTTCTGACTGTACTAAAGTTGACTTTTTCAGCGTTTCGTTTAACGCTGGCTAATTGCATAAACTTCCTTGCAAAAACACTACAAATAATAGAAAATATGGGCATCTGGTAAAAAAGCATTGAAAATGATTTTTTACCAGATGCCCTTATAATCCCAGATCGGTTCAGCATTTACAACAGACCATCTGAACATAACAACCTTCTTACAAAAGTTTGCAACTCACACGGATTCGAAATTACTGACGTAATTTTTATTGTTGTATACCTTACAAAATTACTGTATAAGTGAAATATTGGAAATGCTTGTTTTCTAAGGCGGCGTCTCCCGAACTCAACCGGTTTTTACTGGAATTTGATTAAGGGAGGCTTACTAAGGTGACAACTTACGAAATTATTTCGTTGGCTATTGATTTAGCTATTTTGATCCTTACAGCCCTTTCCTATTTTAATAATAGAAAGAGTTAAAAAGTAAAGCCGCCAAGTCTGACACACTTATAGCGGCCTTATAACCCATAATGTGGAGACGACCGACAAGAATCGGGCATTCCCTTTTCTCTTTCAAATCTACCACTTTACTACGAATTCGTCAATTCAAACTCCCCACCAAAATGCAGACTTTTATTTTAAAGCCTCTATCAGCCCTTCCGGCGTCAAATCATAAGCCTGGTCACCAATTTTCTTCGAGACCAGTGCATGAGCTTCCACCGCAGTAATGGCAGCGTCTTTTGCAGAATATCCCTGGGCAAGCAGACTTCCGCACAGTCCGGCAAGAACATCTCCACTACCGCCCTTTGCCAGGCTCTGACCGCCATCCCTGCAAATAAAAATCTCCCCCTGGCTGGCAATAAAAGTATTTGCACTTTTCATTATCAGGGTTGTTTCAGGATAAATCTGATTAAAGATTTTTCCCAATTTGATTTTTGCTTCAGCCGACTGGGTCAAATTTTTTACTTGAATATCAGAATCCGAAAAAAACGCAAAAGGATAATTTTCTTTGATTTTGGCAAAAAGTCTGCTGCATTCCAAAAGATGAGGCGTCAGGATAATTCTTGCACTTTCAATTTTGTTTAATTTTTCAAGAAGAAGGCAGATTTTTTCGTAAGAAAAGATTCCTGCATCCAAAACCACAGCCGGATTTTTTGCAGAGGAAAACCAATCCAGAAAAGTTGATAAGACAGCACGCCCATCATCCGCGCTCCCAGAGGATTTTTCACTCCTTTCTGAAAATCGTCCGCAGACAAAATCGCTAGTTCTGTCATATCCAATTTCCCCAAAATCACCACCAGAAAAACCCGATCCCAAAACTACAGCCGTCGTTTTTTCCGGGATTTTTTCAGCAATCATCAATTCCGGCGAAATTTTAAACTGTTCAAGATTTGCTCCCGGCGTTTTCAGCAAAGTCGTAAGCCCACTGCCAAATTTCATCGCTGCTGTAGCCGAAATAATTGCCGCCCCAGCCTTTTCTCCCGCAAAAATACAGGTATGACCATAAGACCCTTTGTTTGCGGCGGGATTTTTCCTGAATGGTAATTTTACGTCTTTTTCTTCAATAAGGTAGGCGTCGCAAGGGAGATTTTCTTCAAACTTCTGGCGGGAAATCCCCAAATCAGCGACGATAATTTTCCCACAAACCGCTTTTGCAGTATCCGAGTAAAGAACAGTTTTTTCCTGGCCCATGGTGATGGTGTAATCAGCCTTAAAATACAAGGCTGATGGAAGGTCGCAGGCAATTTTCAGGCAGTCAATCTGATTAATTTTGTCTAAAATTTCTTTGACTTCGGACTTAAGTTCTCCGTGAAAGCCAATTCCGTAAAGACAATCTACGATGATTGTATCGGGACTTGTGCCAGAAAGCTGATTTTTCAATTTTTCCCAATCAAAATCCATGACAATTTTTATCCCCAATTTCTGGCAGATTTCATATTGGGCTTGAGCTTCGGCAGCAGTTGGAATTTCTAGACAAATCACAGTCACATCGCATTTATCTTCCAGCAGGCGAGACAGAGCCAGGCCATCGCCACCGTTGTTGCCTTTTCCACAGAGAATAAAAAGGGTTTTAGGATTTTTTTTGATGATAAATTCTGCCATAGCCCTGGCAGCATTTTCCATCATCAAAAAAGGCGGAATAGAAAACTTTTCTTTTGAAACTTTTTCCAATTCCGCCGGATTATTAAAAACTTTTCGCATAATCAAAACTAAGAAAATTTCTAATCAAAAAATTCTGTAACGGCCTTTCCAATACTTTTTCCTGCATCTTTTACAGATTCACCGGCTTTTTTTAGTTCTTTTTTTGCGGCTTTTCCGTCTTTTCCAGCTTCTTTTTTAAGTTTTGCCTTCTTCTTTTCTATTGTTTTTTTAGTTTTTTCTTTTTGCTTTTCGATTTTTTCGTCAGACCAGTCTGAATATTCACCAGTCTTTGTGTTTAATTTTACAAGTTCCAGTTCCAGAACCGCAATTTCTTTTGTCAAAGAAGCGGTGTCTGCAAACGCAAGAGGACTTGTCAGAATAAATGCTGATAAAACAAAAGCAGCTTTTTTTTGTGATTTCATCTTAAACCTCACAATTTTCAAAGTTTTTCTATTTCAAATTTCTATTTCAGATTTCTACTTCAAAAAAATCATTCCCAAAATTCCCAAAGGAATCAGGTAGCAGGCAAAATATTGCAGCTTGCCCTTACGAATCATCTTCATCAAAAGAGCCAGAGACAAATAGCCGACTATAAATGCAGCAGTACACCCAACAACGATTGGAGCGACCCCAACAGCATCCGACATTTGTCCCAAATCTTTTAATTCAAGAATAAAAGCGCCCAAAATTGCCGGAATAGAAATGATAAAAGAATAATCCCCGGCAATATTTCGGTCAACGCCACAGAACATAGCCCCCGCGATTGTAGAACCAGATCGGCTGATTCCAGGCAAAGTTCCAACCCCCTGCATAAATCCGATAATCAAAGCCTGGATTTTGGAAATCCCTTTTGGGCTATCATCAGCAGCAAGCCCAGGGCCAGCCACTTCCCGCCGCTTTTGAATTACTGCCGAAACAATCAATAAAGCCGAAGTCACAATAAAACCTGCACAAGTAACTTTAATAGACAAATCCGGAATCACCTTGCTGGAAAAAATCCCCATAACCCCAGTTACAATAGTAGAAAGAATGATGGCGATAATCGCTTTCCGCCCCATTTCATCACTTCCACAAAGCAAATCATCAGATTTCTGATTTTCCGGCATAGGTTTTCTGGCAATCCAGCGGCCAAGACATTTCAGCAAAGCCCAGATTTTTTTCCAAAAATAAATGCAAACCGCCAGCAGCGTCGCAAGATGCAAAAAAATGTCAAAAAGAAGAGGAACATCATCCAGCCCAAAAAGATTTTGCACAACTGCAAGATGTCCCGATGACGAAATCGGTAAAAATTCAGCCAGCCCCTGCAAAGCACCAAGTAAAAATCCCTGTAAAGTTGTCATTTTAAATTCCTTAAAAATACCGCGTTGACGGTAGGGTTTAATATGGCGTTAGTATAGCGTTTTTCAGAGATTCAGAGAATATGTGGAAAAGGGAAATAGCAATACTCTCATATCACAAGGATAAAAAGAGTAAAAAAATATAGCCACCCAACTTACACCCGAGAACGGCTATTTAGCCACAAGGAGATACCCCAAAGTCTAGGGCATTTCCTTTCGCTTAAGGGAACCTAAAAATTGCAATTTTTAGAGGCTCCATAAATACAATCATCCTTACGTTGGGTAGTTTTGGTTTGTTCGTGACCTTTTTATTTTATTTTTGATTTCTCCTCTTCTTCGGAGCATTTACAAAAATTTTCCAAAATCTTCCCTGATTTTGAGCATTTTCATTTATATTTCAGGCATTACCCCGGACGGCTTTGCCTCTGACAGAGTTGCCATTCTCTTTGCTGTGCGACAAGGTCTTTTTTCCGGGAAACTCTGTCTGTACTGCTCTTGTAGTATTATTTTCATGTTTGATTTTTCTAAAGCTTTCGGCTGGTATTTCAAAAAATCAAAAGACTTTCAAAGTGGCTGAAAAATTTGCTCCATTTTCATTTTTTTCTTTTTGCCATTCATATGCCATTTTTGCTTTCAACAATTGGGAAATTGTGGCTTCATTTTTTGCCAATGAAAAATCCATTTTTCACTCTGTTTGAATATTTTGGGGTAAATATTGTGATTATTGTAATTGGAACTTTGATTGGCGTAATTATAAGAAAAATGCCCTCCAGTATTCCGTATTTTAAATGGGGGACGAAGATAAATATAGGGATCTTCGAAAAATACAAAACCTTCCCAGAATTTTCTGCGTAAGGCTATGGAGCACCTGCGAAGGCAACTTCAGTTGCCGAAGCAGAACAAAAAAAACGTGCCATTTGCACGGTTTTTTTGTTTGAGGGTTACCGAAGTGCGGAACAGCCGCCCCGGCGACAGCCGGGATACGCACAAATCTTTATAAAAAACTTATGACTCAGACTTTTCCTTCCCTCTTTTTTGATTTTACATAAAGGATAATTGAAGCAGTAATAGCAAAAACTACCATGATGAAGCACAAAATCTGGCCGGTCGAAAAATTCAGAAGTGAAGAATTTGTGTAGATTGGAGCGGCAGAATCTTTTGCGATTCTGTAGCCCAGTTCTGCGTCGGGTTCGCGGAAATATTCGATGAAAAAGCGGAAAAATCCGTAGCCACCGGCGTAGGTCAAGCCTAGCTGGCCGTCGAATTTTTTGTGTTTTCGCATAAACCAGATGATTAAAAACAGGACTATTCCTTCAAAAAAGGCTTCGTAAAGCTGGCTGGGATGACGAGGAAGATTTACCAGGCGGCTAGCGGAAATGTCCATTCCGATTGTGACGGCAAAGTCTTGAACCCATTCCAATTTTGACGAAAATCTTTCGGCTCCAGGGAAAACCATTCCCCAAGGCATTGTCGTAATTCTTCCATAAAGTTCGCCGTTCAAAAAGTTTCCCAGACGGCCAAATGTGTACCCCAGGGGAATTGCTGTACACATAGCATCTGACCATTTCCAAAAAGACTGCTTGCGATGTTTGCACCAGACTATCATGCCAATCAAACCGCCGACAAAGCCACCGTGATAGGACATTCCGGCAAGACCTGTAAATTGTCCATTTTCATCAAAAGGCCAGAAAATGAGCCAGGGCTTTTTCCAGTAAATGCCTGTCGTATCATAAATCAGGGTTGAGCCGATTCTAGCTCCAATCAAAAGAAAGATAATTCCAGTTGTAATAAAACTGAACAAATCATCTTCTGAAAATTTATAATCTTTGGAATCTAAAGCTCCTTCTTTGGCAACTTTTTTTAGTACAAAATAAGCTGTCAAAAAAGCAAAAACATACATCAAGCCATACC
>CAVFQN010000017.1:11475-21223 GCA_963624615.1 Treponemataceae bacterium | reverse complement strand
AGCCATACCAGCGTAAAAGTCCTAAAACCTTTACTCCTGGAAAAATCTGTGGGTGTATCCATGATGGATAATTGAGATATAAAAACATTTTTTCCTAAAATCCTTAATCTAAAGTTGTCTCTAAAAATTGCAATTCTTAAAGGTTTCCTAAACTTTAAAACCTTAAACTCTAAAACCTTGTTGGGCGGCTTTTATGAGTTTTGCTTTAAGCAAATTATTTTCTTTTTTCAACTGGGTCAATTCGTATTGCTGGGTTTTTATCATTTCAGCAAGTTCACCAACCGACAGCGAACCTCCAGAAACTATATCATCAATTCCCGAAAGTTTAAAATTGTAATCGTCTGTGGCTTCTTCTTCTGCATTCTGGAAATTATCACCATTAAAATTATCTGGAATAAAATCAGCGTCAAATTGGTGAATTGGGGTCGAAATAACTTTATCAGCAATTCTATAAATGGCCTGCCCCAAAAGTGACTGAGGTTTGTAAACTACGACAGGGAGTTGGGATGCCAGAGCCTTGTCCTGGAGCATATCCCGATACATAAGTCCTAAATATTCAATTTCGAGCCCAAGATACTGGTTGCAGGAAGTTTTAATCCTTGTTGCCCGGTCTGCATCTTTGGGATCTTCTATCATGTTCATCACAAGGCGAGGGCGGAATTGCTGCATTCTGTTGATAAAAATCTGGGTTGTAGCAGAATCTACTTTTGCCAGTCCCTGAACCAGCTGGGGAATGTAAAGTTTTTGCATTGCTTTTGAATCAGACTTCAGTTGGTCAAGATACTGACGACCTGGAGTGCCACGTTTAAAAGTGGTGTACAAAAGTCGGAAAACTGCATTTTTAAGAAAAAGATAACCGTTCAAAGTTGCCGTAACGGCTGGAGCCGAAACAATTATCCCCTGAGGTGAAAGAAGAAACATATCCAAAATAAACTGATGGGTTCCCGCTCCCAGGTCCAAAATCACATAATCGCAATCAATATTTTTAAGATTTCTAATCAGTTTTACTTTTTGGACGTGCTTCAAAGAAGTTAAATCTGGAATCTGGCTGTCCCCGGCAATAAAACTCACATTCTGATAGTCTGTCGGCTGGATAATATCTTTAAAATCACTTTTTTCGGTAAACCATGAACCAAGACTTGCAGACGCCGGTCTTTGCCCTATTACTAAGTGAAGATTTGAAGCCCCCAGGTCCAAGTCCACAAGAACGACTTTTTTGCCCTGCTGGCCTAAGGCTATTGCTAAGTTTGCAGAAAGAAGGCTTTTTCCGACGCCCCCCTTTCCACTTGCTATTGGAATTATCTGTGACATAAAAAAAGTATAACACGTTTACTAGGATTTCTCAAATAACCAAAAGTCTAGATTTTTTAATCCCACTTACGTACAATAGGCGTATGAAAAAATCTCATAAAGCTTTTGCCATTTTTATTCTTCTTATTGCATCTCAGTGTTTTGCACAATCTTCAACCACATCAGAAACTAAACTTTCAAGTTTCCAATATGTAAAAAAGCTTAATTCTGTTTTTGATTTTGTAATCCAGAATTATGTTGATGAATTAGATCCGAAAACACTTTACGAAGGTGCTTTAAAAGGAATGATGGATTCTATCGGTGATCCTTACACCCTCTACCTTGATTCCGAATCTATGAGGGATTTGAACGACACCACTTCAGGAAGTTTTGGCGGGGTCGGACTTTCAATTTCCAAGCCGACTGAAAACACTGCCGAAAAACCTGCCTACGTCGAAGTTGCTTCCCCGATTGACGACACTCCTGGTGCAAAAGCCGGCATTCAAGCTGGTGATTTGATTGCCGCAATTAACGGCGAACCAACTCCGCCAATGACCATGAACGAAGTTCTTCTTAAACTTCGCGGTGACATTGGAAGCCTTGTTACAATCACAATCCACCGGGGAACAAATATAAAGTTTGATGTTACCCTGGTTCGTGCATTGATCGAAGTTCCAACTGTAAAATTCGGTATGATCGAAGGCACGACAATTGGTTATGCAAGGCTTATCCAGTTTACGCCAGACACCCCGCTCCGTCTGCAAGACGCCCTGGATTCTTTTGATTCAAACGGATATACAGGTTTGATTATTGATTTGCGTGATAACCCAGGTGGACTTATCACAAGTGTTGTTGATGTTGCAGATAAATTTATTGATGATGGTCCGATTGTTTCTACAAAGAGCCGTCTGGCATTTGAAAATCAGCAGTTTACTGCATCAAAAGAAAAAACAACCGTAAAAAAGAATATTCCGATTGTTGTGCTGATTAATAGAGGTTCGGCATCAGCATCAGAAATCCTTTCCGGGGCTTTAAAAGATTACCACCTGGCCTATCTGGTTGGCGAAAGAACTTATGGAAAAGGTTCGGTTCAGCAGGTTATTCCTTTGAGTAATATTGACGGAATTAAACTTACAATGGCAAGATATTACACTCCGAGCGATACAAATATCGACAAGGTTGGAATTCCGCCAGATCAGGAAGTTTTAAATCTCCAGAAATTTACGCCGGAAGAAGAAACAAAATACGTTGAAATGATTAATTCAAATATCATCACAGAAACCGTAGAAGCAAATCCAGGCATGACAGAAAGTGACATTGCGGAAGCAGCCGGGAAAATTGCAAAAGATTACGGTTTTGAAGAAAGATTAATCAGACGTCTGCTTAGAATTCAGGTTCAGAAAAATCAGCCGTCGATTTTGTATGATTTAGATTGGGATTTACAGTTGGCAGAAGCTATAAAAGTTGTGCAGTCATCAGATTATCCTAACCTGGTAAAAGATACTAAAACTTTGAAGCAGTTGCAGGAAGAAGTTGATAAAAACAAAGTTGCCGATGCGACTGCTAAAAAATAATTTATATTTACGATGCGTCAGTTTATTCTTGAAAATCAAACTGTAAAAAGTGGACTTGTCACTCTTGAAGGAAAAGATTTCCGATATTTGAGGCAAGTCCTTCGTGTTAAAATCGGCGATATGGTCAATCTCCGCCTACCGGAAGGCAGTCTCCAGAATTCTACAGTTGTAAAGATTGATGATAAAGCTAAAAAAATAAGCCTGCAGTTTTGTGCCAATTTCTCTGCGGAAAATTCGGTTACTCGGGGGGTGCAATCATCAGAAATTGAAGGAAAATTCCCCGATATCGAATATTGGCTTTTCCAATTTATCCCCCGTCCCCAAAAGCTTGAGCAGATTGTAAGGCAGGCCACAGAATGTGGAATTGCGAAAATTGTCCCGGTGATTGGTGAATACAGCGAAAAATCCAGCATTTATGCTCTTGAAGGAAATAAAAAAGACCGGCTCGAGCGGATTATCAAGGAAGCAAGGCAGCAAAGTGGCTCTCCTGTAGACACCTGCATTTTGCCACCCCAAACTTTGCAAGAGGCAATTGAAAACTGGAATAATTCTCCCTGCAATTCCTGTAAAAATGAGAATTGCGTGAGTGGAACTTATGCGGACGCAGATTGCAGGACTGATGATTGCGAAAATGACGGCAGCCAGAATAATGAAAAAATTGCTTTTGTTCTTTCTGAGCGTGATGATTGTTCTGATAACTTAAAAAAAATCCTGGCTGAAAATCCAAATCCCAAAAAAATTGCAATTGCAGTTGGGAGTGAAGGGGGAATTAGCCCGGAAGAAGTTGCACTTTTACAGGAAAAAGGTCTATTTTATCCAATCCATTTTACCGTAAATATATTAAGATGTGAGACAGCTGCTTTGTATGGAATTGCGGCGGTTCAATCTGCAATTAATTAGGATTTAGGCATCTCTGAAAAAGCATTGAAAATGATTTTTTAGAGATGCCCTTTAAGGATTTTTGTATGTCTATTGAAAGAATAAATTTAATTGGTGTGCCTGTTGATATTTGCCAGCCTGAAAATCTCGAAAACGAAATTCTTGAATTGCTGGCCAAGCCAGGTACAAAGCAAATTGTTTTTCTTTCCATTTGGAATTTGCTCAAAGCCCGCCATAAGGGTGATTACAGTGATTGCATTAAAAATGCCGATTTGATTTTGCCGATTTCAAAAAGCATTTTGCGAGGGGCTAAGTTTTTGAAGCTGAAAGTTCCAGTCCGCTACAATCCTTTTGACGCTGTTATCCAGATTCTTTCTGTTTTGGACACCCACTACAAATCTCTTTATCTTTTTGGCTCAAGCGAAAAAACTTTGAACAAGGCAGAACACAACATTCGCGACACATTCACAAATCTCAAAATTCTTGGCCGCTACATAGGCTATTATCCTAAGGCTGTGGAAGATAACATTGTCCAGGCAATTTTCAAGGCCCAGCCATCCCTGGTTTTGCTGAGTGACGGAATCAAAGAAAAAAACTGCTGGGCTTACCGCCGTCGAAATCGTTTTTCTTCCAGCATTTTTTTATACTACAAAGACGCTTTTGGAATTTTTTCCGAGCGTATAAAACGCGTAAATGAAAAAACTTTTAACAAAGGTCACGAAATTTTTGTTGAAATTTTGCATAATCCATTTAAAATATTTTTGTTATTTCCTTACATGTGTTACATCTTGCTTTTAATCTGCTATCGTTTGTTCAAAAGAAAGTAGGGCAAATTTTAGAGAGAAGTCTTAAACTTGCCCAAAACAATCACCCAAAACTAAAAAAAAAGTCAGGTACATTTTGGAAAAGTTTAATTCTCGCAACGAAATCATCTTTATCACAAGAGAAAATCAGACAGGGCTTTGTTTTCAAAGCCTTTTTAGTTCAATTGCATCCATAAAAGTTTTTTATGATTATTCTTTAATTGCAAAGGATAAATTTCTGAAAACTATAAATTACATTCCGGTTCTGGATGCAAATATCCTTGAAGAGGATGCAATTTTTTATAAGATTGTCCAGATAAAAAATCGCACAAATTACACTTCCCTTCCCTGCATTTTTACGCCGACTTTAACAACTTTGGCAAAAGAAAGAGCGGAAATCTGTTTTTCTGATTTTTTAAATTTTCCATGCAGACCATCAGAATTTTTGAAATTCTTAGAAAAGTTTCCTACATTTTTTGGAAAATTCAAGCAAAATCAAAAAATTGAGCAAAATTCCGGGCAAAATAAGATTGGAATTGCACAAAATTCTCAAAATGATTCGGTTTTGGGCTATTTTCGTGGGATTTCTAAGGAAATCGAAATTGTCCGCCAGGAAATCAGGCAGGCAGCCTTGTATGACGAACCTGTACTTCTGCTGGGAGAAACAGGAACCGGCAAAACTACGGCAGCCAGCGTAATTCATAAACTTTCAAGTCGTAGAGAAAAGGAATTTCAAACTCTGAATATTTCCACCGTTGTAGACACTCTGGCCAGCTCTACATTTTTTGGAACGGAAAGTGGGGCCTACACCGACGCTCAGGAGCAAAAAGGGATTTTTAAGATTGCCAACAAGGGAACTTTGCTTTTGGACGAAATCGCCTTGGCAACGATGAAAGTTCAGCAAATTTTGCTAAATGTTCTAGAAAGTGGAAATTTAAAAAGTGTAGGAAGTGATAAAACTGATAAAATTGATGTCAGAATGATTTTTGCCACCAACGCCCTCATTGACCAGATGCTAAAAGAAAAAACTTTCCGGGAAGATTTGTATTACCGAATTTCAGATCACATTATCAAACTGCCGAATTTGCGGAACAGAAAGGAAGATATTCGCGTGATTGTTGATGATTACGTTAAAAATGAAGGAAAAACTATCAGCGAAAAGGCTATCCAACGCCTGGAAGATTATGACTGGCCAGGAAACATAAGAGAATTAAAGCAGTGCCTGAAAAGGGCTGTAAAAAAGGCGGGTAGTGGTGAAATTAAAGAAGAAGATATAGATTTTGGCTTATTCAATTTCTGAAATAATCTGCAAAATTGACCGCCCGAATTCTTCGGCTTTTGCTTTTCCAATTCCATAAACATTCAGCAGTTCCGTTTTTGATTTTGGCTTTTTGGCAGCCAGATCCAGGACAGTTTTATCACCAAAAATCATGTAAGGGGCGGTATTCAAATCCTCAGCCTTACGTTTTCTCCAGGCTTTCAACTGCACAACAATTTTATCAGCAATCTGGTCGTCTGCCGCTGGTTTTTCTGCGACAATCCGCTCCCCTGCAAAATTTCTTTTCGGCAAGGCTTTTACAACCGTAGGTTGCAGCGGAAGGTGGAGTTCAGCCCGCGAAGCCAAAAATCGCTTGCCAAGGCCAGTAAGTTCCAGAACATTATATTCGCCAGTTTTTTGAATCAGGCCCTCCCCTACCAGCAAATCTGCAAGTTCAAACCAATCATCACGATTATATTCAGTTCCAATTCCCCAGGTCGAAAGTTTATTGTGACCATTTTCGATAATGCGTTTACTTTTTGCCCCCATCAAAATATCCACAATATAGGCAGTTCCATACCGCTGATTCGTTCGGATTATACAGCAGAGAAATTTTTGAGCCGGGATTGTAACGTCTGCCAAAGGAATTTTTCCCTGGACACAAATATCACAGCAGCATTTTTTTTCTTCTTCGCTAGCCGTCGAATTATCATAAGATTCACCAAAATACGAAAGCAGGGCTTTTCGCCGGCAGGTTCTGGAATTGGCATATTTCACCATCCCCTGGAGCAGGGCTTCCGACTGTTCAGGATTTGCAGCTTCTTCAAAAAAATATCTGATTTTGTGAATATCAGCAGCAGAATAAAGCAGCAAGGCTGATGATGGCAAACCGTCACGCCCAGCCCGCCCAATTTCCTGGTAAAATTCTTCAATAGATTTTGGTAAATCATAATTTATGACAAACCTTACATTTGGCTTATCAATCCCCATTCCAAAAGCAATTGTCGCAACAATGATGTGAACCTGGTCTTTTATAAAAAGTTCCTGGTTTTTTGCCCGCTGAGCGTCATCCAGACCGGCATGATAATTCAAAACAGAATAACCAAAATTTTGCAGACTGATCGTCAAATCATCCACCTGCTTGCGAGAATAACAGTAAATAATCCCGCTTTCGCCTTCATATTTTTGAATACATTTTACAACCTGTTCCAAAGCATTACGTTTTGGACGGACTTCCAGAAAAATATTTTTGCGATTAAAGCTTGAAATAAAAACAGCAGGATTTTTCAGCCCCAGATTTTTGATGATGTCGTTACGGACTTGTGCAGTGGCGGTAGCGGTAAGGGCAATCATCACTGCTTTTGGCAGTAGATTTCTGATATAGGCAATTTCCAGATAGTCTGGACGGAAATCGTGGCCCCAGGCAGAAACGCAGTGGGCTTCGTCAATTGTGATACAGGAAATTTTGATTTCCGGGGCGGTCAAAATGTTCCTGATTTTTTCGGTAGCCAGCCCTTCTGGTGAAATATAAACGATTTTTGTTTTTCCGTTTTTGATTTCATCTACCGCCTGCAAATATTCATCCCAGGAAAGTGACGAATTCAGAAAAACAGAATGGACTCCGTTCGTTTGAAGAGATCCGACCTGGTCTTGCATGAGCGAAATTAAAGGGGAAACGACCAGGGTGATTCCTTCGAGTATAAGGGCCGGGATTTGATAGCAGAGAGATTTTCCGCCACCGGTTGGCATGATAGCCAGGGTGTCTTTTCCCTTTAAGACACTGGTGATTATATCTTTTTGGAAAGGTCTAAAAGTATCATACCCAAAAACAGTTTTTAGAACTGCTTCAGGTTTTTCATTAACAAAGGAGTCAACATTTATTTTCATATAATAATTATAGCACAAACCCACTTGAAAAATCCTTTTTGATTTGATATATTAATACCCACTTACGCCGGAGTGGTGGAATGGTAGACACGACAGACTCAAAATCTGTTGCGAGCAATCGTGTAAGAGTTCAAGTCTCTTCTCCGGTAAGATTAAAACCTTTCTTAGTTCTTCTAAGAAAGGTTTTTTGTTTTAAAACCAATGGTCTAGTTCTTGACTTGAACTCCAGGACTCGATAAATCTCGTCTTAGCCGTTTTATCGATAATGCTAAACAGACCGCTGTCGCGCTCTGTTTTTAACGGTTCTTCGATGTTAGGCTTTTCAAATGTCTACAGCTCAGGAATCATATTGCAACACAATTTTCTCAAGTTAATTGCTTCTGACATATGCTTAGGGCTGATAAAATTTTCCCCTTCCATATCCGCAATTGTCCTTGAAACTTTCAAACAACTGGAAATAGCCCTTGGCGAAAATCCGTACCTTGTAACCGCCTTGTCCAAAAGACTTTGTGTTTCCTGGTCAATTTTGCAAAAATCCGCAATTTCGCGTGGACTTAATTTTGCATTCTTAATTCCCTGCCGTTTTCTCTGAATTTTTATAGCCCTGGCAATCCCCTGTCGGATTTCCGTCGTCGTGGTAAAACCAGGTCTTTCCTCCACTTGCTGGGAATCGCAGTTATTTTCTACAAAAACCCGCAAATCAATTCTATCCAGCAGAGGGGCAGAAAACTTTTTCCAGTATTGTTCGACAAGTTTTGCACTACACAGACAAATTTTCGTTTTAGAGCCAAAATTGCCGCAAGGACAGGGATTGACCGCCATTAAAAGTTGAAAATTTGCAGGATAATTTGTGCTGCGACCTGCCCGGCTCAAAGTTATACTTCCGTTTTCCAGAGGAACCCGAAGCATTTGCAAAACCGAAGTTTTAAATTCTGCCGCCTCGTCCAAAAACAAAACTCCGTTGTGAGCCAGCGAAATTTCTCCTGGTCTGCAGTTCACGCCTCCTCCGCATATTCCCTCAATCGAGGCTGTTTGATGAGGAATTCGAAAGGGAGGTATTCTAACCAAAGGCTGGGAAGGTTTTATCAACCCGGCCAATGACCATATTCTGGTGACAGATTGGGCCTCTTCCAAGGTAAGCACAGGATTTATCGCAGGAAATTTTTGGATTGCCATGGTTTTTCCGCATCCTGGAGCTCCCAAAGCTATAAGGTTATGACCACCGGCCGCCGCAATTTGCAGTGAACGGACAAGTTGTACCTGTCCTTTCAATTCTGCAAATTCGTAACCAGGAGAAATTTCAGTAAAATAAACTCCATCAACTTCAACGCAAGATGATGGAGGAAGGTTCTTTTCTCTTGTCGGATTTCGCGACTCGTAAAATGATCTGTCTTTCATTGCTCTAAACGCATTTTCCAGGGTATTTGCACCATAAACCAGGACACCCGCAACTTCTCTTGCTTCGTCTGCGTTTTGAGCCGGAACAATACAATGCATAATCCCCGAAGCCGCAGCTGTAGCAACGGCAGCATGAATTCCTTTTACAGGCCGAATATTTCCAGACAATTCCAGTTCACCCATAATCAGAATTGGTTCTGTGATAAAGTCTTTTTCTCCGTTGGCTTGAGCATGAGCACACAAAACTCCCATGGCAATCGGTAAGTCAAAACCTGCACCTTCTTTTTTCAGATCAGCAGGTGACAAACTGATTAGAACCCTTTCTGTCGGAAACTCAAAATTCGAATTCCGAATCGCCGCCTGCATTCTTTCGCGCGATTCTTTTACCGCTCCATCAGCCAGCCCGACAATATCAACCGCCGGAATTCCCCGTCTCAAATCAACCTCAACAGCAACCAAAGCACCTTCATAACCAAAAGGCGAAAATGAATAAATCTGCATAAAAAACCTCTTTATTAGCTGCCATTAAAAATTGCAATTTTTAGTGACAGCTTTAAAAATGCGTCATCCTAAGGCTTGCTATTTTCAAAACTTAGAATGACGCAGGCAGCAATAAAAAAGTATCGAAGATGATTTTTTATTGCTCCCCTATTAGTAAT
>CAVFQN010000017.1:0-11465 GCA_963624615.1 Treponemataceae bacterium | reverse complement strand
AATGCGATTTCGGACAAAATTTCTAAAAAAAATGCAAAAAATCATAAAAATTTTCCAAAATTAAGATTCTGGCACTTGAGAAAAAATTTTTTTTCATATATTTTCTTCGTTTTTTGCAACTTTTTGCTAAATTTGTGGTATATTAATATGTACACTAATTTTTTTTTGACTTTAGCAGGAGTTCTTGTGAATAAGCACGACTTTCCAAAAATCCACTTTTATGATCAGGATTTTGTAGACATTTATAATAAAACATGGTCTTGGGTTTCTTCCCTTTGGATAAATCCAAAAACTGGTGAGCAAGATTCAGAAGGCTTATTTTTATATCCTGAAAACGGAAATTTAATCTTAAATCAGTTTGAAACAATTTTTTCATCTTTTTTTCTGGTATACTCAAACCGAAATTTTGATCCTTGTAATAACATTGATTATTTTTATGACCGTCAGGAAAAATCTGGAGCAATCCGCTGGAAGTATGATGTAAAAACAGACCAGCCGGTTTTGGATAAAGAAAATCCGGAAGGCGTTGGGCTTCCACTTTTTGCATTTGCCGAATATAACCTTTATCACAAATCAGCAAATAAAAAACGCATTAAAGATGTAATGCCAATTTTGCAAAAATATATGGCTTGGCTAGACGAAACTTTTAAACAGGAAAATGGACTTTACGCAGTTCCAGTTTGTGCTTCGTCAATGACAGGTTCTCCTAGAGAAAATGTCTGCTATCCTGTCGACTTTAACGCTTGTATGGCTGTCAACGCATCTTATATGTCGGCTCTTGGTGATATTTTGAATGATAAAGAAATCAGCTTCCAGTATCGAAAAATGTACTTCTCTATCAAAACAAAAATCAATGCTTTGATGTGGAATAACGACGCTGGGTTCTATTTTGATTTGGATAAAGACGAAAATCAACTTCCTGTAAAAACAATTGCCTGCTATTGGACAATGCTTGCAGAAATTCCAAATGCTGATAAGGCTGATTTACTGGTTGCCCATCTAAATAATCCTGAAACATTTGGTACAGACCATCCTTTCCCAACGCTGAGTGCAGATGATCCTCATTTTAGTGAAGATGGAATGGGCTACAACGGAAGCGTTATGCCGGCTTTTGATTTTATGGTGATTAAGGGATTGGAAAAATACGCCCAGTATGAATTTGCCCGCGAATGTGCAATCCGCCATCTCTATTATGTTCTCGAAGCTTTAATGCCTAACGAAAATAAAGAACCAGGTGATTTGTTTGAAGCATATCTTCCAAATAAAGAAGGCAAGGCCAAAATGTCTGATACAGAATTTGCCCGCCCACGTTATCTTCTCACAGCGGCTCTTTCTACAATCGCTCTGATGATTGAAAATGTAATCGGACTTTCAATCAGCTTGCCTCGCAAAACTGTAGACTGGATTATCCCAAATCTTGAAATTATGGGTATTGAAAATCTGTCACTCAAACGCAACCTCATCACAATTCTTTCAAACAAAAGTTCGCGCGGTTGGGAAATTCAGATGGAAAGTGAAAAACTTTATTACTTCACAATCAATATCCTGGATCAAAAGAAAAAAACATTGCCAATTCCAAGTGGTAAATGTTCTATGCTTATAGATAAACTGTAGGAGATAAAATGGCAGCCCCAGAATCAGTCATTGAAATCGGTTCTACAGGGGTGCGTCTCCTAGTAGCCGAAATCACAGCAGACAGAAAACAAAATATCCTCGATCGTTCTGATATGCCTTTGCCTCTGGGGAAAGACGTATTTACCAGTGGTTCAATAAGTCAGGAAACTCAAAACCAACTTATCACAATTTTAAAACGTTTTCGTGAACAACTTGTCGGCTGGGGAATTACGCCTTTGGAAACCTCCTGTATTGCAACTTCTGCCTTCCGCGATGCTGCCAACCGCGATCCGATTATGGACAGAATTCTGGTTCAAACAGGATTCAGGGTTCATATTGTTGATGGAATTGAAGAAAACAAGCTGATGTACATTGCCGTCAGCGAAACAATCAAAGACCAGCCTGTCGATTTTAAAAATGAAGACACCGTTATTCTTGTGGTAGGCGGTTCTACCAGCGAAATCATGATGATGTCTGATGGAAAAATGGCCGGCGTTCATAGTCTGCGACTGGGAACTGTCAGAATCGAACAGCAAATCAGAAATCAGACTAGTTCTTATGCTGATATTGAACGTTATGTTCAGGAATCAATCAACAATACTAAAGGTTCGCTGGAAAGTGAGCTGAATTTGAGCCAGGTAAAGCAGTTTTTGGCGGTTGGGGCGGATATGACCCTGGCAGCCCTCCTTGTCGGTCATCCGATTTCTACTTTTTTGTGGGAAATTAACAAGGAAGACTTTACCGAATTTACAAAAGTTGTCCAGGAATATTCTGTGGATGAATGTGTTGCCCGTTTTAAAATTGATTATTCTGAAGCGGAAACTTTGCAGGTCAGCCTGCTGATTTACAGCCTTTTTTTGCATCTCACAAAAGCGGAAAAAATCCTTGTACCAGAAACAAACATTCGTAACGGAGTAATCATCAGTAAAATTTCTACGGATAATGACGAACTCCAAAAAGAATTTGATATGCAGATTATAGCCTCTGCCCGAAACTTGCTGCGAAAATATCATGGGGACGAAAATCATGCGGAATGTGTACGAATGATTGCCACCAGGATTTTTGATACCCTGCGGGAAGAAATAGGATTGGGTGAACACGCCAGAACTTTGCTGGAAACGGCTGGAATTTTGCACGATATTGGGTCTTTTATCCGTTATGATAATCACAATGTTCATTCCTGGTACATTATCCGAAACTCCGAAATTTTTGGACTTTCCAGAAATGATAATCAGATTGTGGCTCAAATTGCAAAATATCACAAAGGAACTTCAGTTCCCCAGGATGATGAAGGCTACCAGATGATGCCTCGCCCAGATCGTATGACAATTTTGAAACTTACGGCCATTTTGAGGATTGCGGATGCCCTGGACCGAGGTCATATCCAGAAATTCTGTGATTTTTCTATCAAACTGCAGCAGAATTCACTGATTATTCACACCAAAAACAGCAAAAATACGATTTTGGAAAAAATTGCCCTGTCGGAAAAGTCGGGAATGTTTGAGTCGGTTTTTGGCTATAAAGTTGTTTTGGCGTAGGCAGAAATTGGCTCTGGCGGTGTGAAATACCACTGATGGTGTGAAAAAAGCATTAGAGTGGTGAAAACAGCACTACAGGTCGGAAATTTTATTTTGAAAGGTGGATTTTATGGAAAATAGATTTTTTAATCGTGAATTGTCATGGCTCGAATTTAATGCCCGAGTTTTGCACCAGGGCTTAAGGCAGGAACTTCCACTTTTGGAACGTCTGCAATTTCTTTCCATCGTCACAAGTAATTTTGATGAATTTTTCCAGGTGAGGGTTGCCTCTGTAAAACGCCTTTTGACAGAAAATCCTTCTTGCACAGACACATCCGGCCTTACCCCACAAATGCTTCTGGCTTCCATTTCTTCCAGAGCCCATCAGATTATCAGAACCCAGCAAAATTGTCTTATGTCTGATGTTATCCCGGAACTTGCTCGCAAAGGTCTGTATTACATAACTCCAATGCAGTACAGCCAGCAGCAGATGGATTATTTACAGGGGATTTTTAAACAAGAAATTTATCCTCTTTTAACTCCCCTCCGCACAGATTTGCAAGCTTTTCCTCATATCAAAAATCTTTCAACTTATGCAGCCTTTTTGCTCAAGCCGATTTCTGGTATTAAGGTTGGTTCTGAAGAATTAAAAGGTTCTGATGACCTTCCTCGAATTGCTTTTGTAGAAATTCCTTCTGGAATCCAAAATATTTACTGGCTTCCAAGTTCAAATAAAAAAAATAAGCAATTTGCCCTTTTACAGGACATCATAACTGCCTGCGGAACTTTGATGTTCCCGGGTTTTGCGGTAGAAGAAACTCTGTTGTTTAAAGTTGCCCGCGATGCAGATTTTGCGGTCGATGAAGATGCCGGTTCAAATTTTATTAACGCCATGGAAGATGTTCTGGTTCAGCGAAAATCTTCATTCCCGGTTCAGATGACTTGCGATGAAACAAGTACAAAAATCACCAGATTTCTGATGGAAAAACTTGAACTTTCGGAAGAAGACGTTTACAAAGTGCCACAAATTATTGATCCAAATGATTTGATGGAACTGCGTGATGCTGATGAAAGTGGAAAACTGAGTTTTGAGAAATGGGAGCATTTTTATCCTGCTGATTTGCCGGAAGATGAGCCATATTGGGATATTTTGAAAGATCACGACAAAATTCTCCACGTTCCTTACGAAAGTTACGATCCTGTTGTAAAGTTTATTTCTGATGCAGCAGATGATGATGACGTTTTGGCTATAAAAATGACTTTGTACAGAACTGGCCGCGACTCACCGATTATTGACGCCCTGGAGAGGGCAGCCCAGCGGGGAAAACAGGTTATTGTTCTGGTTGAGCTTAAAGCCCGCTTTGATGAAGAGCGCAATATTGCCTGGGCAAATGAACTTGAAAGAGCCGGTGTAACTGTAATTTACGGTCTTAAAAATCTGAAAGTTCACGCCAAAATTCTGATGGTTGTTCGTCGTGAAAGTGACACAATCCGTCGTTATGTCCACCTTGCCACCGGAAATTATAATCCTAAAACCGCAAAGCTTTACTCTGATATTTCCTTGTTTACGGCAAATCCTCAGATTGCAAATGACGCAACACTTTTCTTTAATCTTGTAACCGGATATTCAACTTTGCAGAATATGCCGAGCCTGGGAATGGCCCCTGTCACTTTGAAAACCCGCTTAATCAATATGATTAATCGCGAAATTGAAAGATCCACCCCAGATAATCCTGGCTTGATTATCGCGAAAATGAATTCTTTGACCCACGAAGAAATTATTTCTGCTCTCTACAAGGCCAGCCAGGCAGGGGTAAAAATCCTTTTAAATGTAAGGGGAATTTGTATGCTGGTTCCGGGATTACCGGGCTTGAGCGAAAATATCAGGGTTATTTCGATTGTTGACCGCTACCTTGAACACGCCCGAATTTTCTATTTCCAGAATGCAGGAAATCCCGAACTTTATTGTGCAAGTGCTGACTGGATGAACCGAAACCTTGACCGCAGAATTGAACTTATGTTCCCGATTTTGGACAAGGCAGCTTTTGATGATGTAAAGTCGATTTTGGACACATATTTCCAGGATAATACAAATGCCATGGAACTTTTGAGTAATGGTTCCTGGGCGGAAGTTGAGCGGGGTAAAAAAGACCAGCCATTCCAGGCTCAGGCTGAACTTTACAAAAAGTACAAAAAACTCGACGAAAAAAAGCCAAAAAGCCCCGAAAAACAGTTTGAAGTGAGAAGAAAATAAGGTCATTTCTGACTTGCATCTCCCCAGAGTCACCGTCATTTCGGACCCGTTCCGAAATCCCAGCATGAGATGATGAAACAAGTTCAGCAAGACTTGCCGGGCCCCCCTGGGCGGTGGGATAATATCTCTAGACAATCTCCCTCAATTTTATCACTTTGTTAAGGGTTGTCTAAAATTGCAATTTTAGAGACTTCCTTAAAAAGTTACAAAAATTTACTTAAATTTACTTAAAAAATGTTGATTTTTAAGTAAATAATATTATACTATCAATATCGAGCATACAGAGGAGGCGTGACAAAAAAATGATTCACGAACAGTATTTTAAGATGAAAAAAACTCAAGAAAAACTACTTTCCCGCAAAAACAAAATCAACAAGGATTTTTACAACGGAATTTATGACCGTTATGTTTATCCTATTTTGACTCGGGACAACATTCCACTTACCTGGAAATATGACATCAACAAAGAAACAAATCCGTATTTTATGGAAAGACTGGGCGTGAATTGCGTTTTCAATGCCGGAGCAATTTATCTGAATGGAAAATATTGTCTTGTTTGTCGTGTTGAAGGAAATGATAGAAAATCATTTTTTGCAGTTGCAGAAAGTCCAAACGGCATCGATAATTTCCGTTTTCGTGATTACCCTGTTGTTTTGCCGGATACCTGCCCCGAAGAAACCAACGTTTACGATATGCGTCTGACCCAGCACGAAGATGGCTGGATTTATGGGATTTTCTGTTCTGAAGCAAAAGACAAATCTAATCCTGATTTGGGAGCAGCCGTTGCTGCCGCTGGAATTGTCCGCACAAAAGATTTGGAAACCTGGGAAAGACTTCCTAACCTTGTAACAAAAAATTCTCCACAGCAGAGAAATGTATGCCTGCATCCGGAATTTGTTGATGGAAAATATGCTTTTTACACTCGCCCAATGGACGACTTTATAAATACAGGCAGCGGTGGTGGAATTGGATTTGGTCTTTGTGATGACATCACAAATCCTGTAATTGACGAAGAAAAAATCATTTCAAAACGCATTTATCACACAATCACAGAAGCAAAAAATGGAGCTGGTGCAACTCCAATCAAAACAAAAAAAGGCTGGATTCACATTTCCCATGGAGTTCGCAACACTGCAGACGGCCTTCGCTATGTGCTTTATATTTACGCCACAGATTTGGCTGACCCTTCCAAAGTAATTGCAGAACCTTCCGGGGTTTTCCTTGTTCCTCTTGGCTCAGAACGTACTGGAGATGTAAGCAATGTTGTTTTCTGTAACGGAGCAATTGAACATGATGGTAAAGTTTTCATTTACTATGCTTCATCTGATACAAGAATGCACGTTGCAACTACAACGGTAGACAAGCTGATTGATTACACTTTCAACACTCCAAAAGATCCACACCGCTCGCCAGACTGCGTAAAACAGCGTTGCGAATTAATCAAAAAAAATCTGGAACTGCTGACTCATTAATTGGCAGTGTCGTCTCTAAAAATTGCAATTTTTAGAGACCTGCTAATCAATTTTCAGAGAGCCTTGCCGCAAGACTTTAACTTGACCATTTTCGATGGTGACCAAAGTTGACGGCAAGGCATTTTTTTTATCTCCATCCTTTACAAATAAGTCAACTTCGTCTGCAAATTCCGCTTTGATTGCATCTTCCGTATCCAAAACCGGACTTCCGCTGCGATTCACGCTGGTAGAATAAATTGGCCCACCAGCTTTTTCAATTACCTGGCGGATCCATTCGTCTCCAGGGCAACGAAAAGCGATTGTCTGGAGTTTTGCCTGGGCGGACAAAGGGGCGTCGTTTTTTGTATGAACTATGATTGTGAGCGGGCCGGGCCATTTTTTAAGAAGATTTTCGGGGATTTTTTCATCGGTGTACAAAGCTAAATCCTGGGGGCTTGCGATTAACTGAATTAAGGGTTTTGTTTCTGATCTCCCCTTTATTGCCCTGATTTTTACATCAGTTGGCGGTTCTGGTGCAAAATACCTTGTGCCGACAATCCCACTAAAACCGTAAACAGTGTCTGTTGGCAAAATACAAATTCCACCTTTTTTTAAGATTTCTGATGTCACCTCTACGGAATTTTCATCATCTTTGCTAATTATCATTTTTCCCCTCTATCTAAAACCTTAAAACCTAATTCTTCTCAGGTGAGTTATTCTGCTGACCAAAAAATTTTCTATCTCTTTGGTCGGCTCAAGCTGGAACCGCAAAACTGCCTCTCCAATCTGACGCGAAAGCCCAAGCGGTTTTCCCACCACCGTAAAAAATTTTCCAGCCTCTTTCGCATCCGGAAATTGCATTTCCATCATATCTTCTTCTTTGATAGCAGCGTCAATCAAATGAACTTTTCCGGCGAAATCCATTCCATCCGCCTCCAAAATCTCCGTCCTGATTGACGCCTTAAAAAGCTGGTCTTCCGACAAAATCAGACGGCTGGAAATCCTGTGACCAAGACTTTCTTTTTGATTTTGGTCCATTTCCCTTTTTTGTAAAGATTCTTTTAATTTTTTGATGAGTTTATCCGCTTCTAAAACCGAAGTTTTTGTCTGGCTCGTCAAATCATCACCATGAATAATCCCAATTTTATGACCAGGCCGCAAATTCGGAAAACTTGTATATTCGGAAGTTGAAGTGGAAGTTTTGATATGTCCCAAAAAATCCAGGCCACTTTGCTCAATAAATCGAGTAATTTCGCCATCAGTTGGGATATTTAAAAGATAAATTCCATCAGCAAGTTTTTCTTTTATGTATTTTTTGATATTTGGATTATTTTCGGCAAAAGTGATATTGCTGTCGGTCACTTTTAAAATATAGCCCTGGTAGAGCATAGCCGAAGAGTAGGAATTGTACCAATCCGAAATGTTGATTTTAAGATTTTGGGGGATTTCGTAATTGGTATATTTTGAAATGGTCTGAAAAATTAAATCAGGAGTCCAATTCAAATCAAAAGCGGTAGAAACTGACTGCCTTGTAATTTCAAATTCCGTCACCACCCCGCATTTTTTTATCATCATAAAGGATGTGAGCGGAAGCAAGGCTGATAAAGGAAGTCCCGGCATCAGAGTGACAGTAAAAGTTGAATCAATGTTCAAAACTTTCGGAAAATCTGATTGCCCAGGCGTCGAATAATCACCAAAATTTCCAGGCGTAAAAACTTCCTGGCCGTCTTCTGTTTTTCCTAATTTTTGCAAAAGTCCAAATTCCAGGGCGGAATCAATCATTCTGTCCAAAAGATTTGCATTTTGCTGAGGATCTTCAATAGATTCTGACCGGGCAGCTTCCAAAATCATAGAAAAACGACTTTTCTTTGCCAGGGCAGAACCATCTTCCGTATAGGTTCCCACCAAAAATGCCAGGCGGAGCAGAGATTGGCGACTATAGCCACTTTTCGGAATGGAAGAAAGACAATCCAGCAGGAGTTGGGCCTCTTTTTTTAAACCGTCCCGGCTAAATCTTGAAACCGAAGCCGCACACAAAAGAGTGTACTGCTGAATTTCTGGCAGGCGGGCTAAATTCTCGCTACGAGCAAGGTCAATTTCGTAGTTTTTTATTCCCTCTTTTACCAGTGAAAGATTTATGAAAGCGGTCATCAAAAGCTGGATAAATTTTTCTCTGCCAGGGAAAATTTCCTGCAGGCGGGAAATATCATTTTTTTTGAGGCTGCCATCACTCTTGCAGGAAATTCCACGAACTTTTACATAGGAAATAAAAGCCGTCAAAATATTTGGATTGAGGGTAAAAATATCATCAGTCGAAAACATTGAAACCGAGCAATGTGGAAAAAGCAGGCTGGTATTTAAATAAGATTTAACTTCATCTTTCAAAAAAGGATTTATGTACAAAAATTCTTTATCAGAATATTTATCATAAACCTTGTAAATTAAAAGACGCTCTGTAAGATTGATGATTTCGGCATAAAGTTCTGTGACAGAATATTCGCCTGCAAAAAAATCCAGCAAAACTTCCTGATTTGTTTGTGGCAAAATGGAAATGGCGGTCAAAACCTTGACGTCAAAAGTGTCCATCAAAGTCAAAATACTTTGTGTATTTTCCGGCTTCCGGATAAAGCCAGCCAACTGCTCAATCAGGCGTTGCTTGTTGTAAGGAGTTTTGATTTCTCCCAGGTAGAGGCGCATTGTGTTGAAAAACTGCTTATCTGACTGAGCGGCCATTGCTTCCTGCCAGCGGGTAATTTCATTTTCAGCTTTCAATGTCTAATTCTCCATCATATCTTACAATTTTGTATTCATATCCTTGTTCTGCAAGGAATTTTTGACGGTTTGAACCAAATTCTTCTTCAACAGTGTTTCTGGTGATTAAGGTAAAAAATCTGGATTTTTGTTCCTTTGGCCTCAAAATTCTCCCCAATCTCTGGGCTTCTTCCTGACGACTGCCAAAAGTTCCACTCACCTGGATGGCAAGCGAAGCGTCCGGCAGGTCAATCGCAAAATTTGCAACTTTTGAAACAACCAGCACTTTAATCTTCCCCTGACGAAAATCAGCATAAATCTTATCGCGTTCGGTATTAGGAGTTTTTCCAGTGATAATAGGGCTACCCAAAGTTTTTGCGATTTCCGACAGCTGATCAAGATATTGCCCAATCACAAGGATTTTATCATCAGGACATTTTTCGATAATTTCCTTTACAATAGCCAATTTATCCGGATTCATGCTGGCAATTTTGTGTTTTTCGCGGGCACCTGCCACAGCATAGTCAATTTCCTGGGAAACAGGCAAATCCAATCGCACTTCAATACATTCGGCAGAGGCAATCCAATGGTCACGTTCCAGTTCTTTCCAGGGAACATCGTAACGTTTTGGGCCAACCAAAGAAAAAACATAACCTTCGCAGCCATCTTCCCTAACCAAAGTTGCAGTAAGCCCAACCCGGCGAACGGCCTGCAGTTCTGCAACAACCCGGAAAACCGGAGCGGGTAGCATATGAACTTCGTCGTAAATAATCAGCCCCCAAGGTCTTTCATGGAAAATTGAAAAATGCGGATAAGGGCCTTCTTTGTCTGGCCGCCAGGTCAAAACCTGGTAAGTTGCAACTGTAACAGGTTTTATTTCCTTGTTTTCGCCGGAATATTCGGCAATCTGATCGGCAGTCAGATTTGTTTTGTCCAAAAGTTCATCAATCCACTGATGAACTGCAGAAATATTTGTTGTGATAATCAGAGTGGAAGTTTTGAGCATATCCATAATTGTCATACCGACAATGGTTTTGCCGGCCCCACAAGGCAGGACAATTGTTCCAAAACCAGTTCCAGGGCCTTTATCACCAATCAGAGCTTTTGCAGAATTTTTCTGATAATCACGAATAATCAAAGATTGCCCATGACTGGTTGTTTTACGAAGACTTACGTCCAAAGGTTCGCCATCAGAAAGGGCTACTTTATCGTCAACCGGCCAACCAGACTGAAGCAAAAGTTGTTTGATAGTTCCTCGATCTGTAAGTTTAAGCAAAAATGAAAAAGGTGGAGCATCATTATCACAATCCAGCGTAGCGGTCAAAAGTTTTTTGACGTTTTTATTCGCCGCAATTTCCTTGTAAACTGGAAGCGAATCCGCCTGCAAATACAAAAAATGCTCAGTAACTTTTTCGGCAGAATCTTCTTTGACTGGCACTTCAATATCGGGGCCGGAAATCAACTTAATTTTACCAAAACGACTGGAAATTTCTTTAATCCACATGATGATAGACTGAGGCACATCATAGCGGGCATATTTTTGCAAAACCCCGATGGCGTCATCAGCACTAAACCCGGCCGAAGCAGCATTCCAAAGCGAAAGGGGAGAAAGTTTATAAGTGTGCAAATGTTCAGGGGATTTTTCCAACTCTGCAAAAGGAATCAAAGCATTTCTGCAATCTTCCGCCAGCGGAGCATGAACATCGAGTAAAAGAGAACGGTCGCCCTGTACAATCAAAGGATTTTCAAAATTCATATTGAACTTTTGATTATAGTGAATTTTGAAGTAAATTTGAATTAGTTGGGAAGGAAAAATGAGGGGGAACTATGAAAATTGCAAAAAATTGCAAATTTTAAAGGCTCTCATAAAAAAAGCCG
>CAVFQN010000016.1:0-3192 GCA_963624615.1 Treponemataceae bacterium | reverse complement strand
CTTCAATCTTTGCAAATTTACCAAAAAATTACACAGCACCTACTGATAAAAATGATATTCTGATGGGGAAAATGCGCACTGCCAAAGATTTTCCAAAATGCGTTGTAATTGACGATGATGATTTTGATTGGCAAGGCGACCGCCCACTCAACTATGAACTAAAGCAATGCATAATTTATGAAACTCACCTTAAAGGCTTTACGCAAGATGAATCAGCACAGGTAAAACACCCAGGCACATATCAGGGCATGATTGAAAAAATTCCTTACCTTAGAGAGCTGGGCATTACAAGTGTAGAACTTTTGCCAATTCACGAATTTGATGAATTTGAAAATACGAATATCAACCCGAAAAATGGCGAGCGGCTAAAAAATTATTGGGGCTATAGCACGATTAGTTTTTTCAGCCCGAAGTGTACATATTCTTCGAATACGGAGCCAGGAAAGCCAGTTACAGAATTCAAAACTTTGGTACGCGAACTTCATAAAAATGGAATAGAAGTAATTTTGGACGTTGTTTTTAATCATACTGCAGAAGGAAACGAGCACGGAGTTACACTCAACTTTCGAGGATTGGATAATTCTATCTATTATATTCTGTGTGATGATAACAAAAAATATTACAAAAATTATTCTGGCTGCGGAAATACATTCAATTGTAATCACCCGGTAGTTAGAACACTGATAATTGATTGCTTGCGCTATTGGGTTTGCGAAATGCATGTTGATGGATTTCGCTTTGATTTGGGTTCGATTTTGGGGCGCGACCGAAATGGCAACTTAATCGAAAATCCACCGATGCTAGAACGAATTGCCGAAGACCCAGTTTTAAGGCACACAAAAATTATTGCCGAAGCTTGGGACGCTGGCGGGGCTTATCAGGTTGGCTATTTTCCAGGCGGAAGGTGGGCTGAATGGAACGATCGCTACCGAGATGAAATCCGTAGGTTCTGGCGCGGCGATGACTTTTTGGCAAATGCTGCGGCCACTCGCTTAGCCGGAAGTTCAGACCTTTACCTGCGCGATGGAAGAAAGCCTTTCCACTCAGTAAACTTTATTACAAGCCACGATGGTTTTACCATGAACGATTTAGTTTCGTACAATGGAAAACACAACGAAGAAAATGGCGAAAATAATCACGACGGAAGCGACAACAACTGCAGCTACAACTATGGTTTTGAAGGCCCTAGTTCGAACGCACAATTGGAAACGCTTAGAACAAAGCAAATCAAAAATATTTTTTTAACGCTTTTGCTTTCACAAGGAACACCGATGCTTTTGGCAGGCGATGAATTCCGCAGAACTCAGAATGGAAACAACAATTCGTACTGTCAGGATTCGCCAACAAACTGGATAAATTGGGCTTTACAAGAACAAAATGCCGAACTTTTCCGTTTTGTAAAACTTTTGATTGAATTCCGATTGCGCCACCCTGTTTTCCGCCGCCCAGAATTTTTCCAGGGCAAGAATTCAGTTTACAACGCGCTCCCTGATATTTGCTGGTTCAATGAGGATGGCAAACCTGTAGATTGGTCTAAGGCAGACCACTTTGTTGCCTTCCGCTTGGATGGCTGCCATGCTGAAATCTTTTCTGACAAGGACGATAACGACTTTTTTATCATGATGAATGCTTCGAACAAAGATAAATCAGTTAGAATTCCAAAGGCCATAAACTGCAAAAAATGGTACAGAATCATTGATACATCAGTGCCATATCCGCAGGATTTTTTAACAAACGGAAATGAAGAATTCGTAAATGATAAAAATGTTTACGTTTTGCCGGCCAGGAGTTGTGCAGTTTTACTCAGTAAATAGATGTAAAATACGATGGAACAAACTTCAATTTTGTTGACATCAAAAAAAATAGAAAGTAGCATTTTCTAGCTACTCAATTTTAAATAAAACGAGGTAATTTTTATGCAATTCGATGCTGAAGAATTTAAAAAATCGCTTTCAAACCGATTAAAACTTCAATATGGAAAAAAGATTTCGCAAGCTTCTAAACACGATTTATTCGATGCCGTTAGTGCAGCTTCACTTGATATAATCATGGAAAAATGGATGCAAACCCGCAAACTTTACGAGCAAAAGCCTACTCGCCAAGTTTACTATTTTTCTGCTGAATTTTTGATGGGGCGTGCAATGAGCAATAACTTGATAAATGCACAAATTAAAGATTCAGTTGTTCAAGTTTTAAAAGAAATGGATGTTGATTACGACATCGTTGAGGATGAAGAGCCAGATGCAGGTTTGGGCAATGGCGGTTTGGGCCGATTGGCTGCGTGCTTTTTGGATTCACTTGCAACATTGGATTATCCAGGCCACGGATATGGAATTCGCTATGAATATGGAATGTTCGAACAACACATCGAGGATGGCTATCAGGTTGAATACCCTGATAACTGGCTAAAACATCGTGACCCATGGGAAATTAAACGTTCAGACTTAACAGTGCAGGTTAAATTCGGCGGAAACGTTTGCACCCGCAAAAACAAAAATGGCGAAAACAGCTTTTATGTAGAAAATGCTGAAATTGTAAATGCAACCCCATATGATATGCCAATCGTTGGTTATGACACTGATACAGTAAACACATTGCGATTATGGCAGGCTTCTAGCCCTAATGGTTTTGACTTACAGCTTTTTAATGATATGCAATACTATCGTGCAGTTGAAAAACAGAACGATGCTGAAAATATCAGTCGTGTACTTTACCCTAATGATAATGGCCCTAGTGGCAAGGCATTGCGTTTAAAGCAACAATACTTTTTCTGTTCAGCAAGTTTACAGGATTTGGTAAATCAGTATACAAATCAGTTTGGCGAAGATTTTTCACATTTTGCAGAACTACATGCAATTCAGTTGAATGACACACACCCTGTAGTTTCTATTCCTGAACTTATGCGTATCCTTATGGATGAACATGATTTAGGTTGGGATCAGGCTTGGGATATAGTAACACATACATTCGCATATACAAACCATACTATATTGGCTGAAGCTTTGGAGAAGTGGCCTATCAATATTTTCCAAGGTTTATTACCACGAGTTTATCAGATTGTAGAAGAAATCAACCGTCGCTTTGTAATTGAACTGCGCGCTAAATTCCCTACTGATTATTACAAGCAGGAACATATGGCAATTATCCACAGTGGTTCAATTTATATGGCATGGCTTGCAATTCATGCAGGAT
>CAVFQN010000015.1:0-6034 GCA_963624615.1 Treponemataceae bacterium | reverse complement strand
GTGAAACCTTGTTGCAATTGCATATATTGCCAGTAGAAAAATTCAGTTCTTATAATTTACTTTTTAATATTCCTTTTCAATACAATTTCTATTATGGGGAAACATGCTTCTTGGGAAGTCTTTTTTACACCAATAAACTAAAGCTTTATGAAAATAAAAAAAATTACGTAATAGATAAGTCATATAAAAGTCTTTCCGGAAGAATTTCTTTGAATGAAGTTGTTGAAGATTTGTATAAATTTATGGCTTTGTTTGAAATAGAACAAAGATTGTATATTCTACGTTGTTTTAATTTAAATAATAACTTTTATCTTTCGATTTTTGGAAATATCGGATTTGGAATTAATAGCGACAGTCAAGCAAAAAATCGTTACCAATATGGGATTGGAATGGGATACAATATGTTCGGCTGTGTTCCATTTACATTCCAAATTGGTTTAGACGATAATAAAAAAATTATCCTGTATCTAAATGTTGTATCAAAAATTATATTTTAGGGGAAAATCTCCCTACTTAATATCATCAATAGAATAAGGCGTTGCCTGGTAAACGTAATAATTCAGCCAGTTTGTGTAAAACAGGTGGGCTGTTGCCCGCCAGTAGCTTGTCGGCATGCGGTTTACGTTGTTTGTAGGAAAATAATTTTTTGGAAGGGGAACTTTCATTCCCTTGTCGGTGTCGCGGTAATACTCTTCTGCCAGAGTCAGTGTGTCATATTCCAGGTGGCCTGTCATAAAAATTTCGCGATTGTCCCGGGATTTTACGATTGTAACTCCAGCTTCTGCACTTTCGGCAAGAATTACCAGGTCTTTGCATTCTTCTACATCTTCTTTGTGAAGGGTGGTGTGGCGGCTTTGCGGAATAGGGAAGGTATCATCAAAACCTCGCAGCAAAGGTTCGCCCTCAACTCTGCGTTCATTCATAAAAATCCCGCTCATTTTCTGGGCCAAAGGATATTTTTTTATTCCATAATGATGATAAAGTCCCGCAAAAGATCCCCAGCAAACATAAAGTGTAGAAAAAACATTTTTGCGGGCGTAATCCATAATTTTGCAAAGTTCTTTCCAGTAATCAACACTTTCAAAAGCCAGCTGTTCAACCGGGGCTCCAGTAATTATCATTCCGTCAAATTTCTGATTATAAATTTCGCTGGAAGGAATATAAAATTTGTCCAGATAACTTTCATCGGTATTTTTGCTCTGGTGGTCTTCCATTCTGACCAAAGAAATTTCAATCTGCAGCGGAGTGTTTGCCAAAAGCCGCAAAAGCTGGGTTTCGGTCACTTCCTTCGTAGGCATAAGGTTTACAATGGCGATTTTGAGTGGACGAATATCCTGGGTTGCCGCTCTTTTTTCTGTCATAACAAAGATATTTTCTTTTTCTAGAATTAATCTTGCTGGTAAATCTGAATTAATTTTTATAGGCATTGTAATCCTCCCATAAGAAACGTGATTTTGCCATTGTAGCAGAAAGCCACCTAATTTGCTATAATGGCGAATTATGGAATTTGTGAACGACCGCAAAGCTGCAATCAAAAAATTAAAACTTTTGACTTTTTCTTCAAAATCGAATGTAGACAGCTTTCGTGCAAAACTGGATCAGGCTTTTAAGACAACTTTTCTGCCAAATGGCGTAGAAAAAACGGAATATAAATATGGTAATGTTGAGTGTGATGTTCTTGCTCCAGAAATTTATGCTTCTAACAGGGTGATGCTTTACATTCACGGAGGTTCTTTTGTTGGCGGGTCAAGGCTTGCCTACCGAAGTTTTTGTTCTTCTCTTGCCACAAAATGTTACTGTCGGGTTGTTGTTCCAGAATACCGGCTTGCCCCGTCTTTTCCATATCCTGCTGCAAATGAAGATATTCAGTCGGTTTTCAAATCACTTTTTACCGAAGAGCAGATTGCCTGTTCTTTGAATGCCGAAAAGGGAACTAAAGCCCTCTTGCCCGAAATCATTGTTGCGGCGGACGGTTCGGCAGCTTCTATCGCCTTTTCTCTGATTGCGAATTTGAAAGAGCGTTACAGGTCTTGCATAAAACAAATGCTTCTTTTTTCGCCTTGGCTGGATCTTTCAAGTTGTTCCAAAATCATCAATACAAAAAAGATTTCTGACGAAGTTATGTCTGGCGATGTTTTGCGAAAAAGTGCTTCCGTTTACACTTATGAATCAAATACTTCAAGTCCTTTTATTTCTCCACTTTTAGCTGGGGAAGAGGATTTGAAAAATTTTCCGCCAACTTTTATCCAAATGGGTGAAAAAGAAATCCTCCTTGATGACGCAAAAGAATTTACAAAAAATCTGATTGATGCAGGAAATGTCTGCCAGCTGGACGTCTGGTCAAATATGATGTTTATGTTCCAGATGGCTGATGAATACCTTCACGAAAGTCACCTTGCCCTCGATAAGGTAGGAAAAATTGTCACCGACTACACTGCCGGTCAAAAAGCCGTAGAAATCGAAAATAAACCAAAACTGGAACATAGTCTGCGGTCGGAGGCCTAGGAATTTGAAGCAGGAGTGATTTTTATTCCCTAAAAGCATCATATGGAGCTTTCGCATCAAATGGCTTCTTTTTACTAAAAATGGCTGATTTATCGATATAAGCAAATGTTTTTTCGGAATATTTTCTAATACCACTATGTCCTGTGCATATATATTTTGGTTGTATTTTATTAAGCAAAGTTTTTAGTCTAAGCAAAGATTTTTTGTTCATTTCGGGGAATTGTGTAAAAAAATCAAAAAAACTGTAACCTCCATCATCATTCACTGCAAGACAATCACCTGTAAAGGCAATAGTGTCATCAACAATATAACAAGTGTGACCAAGTGTGTGCCCTGGTGTGTGTATGGCTTGAATTTTAATACCATTGATATTAAAGGTTTCATCACCATCAATGGTATAATATCCGTCTTTTATGCTGACGCAATTTTTTATCTTTAGACCAAATTTTTTCATGCGATAGGTTGATTTTGTTAAATACTGTATTTCACCTTTTCCGATATAGACTTGGGCTTTTGGAAATATGTTTGTTCCGCTTTTATCAATTCCTCCACAATGATCAACATCTGCATGGGTTATAAAAAGATGTTTGATATTATCAGGATTAAGACCTATTTTTTCAAAATCTTGATTTAGATTTTGAAAATTTAAGTGCCCGGAATCAAATGCTATAGTTGTTTCATTTTTTGTATAAAACCAAAAATTTACATCACTTTCTCTTATGCAACTAACTCCACTCTCATATTTTCCTGTCGAGGCTGGATTGCAATACTTTTTACCCTTCATAATATGTCTTTTAATTTTGTCATCAAAAAAATACATAAATTTCATAAAACACTCCTGTAAAAACTTGTAAAAACTTCGCATTTTAAAGTTTTCTGAAGTTTAAATAAAAAATAAATTATTGTCTTTCAAAAATCTGCTGTTATGGGAATTTCCAAAAATTGCAATTTTTAGTGATGTCCTTATTTTTGTGTTTTTAGAGATGCCCTTAATACTTCCGTGATAGAAACTCCGGTCAAAGTTTTGCAAGTATATGCAAGATGTGCAGAACTTGCAAAGCCACTTTTCATTGCAGAGAGAGTGATTCGTTCACCATTTATTATAAGTCTGTACGCATATTCCATTCTGCGAATTAAAATGTAACTTTTTAGAGAAATCCCAACTTCTTCTTTAAATAAATGGGTCAGTCTGCTTTCAGAAAGATATATCGAGGCTGCAATTTTTTTTACACTGTATTTTAGCCAGTTTCCAGAATTAATTTGAAAAATCACGGTTTCAATTCGTTTGTCTCTGTTAAAAAAATGGTTTTCTGATATTCCTAACTCGTTCATCACTTTTTCAACAATTTTTGTAATTTCTAAGTCCGATAAAGAGTTAAGTTTATTTGAAATAAAATTGTTAAACTTTGATATTGTCCTATACGAATTATTATCCAAATATTTATCAACAATTTTTTTTGCTATTGCACTTGTCGGGTCAATAAGTAAAAAAAAGCTCCAATTATTATTTTCTTTAAGAACATGAGATACATTTGAATTCAGTAAAATAATTTCTGATTGAATTTCGTTCCCCTCAACAGTAATCTTTCCTCCTTGTTCGCTAAAAAACAGATGCAAAAAAGGATGTTTGTGAACATCGGTTTTGGAATAAGACGGTATGAGTATAAGGTAAGTTTCACAAAATATAATACGGCTCATATTTTTCTACTGCAGGAGACTTTTAGAATTGTAATTTTTAGAGATTTCATGATATTTGAAATTATTGCGTAATTATGTAGAAAATTCAAATGAAGCTTTTGTTGAAAAAAAACTATGGTTACAAAAGTTGCAATGTTGTATTCTAGAAGATGACAGAAAAAAAAGATAAAAAGGGATAACAATATGGAACTTTTATCACCAGCCGGCAACGTTGAAAAACTTTCTTATGCTTATGCTTATGGTGCTGATGCGGCCTATATCGGATTAAAAAAATTTTCGCTCAGGGTCAAAGCTGATAATTTTTATGAAGACGAATACAAAAAAGTAATCGCCCTGAAAGAAAAATATCCTGGAAAACGTCTCCATTGTGCTTTGAATATTTCTTTTCATGATGAAGAAATTGACGCTCTCAAGCAAAATCTTGACTATTTTAAGCTTTATCCGATTGACTGTTTTATTGTTCAGGATATTGGTATAGTTCCCCTTTTGCAAAAAGAATTTCCAAATGCCCAGCTTCATCTTTCGACTCAGGCTTCCTGCGTAAATTCTGAGGCTGTAAAAATCTACCAGAAAATGGGATTCAGCCGGATTGTTCTTGGTCGCGAAATCTCCCTGGATCAGATAAAAAGAATAAAAGATTCTGTTCCTGATATGGAACTTGAAACTTTTGTTCATGGAGCTATGTGCATTGCTTATGCCGGCCGCTGTTTGATGAGTGCTTATTTGACGGGGCGGTCGGCTCAAAGTGGATTTTGTTCCCACACCTGCCGCTGGAATTTTGATTTATCAACTGATAAATCTGCTTTGAATTATTATATGCAGGAAAAAAACGAAAATCATATCATTACAGAAAAAGAAGCAAAAATGCTTGCCCAGTCCGGAACTTTGCTTTTGCAGGAAGAACAGAGACCCGGAGAATATTTCCCGGTTTTTGAGGGAGATGATTTTACGGCAATTCTTTCTTCAAAAGATTTAAGGATGATTGACCACCTGGCCGACCTCAAAGCAACCGGCGTTGATTCCCTGAAAATTGAAGGGCGGATGAAGAGCGTTTATTATGTTGCCATGGTTACCCGGGCCTATCGAAAAGCCCTGGACGCCCTGGAAGGTAAATTGACTGAAAAAGAGGCTGAGCCATACATCGCTGAACTTGAAAATGTAAGTCACAGAAAATCTACGACAGGTTTTTACTATAATAAAAAAGATGCTGACCAGACTACTGTTGGGGCAAGTGACAGCAAATACCAGATGGCAGCAGAAATTGGTGACGAGTTGTCCGCTGATGATTTTGAAAAACTCTACAAGGAAGGGCTGGGGCGTTATGAAGCCTTTAAGAAAAAACTGGAGCAAATGCACCCGGCAGCCCGCGAGGCCCGTTTAAAAGATTTAGAAATTCACACCGACCGCAATATCATTCCTTTTGAAAAAAAAGAAGGCTGGCATATGTATTTTTGTTTGGCCGTAAATATGATAAAAGCCGAAGATGATATAGAATTTGTTTCTCCTGAATTTTGCAGCCTGACAGTAAAATCTGGCGACTGGGAAGTTATCAGTTCGGAAACTGGGCTTAAAATGAACTGGGTTTGTGATGGTCACCCTGCCGTAATTTACACAAAAGCCCAGCTCCCCGACGGCACTCTGCTCAGAACCCTTGATCCTGATTATGTTGAAGGGGAAATTCGGGATACAGGAAGATAGAAAATCCTTTATGGAGCCTATAAAAATTGCAATTTTTAGAGACTTTATCGTAATGGGGATAAGGAGGATTTTTCTTTCAATCCCCACTGGTATCCCAGGCAACTTCCACAGTTCTAGGCCCTTTATTTGGAAT
>CAVFQN010000014.1:11343-18406 GCA_963624615.1 Treponemataceae bacterium | reverse complement strand
AGGCCTTCATTACTTATTTTTTCAAAATTTTCAATGAAGTGCCTGGTATAACCAGCGAAAAATCAACTTCTGGAATTTCTCCGTTTTTATCAGTGGCGACTTCAAAATGGTAAGTTCTTTCACCATCTTTGAAAATTTTACCCTTTATACCTTTTCCAATTTTTATTTCGGCATCGGCTCCTTCTTCTACAATCAGCCAGTCAGCAGTTTGGGAAACATAAACAGAAATATTGTCATAATCCTTTGCTTCCAAAATGATTGCCCTGGTGTTTAAAGAGGTAAGGAGATTTTCCAAAATATTGTTATAGTATGATTTTTGTTCGCCCAATGAAGATTCTAGAATTGCGTTTGCTTCTTCTTTTTGAGCAACTAAATCAGCTTCCAAGCCCGAAATTTCTCCATTCAAGTCTTCTATTTTGCCGTTCAAATTTTCAATTTCGCCATTAAGTTCTTCTGTTTCTTCGTAATAATCTACTGTTGTGGAAATAAAAGTTTTTCCCATGTCGTTTACAAGGGTTCGGGCTGCAGAAACGTAATTTGGAATTGAATTTTTCTGGGGAATTGACGCTACAACATCATCGAGATATTTAAAATTATCATACAATTGCTGATAATCTTCGGCAAAACTGAGAACTTTTTCGTCATTTACAGATTTTTCGTTCAAAAAAGCAGTTGCGTCAAAATCTTTTGATGAAGTTTCTTTGGCATCATCGATAATATTTCTGGCAAAAGAATCTCGGAGGGTTGGGTCCAGAGCATCAATTTCAGCCTGATATTTTTTAGAGACCTGCTCAACGGCAGCTCGAATATCATCAGATTTTTTAATCTGGATTTGATGGATTGTTGTTTCCAATTCCGCGATTCGCTTGTCATACTGGTCGGTCAATCTTTTTGTTTCAAGTTCACGAAGCTGGCGTTCACTGTCCAGGGCTTTTTCCTGCTGGCGGGCAGATTCAACTTTGGCAGCATCAAATTCTGCAAGCTGTTCTTTATAAGCCTGAACTTCTTTATCAGCCTGGCTGATTTTATCATCATAATCTTTATGAACAGCCTGTACCGATAAATCATATTCTTTGTTAATTACAGCAAGTCTTTCGTTGTAGGTTGATTTTCGCTTTATGTTCATAGAATCCAAAACGAAAATATTGTTGTCGCGGTTGTCGGCAGCTTCTTTCAATTTTGATTCCATATCAGCTTCGAGCTGGGCTTTAGCTTTTACTGCGTTATCATAATTTGTCTGGGCAGAAGAAACTGTGTCCAAAAGTGATTTAAGATTCAAATCATCAAATTCCTGGAGACTTACTGTAATTTCTTCGTTGTGGGAAGAAATCACCTTGTGCATCACAAATGCAACTCCAATAACTACAATAAAGCAGGCTACAAGAATAAGAATTACAAATGGAGATTTATTTTTTTTGGTTTTTGCATATTCTTTTTGCAGGTCGTAAACCTGGTTAGATTTTGATTGATGAAGTCTTGTTAACTCATCACCCAAAAAGAGCATTACTTCTTTGTGAATGTTATTTACTTTGTTGTCATTGTCCATATTCCACTCCAATCTTCTGGGGCTGTTTTTAAGCCCATTCTTTCAAGGAAGACTTCTGTAACTTCAAGTTCAGACTCTTTAAATAATTTGCGGGCAGTTTTCCAATCGCCTTCGTAATAAGCTTTCAGACCTTCTGTAAAAATTTCGTATTTTGGTAAAAGGCTGGTGTCCATTTCGGCGGTATCAAACGGGAAGTAGATTTTTTTACCTTCGGTCTTTCCTTTTACCTGAACTGTGTCAATTTCGATAAATTTGTAGCGGTCTGTTTCTGCCAGAACTTCATTTTTGATGTATTCAGAAACGACAACAGGAATGTGGTAAATTCGGGTCAAACCTTCCAGGCGGGAAGCAGAGTTTACGGTGTCGCCGATTACGGTGTTTGCCATATGTGCCTGGCGAGGATCTGCAAAGTCGTTTCGTCCGATTGTTCCGTAGAAAACGTTTCCGCCATCAACGCCAACTCCGACATCTACCATAACAGCCTTGAAAACTCTTTCTTCGGATTCGGTGAGCGGGCGTTTTTCTTCAATTTTTTCTCGGCGAACTGACATTTCGGCACGCAGGCTTGCAGTTGCCCGAGTGATAGCCCAGGCAGAAACAATTGCGTCCAAAGATTTTGACTGTTTTGAATTCAAAGTCCCGTAAACTGCCAGAATTGCATCACCAATAATCGAACCCACAATACCATTGTTCTCGTGAACGTTGTGAATTACCCGATTATAGTGAACGTTCAAAACTTCAATAATATCATTACCCAAAGTTTCTGTTCTGTAAGTAAAACTTTTTACATCAGAAAAAAGCATTGTCAATTCTTTTTGGCTTCCTTCCAAGCCAACGTCCTGGCCGGAATATGCTTTGGCAACAATATCTTTTGAAACAAACTTTTGGAAAGTGCCAAGGAGATTGTTTACCTGGGTCGAAAGATTGTTGAATGAAGCAGCCATGTAAGTGACATCATCATTTGGAGCTTTTGAAATATCAATAAGTTCCAGTTGTTTATGTTCCTGCATCTGAACCAAATCATCAGTAAAAGAACGGAGGGTAGAAAATTCTTTATTGAGGATGATGTAGCCCAGAACAATGAAAAGTAAAGTCAAACAAACAATCAGCAAAGCCGTATAGAGATAAATTTTTGTGTAATTTGCAACCAGGTCACTGCGTTTTTCGGCTCTGATTACAAAATATCCCCAATCATCCTGGTATTTATAAACACCAAAATAATCTCCATCAAAATTACTAAAGGAAATGGAACCTTCTGAAATGCCGTTAGCCAAATCTTCATTTATCTTTGACAGGGCGGAAGTATCCATAAATCGAGTCCACATAGCTTCCTGATTTTTAGTCGACAAAAATTCAATGTCACCTTGCGGATTTACCCCTAGAGCCACACTGTTGGGATTTGAAAATCCTGCTTCTGCACCACTTTGAATAGACTGAATACAATCAGCTTCGTTTCTAGAATAAGCAAAAATCTGAAATTGGTTTGTTGAATTGTTGTATAACTCTTTGAGCTGCTCAACCATAATCGTGTTGTTTAGATAGATAATCTGTCGTTGAGAAAGTTGTAGCGAAATATAATTTGTTGCAAAATTTGAAAGCAAAATCAGACAGATAAAAATGATAAGAATTTTTAGCCCGATAGGAATGATTCGGGTTTTTCCTGCTCGCGCAAAGATTGTAAATTTCTTAGACAAAACTGTCCTCCATGTATGGAATTTATTCTTATTATAATACAGCAAATTTGTGATTTTTTATACAATAAAAGATTACAAAAAAATTGCATAAGTTGCATAAAAGAGAAAACTTTTTTATCATGTTGGCTATGACTCAAAAAAGTGAAAAACAGTCAGAAAAGTCCCTGGTAAAATCGGGACTCGTTCTTTCTTTGATGACTTTTGCTTCCAGAATTATGGGATTAATTCGGGAGATGACAAAAGCCTCCTTTCTTGGAACTTCCATGTTTGCGGACGCTTTTACGACCGCATTTATGATTCCAAATCTTTTGCGCCGACTTTTTGCCGAAAATGCAGTTTCTGTAGCTTTTATTCCTACTTTCAAAAAATATCTTTCAAATGGTGATGATGAAAAAAATCACAACGAAACACAGGAATTTTTAAAAGCGACATTTACCCTGGTTTCTTTTTTGACTGCCTGCATTGTCGTTTTGGGGATTATAATTACACCGTTTATTGTCCCGATTTTTTGTAAAAAGCCCCTTGATTCTACGGCTGCTGATTATTCCGCCCAGCTCCAGGCCTGGCTTGCCAAAAAAGACGAAATCACAATTCTCACAAGGATTATGTTTCCTTACCTTTTTGTGATTTCTGTGGCTGCATTTTTTCAGGGGATTTTGAACGGCTGCAAAATTTTTGCTCCATCAGGATTTACCCCAGTTCTTTTTAATGGAATTGTAGTTTTGGCAACTTATCTTCTGTCACCATTTACTGCAAACCCGGCTCGGGCTATGGCAATTGGTACGGTGGCAGGGGGCTGTGTCCAGGCTCTGTTTCAATGGCCTTTTGTCCGCAAAACCGGCTGGAAAACCTGTTTTACCAGCTTAAAAAAGACTTTTTCTAATCCGGGAACAAAAAGGGTAGTGGCTCTCATTATCCCGACAATTGTGGGAATGGCAGCCTACCAGTTGAATGACGTAGTTTCTACAGCTCTTGCAAACAGAACTGGGGAAGGAATTACTTCCAGCCTTCAGTACAGCCTTCGACTTCAGGAATTAATTCTGGGGATTTTTGCAGTTTCAATCGGAACAGTCATTCTGCCAGATTTGAGTGGGCTTGCAAATAGCAAAAAATGGGAAGATTTTAACAGTCTGCTCATTCAGTCCATCAAAATTATGACAATGATTTCTATTCCAGTTACCGCTTATTCTCTCGTTTCTGGAAAAGAACTCATTTCGCTTTTGTATAAATCAAAAAGTTTTGATGATAATTCCGTCGCTATGACCCTTGGAGTTTTTAATTTTCACATTTCCGGCCTGCTTTTTATTGCCCTGAATAGAATTATAGCACCGGCTTTTTATGCCCAGGGAAATACAAAATTACCAGCCCTTGCCGGAATCATCAGTTTTGCAGCAAATATAATTTTGGCTCTGGTTCTGGTAAAATTTATGGGTGGAAACGGAATTGCCCTGGCTCTTACTCTGGCCAGTCTCATAAACACAATCTTCCTTTTTATTTTTATGAAAAAACTTGAGGCCATTCAGATTGGCAGGGTTTTGAAGGGCAGTCTGATTTACGCTCTGAAAATCCTTGTTTTTTCGGGGATTGCAGCAATTCCGACTTATTTTGTTCACAAAATAATGGTAAATATTTTTTCTGATTACGGCCGTTTTGTAGGATTTGGGATGCCAGTTTTTATTTCGGCAGTTCTTTTTGCGACAATCGGAATTTTGGAATTGGTAATCACAAAAGATGAATTGGTTGGGGTAATCGTAAAAAAAATCCGCAGGAGATAAAAAAAATGAAAGTATATTCATCAGAAGAAATAGAAGAAATTTTTAAAAACCGCAGGGCAAATTTCGCAGATTATCTGCATCAGAATAATATTGGTTCTTGTGTTTTTGTTGATAGCGAAGCCCACCGGGATCCTAATCTTCCCTATTTTACAAATCATCCTAGTGACGCTGTTTTGATTATTTTTAGTGATGGCTACACAGTTCTCATAGCCTGGGACGAAAATCTTGCCAAAAAAACAGCTCATTATGACAAACTTGTGCCGTATACCCGCTACAAAAATGACGAAATTGACGCCACAAAAGCAATTTTGAATGCCTGTGCCAGCCATGCCGAAAATTCCAAGGTGGAATTGCCCCCTTATCTGACTTATCCTAATTATTTGAAATTTATTGACGCTTTGAACAATTATGATTGCCGTTGTAAGGAAGATGGGGCTCATCAGTTTGCCTGCGACAGTCGCCTTTGCAAAGATGAATACGAAATTGAGTGTACAAAAGAAGCTGCCCGCGTTGGTGATTTAATCATTGATGAAATTGAAAAAGAGATAAAAAATAATCAGATAAAAACAGAAATGGACGTTGCCCTTTTGATTGAACGTCTGCTTCGTGAAAATGGCTGCCAGAGAACTGGTTTTGACACCCTTGCAGCGGGTCCTGCCAGAAGTTTTGCCATTCACGCTTTCCCAGGTTATACTTCCGGGGCTTGGCCGGCTCAGGGACTTTCAATTTTGGATTTTGGGGTTGTTTACAATGGCTATACCAGCGACACAACTGTTACTGTTGCAAAAGGACCTTTGACGGAAGCCCAGGAAAAACAGTTGAATCTTGTTCAAAAAGCTTATGATGAATGTCTGAAACTTTATTTGCCAGGAAATAGAATTTTTGACGCTGCAAAAAAGGCGGATTCTGTATTTGCAAAAGAAAAAAGAAAAATGCCTCATACTTTGGGACATGGAATTGGACTCGAAATTCATGAAAGTCCGCGGGTCAGCACAAAAGCAAGCGGTGAACTTTTGTTTAAGCCGGGAATGATAATAACTTGTGAGCCGGGCTTGTACGACCCGGAAATTGGTGGCTGCCGCCTGGAAAACGACGTCCTCATTACCGAAGAGGGGCATGAGGTGATAAGTCATTCCAGAATTATCAGAGTGTAGGGGGATTGGGGATTGCAGACCGGAGGAAATTGCCCTACGAGGTGGCAAAATTCACTCCCGACCTGCGATTTTCCCTCCCGACCCGCAAATTTCACACCAGGGGCGTTTTTTCACCTGTTGGGAAAATCTGGCTGTTTTCGATAACTTCGTCTATTCTTTCGAGGATTTTGTCAGCAGACAGGCAAAGTGCTTCCGAAAGATTTTTGTCTTCCAGTTCTCCAGCAAGCTGCTTCATATAAACAATTACCCGTTTTAACAGTTCATTGCTCATTTTTTCGTCAGATACTTCCGAAAGTCTTGCCTTATATTCATCACCCAAGGCTCCGGAATCCAGCAAAGATTCTGCTGTAACCAAAAGGCCCGGTTTTCCAGACATTTTCGCAATCAAATATTCCAAAATCATGCGGATGTGGCCTGAAAGGTATCCATCACTTTGCTTGTCAGGCATAAGAGTTGCTAAAACTTTCAGGCTTTTGAACAAGTCGATTTTGTCGGCGTTTGTTTTTGCTGCGTCTGGGTCAGAGAGACTTTGTTCAATCTGGTCTATTATCGCAGTTAAGTCAGGGCTTGTGGTTTGGTCTAGACTGTTGTCTAGTCCTGGTCCGTCGACAGTGGCAGTGGTAGAGTCAAAATCAGATTCCGGGGCGGTGTCAAAACTAACGGTGGTGGTGTCATCTGGGGTATCTTCAATTGCAGGGGTTGCTTCGGCTATCAGTTCATCTAGTGTTACAAACAGAAAATCTGATGATTCTGTGTCGGCAGGAAGATTTTCTTCGGCTTCTGCGGACAGAACTTCATCTACAGTGTCAAAATTTTCGTCATCATCGGAAGCATAGTCTTCAACATCGGCAAAAATGTCAGCTGAGCCATCGGTGGTGATTTCGTCGGTGGTGA
>CAVFQN010000014.1:0-11336 GCA_963624615.1 Treponemataceae bacterium | reverse complement strand
CCCCTCGGTGTCTGAATTTTCATCTTCCAAGCAAATTTCACCCTCGGTGTCAGAAGTTTCGACTTCTGTGCAAATTTCGTCTTCGGTGACAAAATCCTCGCCCTCAGAGACAACTTTCCCCTCGGTGTGCAAATCCTCACCCTCAGAGCCAGCCCCCCCATCGTTGGCAAAATCCTCTCCATCAGCCACATATTCACCAACATCACAAAAATCAAAATCATCTTCTGCAGACATGATTTTTTCCATCTGCTGGTCCATGTTTTGCTGGATTTTTTCGTTTACGGCTTTATCGACAGTTTCCAAAATCATTTCTTCATTTTTCTGCATCAACTTTTGTTCAAATTGCTGCTGTTCATCAGAAAGTTTTTGAACCATTTTTTGAGCTATCAGGGCAGTTTCCATGGCAGTTCCTGCGTTATTCATTGCGGCTGCCTGCATCTGGCTTTGGTAAGGGTCGTAGGCAGGCTGGCTAGGCTGATTTTGGGCTTCTTTGTCCATGCCGGCATTTCCAGGATTTTCCCCACCAACAGCAGAATCATCACTAGCAGCAGAATCCCTAGAACTAGTTTCGTCATCATCAAAATCCCCGAAATCAAAATCATCATCTTCATCTACTAAAGAATTTGCGATGTCATTCAAATCATCCGAATCTTCAGGAATTCCACCCAAGCCAGAGGAATTATCCGAAGCTGAGGATTTTAAACTGTCCAGCAAATCATCACTTGTATCTCCATTTTGAGTTAAAACTGAACCGTCCGGATTTATCATCACAACCGGCGAATTTTCTTCATCAGAATTATCATCTTCTGAAGAATTTTCTGCCTCGTCTTCATCTTCCTGATTTTCTTCAATTTCGGCTAAAGGTGCAGCATTTTCATCATCATCAAAATCACTCCAAAAATCGCTGTCCTTTTCGACCAGGGCTTCTTCCATCGGGACATTGTCGCCCAGCTGGGTGTAGTCAAAATCATCAGAATTATCAGTATTATCAGAATTTTCTGCTGCTTCGTCTTTTTGAGGATTATTATTTACAACTTCGCCCTTAAAAGAGTCTGGAATATAATCTTCGTTTTCCTGATTTTCTGCTTTTCCGGCGTCAATTTCAATTGAAGGTGTGTCATAATCGGCCAAAGCAGGATTTTTTGACAATTCCGCATTTACGAGGGCAAGTCCTTTATCAGCTTCGACGTTCGGAATACAGTAAAGTTTGCCTTTTTCGTAAAATTCCCGGGCAGTTTTCATATCACCTTTTTTAACGGCAATATTTGCCAGGCGGTTGTAGCCATCAGGCAATTGAGAACGTCTTTCTACAAAATTTTCTGCATATTCTTTTGCCTTATCCAAATCACCAATCTGAACATAGCGGTCGGACGCTTCCAGCATATAATTTTTGTAATGGTGATTTATTTCCTGGATTTTCGCAAAATATTCTTTGGCTTTGCCTTCATCTCCACGACAAACATAATACTGACCGAACAAATCTAAAACCTGGGTGTCTTTTCCATCAGTTTCTTTGTCGAGATTTTTTATTTCTTCCAGGGCCTGTTCGTAACGCTGAGCAGAAAGCAGGCAGTGGGCATACTGAACCCGAACTGCTTCGTCGTAAGGATCGAGCTGGGAAGCCTGGCTTGCCTTTGACAGAGCTTCGTTGACTTTGTCGTCTTTTTCCAGGGCTTGCGAAAAGCCTGTAAGGATTTCTGCGTCGTTCGGTTTTATAGAATCGGCTTTTTTGAAAGTTTTTGTGGCATTATCATAATCAAATTGTTTTAAATAAATATGACCCAATTTGCACAAAAGATCTGTGTCTGTCGGGTGAAGTTTTATGGATTTTTCGACAATATCCTGGGCCTGTTTTGTTTTCTGGCATTTTACCAAAAGTGAACTAAAATCCCGGATTGCATCTTTCCAACCTGGCCTGGTTTTGAGGGTAGTTTCGTAACAGCGGATTGCGTCGGGTATATTTTTTGAATCTTCGTAACAGCGGGCAAGGTTGTAGTTCAAAATCGGGTGATTTGGATCGACCTGGAGACCGCGCTTAAAAGTCGTAATGGATTTTTCATAATTTTTCTGGGCATAATAAATAGAACCCAGGTGATTATAAGCAAGAACATCATCAGGATTATCAACAATTACAGATTCAAAAGCGTCAATTGCAAGGTCGTATTCTTTCATTTCCTTGTAAGTAAAGCCCAGATTGTAATTTACGCTGGCGGCGTCCCGGCCTTCTTCAAGAGCCTTTTGCAAAATTTCAATAGATTCGTCGTAGCGTTTCAGACGGCGGTAAATAGCCCCCAGACTGTTCATTGCTTCAATATAATGAGGATAAAATGTTATGATTTGCTGATAGTAAGGGATTGCTTTTTCATCTTCCCCGGCCTTTACATAAATACTGCCCAGTTCTTTTAAATAATCAACATTCGACTCATTGCCCCGCAAGAGTTCTTTATACAAACGGGCTGCTGTTACCCAGTCGTGAGCCATAACTGCATTCTGAGCTTTTGCCAATACTAAGTTTTTTGCCATATTTTTCCCCTAATCCCTGTTTTCTCTATCTTAATCTTGCCAAAGGTCGGGCAAATACTTCTTTTGAAAGGCTTCCCACGACCCTCATATCTAAAGCCGACCAGGCTGCAACTGCAAAATAATAAATTTTGCCGTTTTCCAGTCCGGTCACCGTAAAACTTGACGTATTTCCAACGTTGATTGGTGATTCTCCCTCGAGAGCAATTCGTCCCAGATATTCTCCAGGCCGATTTCCGTAGTAAACATAATAGCCGCCGGCGGTGTCATCAACAGAATAGTTCCAGGAAAGCGTTACGCAGGCATTCCCGGCTACCGCTTTTACGACAAAGGGCGGCAGGGGGTCAGGCAGCTCCGTAAAATCCAGGGAAATCTGTGTGATTGTTGGCGACTTACTTCCGTTCCCATCAGGTAAAAGTTCCGCCATCACCTGGAAATAAAGGCCGGTAACTCCAGAAATTTTTTCGCCATTTTCTACAGGCTTCCATTCCGGGTAAGATTCAGTCCAACCATAATAATTTTCGCCGGAACGCACATAGTACAAAACTTCTGTCTGGGCAGGAACAGATTCTTCCGCCGTTAGAGAATTCAAAACAGAGCCGGTAGAAACCATGATTGGTTTTGAAACAAAGGAACCGCCTTCCGGCAAATATTGAAAATGTTTCAGGCTTCCAGCTTTATCTGCCGACTGAAAATCTGGCAGGGCAAAAGGTCTGCGAACAATGCGAATATCATCAATTTTTCCTGTATATTCAGAACAAAATTCCAGTTCAGATTTTGTTCCCAAAAGTACCAGGCAAACTTCGCCATCTTCCCGGCCGCTAGAAGTAATGTAAATTAAATCTTCTGTAATTCCATTCACCAGATATTCCAAAAGCCCGGTTTCTGAATCATAAGAAAGTGCATGATAAGACCAGGTGTCAGGAATGATTTTTGATGAACCTTTCAGCGAAATATCAGTTTTTCCATCTTTTGTCACATAAAAATTAAAAAAATTGGAAAGAGTCCAGACCAAATGTCCTTTATCAAAACTTGCGTTCAAAAGCTGGTAAACGAGCTTATTATTTTCTATTTTTGATGATTCCCAGTTGATGATAGTTTCACCATTTTCTGCAATCGAAGGACAAAGCCAAAATTCAATCGAAAAAGACCCCATTAATCCTTCTGAACCAAAAAACGTTCCCCCATCACCCAAAATGCTAAGCCCGCCAAGATTTCGGCTCAAACCGGCAGCCTTGCCATTTTCTGTTTGATTTGAAATTTTAAGGTTATTTTTAACCAGTTGATACTCCCCATCAGTAATCACATTATCAGAATCTTCAAAATTGATTAAAAGGTCAGTAAATTCATCTGGATCAAAAGAATTGGAATCAAGCTGAATACAGTCGTAACCAAAACGCCCTTTGCCACTTGTGATATTCCTTTGTTTTTGGAATGTAGGCCAGCCTTCTTTTCCGCCCAGGATAATTTCTTTTGCAAAAAGATCAGATAATTTAAAAAGTCCAAGCAGTCCAATCAGAGAGATGAAAAGTATTTTTTTTCTAACTAACGGGTTCAACATATTTTTTCCTAACTTCTCTATCGGCAATCTTTTTTAATTGTTTAGGAAAAAGTATTTCAATATAATTTGCTTGATGACTAAGCCGAATTCTACATACGAAAATCTTCATCAAACTGCCCTCAAAGCTCCCCAATCAAGCGGAGTTTATTTGTGGCACAATTCAGAAGATACCGTCATTTACGTTGGAAAAGCAAAAAATCTTAAAAATCGCCTGTCATCTTATTTTTCGGGGCAAAGGACACTCAAAACAAAACTTCTGGTCGCCCATGCAAAGTGGATTGAGTACATTACTACCCGCAACGAATACGAAGCCCTGATTCTTGAAAACAATCTGATAAAAAAATATTCGCCCCGCTACAACATCAACCTCAAAGATGGAAAATCCTACCCGGTTTTGCGGATTACAAAGGAGCCCTTTCCAAAAATCTTTAAAACCCGTCGTATTTTGCAGGACGGCTCTACTTATTTTGGACCTTTCCCAGATGTTGGGGCTCTAGACTCTTTTATTGAATCAATTTTAAAACTTTACCCCCTGCGACATTGCCGCACCCTCCGCGATCGTGACACTCCCTGCCTTTACTACCACATGAAACAGTGCAAAGCACCTTGTTGTAAAAAAATCAGCCAGCAGGAATACAATGTTTATATTGAAGAAATTAAAGGTTTGCTTGGGGATAAGGGTGATGGAAAAACTGGAATTTCTGATGATAAAGAAAATGATGGCCTTGCAAAAATGACTGCCGAGATGAAGGCTGCCGCAAAAGACCTGAATTTTGAAAAAGCAGCCCGCCTTCGTGACGGAATAAAAGCCCTCATGGTTTTGAAAAATCAAAATATCGTCGAAACTTTTGAATCTGATGACAGAGATTACCTTGCCTATTCTTCGGAAGGGGAATTGGTTAGTTTTACAATCCTTAAAATTCGAAAAGGAAAACTGCTGGGGCGGGAAAATTACAGGGCAGAGTCGCTTAATGATGATGAAGATTTGGTTGGGGAATTTATGGCCTGCTATTACGAAGATCCGCTTACAATTCCACCGAATATTTTTATTCCTGAAACAAATCAGGCAGGGCTGATAGTTAAGTGGCTGCAGGAAGATATGAAATGTAATTCCCAGCTTACGATTGTTACACCAGGAATGAAAGTAAAAGACTTGGAGATGCAGAATGCAGGGGGTGGGGAAATTGTTCATCCTGCAGGTAATTTGGCTTGTGAAGGGGGGGAAAATTCCCAAAACTCGACGGCAATTGCGGGGGTATGGGAAAAAAAATCCCCTTTGTTATGCAATTCCCTCGGGAACTTTTCTATTTCAACCGCCCCACGCGACATTGCCGCCATTCAAATGGCCCGTCAAAACGCCAAAGAAGACATCATCCGTCGCCTCCGCGATCGTGGCGATATGCCTGCCATGAAAGAACTGAAAGAAGCCTTAGGTCTGGACGTTTTGCCGGTCCGCATCGAAGGTTTTGATATTGCCCACATCGGCGGAAAATGGCCGGTTGCCTCCCTTATCAGTTTTTACAACGGCAATCCCGACAAAAAAAACTACCGCTATTTTCGCCTCAAAACCACCGACGGCCTGATTGACGATTTTGCCTCAATGAAAGAAGCCGTCAGCCGCCGCTACACAAGACTTTTGAACGAACAAGCCGATATGCCCGATTTACTTGTAATTGATGGTGGTATTGGCCAGGTAAATGCCGTCGAAGAAGTTTTGAATGCAATCGGAGTGGATATTCCGATTGTAGGTCTTGCAAAAAGGGACGAAGAACTCTACCGCCCTGGAAATTCCGTTCCAATCACCCTGCCAAAACGCAGCGACGGTTTAAGGCTTTTGCAAAGGGTTCGAGATGAAACCCACCGCTTTGCAACCAGCCGAAATCAGAATTTGCGAACGAAAGAAAACACAAAATCAATTTTTCTGGAACTGCCTGGCGTCGGCGAAAAACGTGCCCTGCTTTTGCAAAGAGAATTTACGACCCTGGAAAATCTTGCAAATGCCGAAGAAAGCAAAATTGCCCAGTGCCTGCACATTCGGGCCCAGGAAGCAAGCCAAATCCTGCTGGTTGCCCAAAATCTTAATCAGCAAAGAAATGAAAAAAAGGATTTACAAAAATTGTCTCTGGGAGTTGCCGGAACTACAAAAGAAAAAGCCGCTGCCGCCAATTATGCAAGCAGCCTTGCTGCTCAAGCCCTTCTTGCGGCGGAGGAAGACGAAGATTACGAGCCTAGCCCGACCGATTAGCCTAGCCAATTAGCAGCCCTGCCAGTCCAAGCAATTAGTCCAGCCCTGCCAGTCCGTCTAATCCGCTTTTCCCAAATCCTTAACCGATTCTCTTTCCTTAAGCTCAACATCACACCGAATAGAATCCGGCACAGGAATTTCCGCAATTTGCTGCATCATCATTTCGCAGGCCAAATCTGCAATCTTAATTGCGTCCTGGTGGAAAGAAGTCAAAGGGGGGTAAATCAAACTGTCCGAAAAATCATCATCAAAACCAATCACCGAAATATCATCAGGAATTTTAAGTCCCAAGTCCCTGGCCGCCTCATAAACTCCAAAAGCCAAAGTGTCAGTTACACAAAAAACCGCCGTAAAATCCTGGGTCCTGCTATATAAATTTTTAAAAGCCTTATAACCGCCCTTGGACTCCCAAAATTCGCTTTCTTCAAAAAGATTTTCATCAAAAGGAATATTGTAATCGACCAGAGCCCGTTTAAAACCCACCAAACGCTCCTGGGGAGCCGTCGAAATATTCCTGCGAGGGGCACACAAATAAGCAATTTTTTTGTGACCTTTTTTAATAAAATATTCCGCTGCCAGATAGCCGGCTTTTTCGTTATCAGAAATAATCGTACAAATTCCCGGAAAAACGGAGTTGGTCGAAATTCTTGGAAGATTTTCGTCAATAAATTCCTGGAAATCAGAAATATTACCAGTTGCAGGATTTATAATAATCACCCCGTCAACACTCCTGTAGCGAGCGTGGGCATAGTAAGACATTTTTGAATATCGTGACAAAAAAACTAAATCGTAACCGACGCTTTCAACCTGTTCACGAAAACGGTTTAAAATTACAGAAAAAAGCGGGTGGGCAAAGCCCCGGTTCATACCCGTATCATCATAAATTACGCCAATCAAATTAGATTTTTTTGTGGTCAAGGTTCTTGCCGTGATATTCGGCTCATATCCCATTTTTTTTGCAGTATCAGTAATCAACTTTCGCGTTTTTTCGCTCAAAGTTCCCTGCCCGTTCAAAGCTTTCGATACAGTTGGGGCAGAATGGCCAGTCATTTTTGCAATATCATAAATAGTAACCATAGGGGAAATATACCACGATTTTTTAATTTTGGGGATAGAGTAGGAAAAATAGAGAAGAAGGAGGAGGAAATGGAGGAGGGGGAGGCCTCCCCAGCCTATAATCGATAATTCTAAACAGAGCACACCAGCGGTCTGTTTAGGATTATCGAAAAAACGGCTCAAAACTTGATTTATCAAGTTTTCCCCCTCTGCTGGGGCACACTCACCCACCCGAACGTCCCTCGCAACGCCCCCGGTTTAGCCTTTTACAGCCCCCTGGGTAAGTCCATCAACAATTTTGTTACTGAAACAAGAATAAACAACAATGTTCGGAACAATCGCAATCAAAATTGCCGCAAACATCTGAACATAATTTGTTTTATATGGACCTACGAAATAAGACAAGGTTACAGGAATTGTCTTTTTCAGCTTGTCCGAAATAAATACCATTGCCAGCAAAAGTTCGTTCCAGTTTCCGACAAAAGTCATCAAACCTGTTACAAATAATCCTGTCTGGGCCAAAGGTAATCCGATTGTAAAAAAGCACCTGTAAATATTACAACCGTCAATACTTGCCGCTTCAAAAAGTTCATTCGGCATAGACCGGAAAAATCCTGTCAAAATATAAATTGTAATCGGCATACCAAAAACAATGTAAGGCAAAATAATTGAAGGCAGGGAATCAGTCAGTCCGATTCTCGAAAAATGTACAAACAAAGGAATTAAAACACAGTGAACTGGAATCATCATTCCTATCATAAAATAAGTCAAAGTTACTTTTGAAAGTTTCCACTGCATTCGCCCAATTCCAAAAGCCGCCATCGCACCCAAAAACAAAGTTGCAACCAAAGAAGTTGTACAGGCAATAAATGAATTGCGGAGGGCCTGGCCCAAATAAGCCTTTTTCCAGGCTTCGGCAAAGTTGCTGAATAAGAGTTTTTTAGGCCAGCCAAAAGGATTATCAATCAACTCTGTATTATCTTTTAAGGAAACAAGCACACACCACAAAAGTGGAGCAACGTAAAGCACAACCAAAAGTCCAAGAAAAATATAAATCAATAATCTTGAAATCGAAAATTTTTTAGTTACCATTTTCAGCCTCCCTACATTTCATAATCTTCAACTTTAACAGCCTTATTGATAATTCCTGTAACAATAAGGCAGAGTAAAAGAAGAACAACGCCAATAGAACTTGCATAACCCATCTTGTAGAATTTAAATCCTTGTTCATAAAGATAAGTTGCCAAAACGGAAGTTCTGTAGCCAGGTCCACCGCCGGTCATATTGTAAACAAGGTCAAAGAATTTAAGTGAACCGATACAGTTCAAAGAAAGGGTTGTCGCAACCATTGGTTTTAACAGGGGTAGGGTGATTTTCCAGAATGCCTGAACTTTAGATGCACCGTCAATGTAAGCTGCTTCATACAGTGAAGTTGAAATTCCTGAGATTTGGGCCATATAAAGCATCATCGTTTGACCAACATACTGCCAGGTTGCCACAAATCCGATTACCCACATAGGCAGGACAATAAAGCCTTTTGTGTCCATAAGCCACATTGGTCCTTCAATCCCAAATTTTGCCAAAATTGAGTTGATACCAATTCTAGGGTTAAAAAGGAACGACCAGAGCAGGGCAAGGGCTGCGGAAGAAAGAACACAAGGAAGATAATATATATTTTTGAAGAAATTTCTAAATCGTTTGATATTTGTCAGCAAAACTGCCAGAAACAGACCAATAATCTGCTGGGTAACTGCTGAAAAAATAGTAAAGAAGATTGAATTTTTTAATGCCATCCGCATAATTTCATCTTCTTTGAACAGTGTGATGTAATTTTTTAAACCAATAAAAACAGGTTTTCGCAAATTCATATAATCACACAGAGAATAATAAAACATCTGAATAATAGGGATTAAAAGAATTGCGGTAAAAAGGACTAAAGAGGGAAGAACAAAAACTGCAATTGCAGATTTTTTCCTGAACATATTGTTACCATTCATAAAATGCTCCTGGATTTTTAACTAGAAAAAAAACCGACCTTGAAAGTGATAGGAATTTGGTATCAAGGTCGGCAGAAGTTATTTTTGTTCCGTTTCAAATTCTGGAGGTGAACTATGTTTTGAAACGGAAAATTTAAGGATTATTTCCAGACATTCTTTTTGTAGAAGTTTTCAATCTTCTGGAGACCTTCATCTACAGTACAAGAACCAAGGAATACATCAACCATGGCGTTATCAAAAACATCACCAGCTTCTACATTTGCCAAAGATTCGTTGTAGAATCCGAGAGTACCTGTAGATTTAGCAAGAATGTTCTGAACGTAGCCAAGCTGTTTTGGAGCTTTATTCAAATCGAATTTAACACCAGTTACAGGGATTTTCCCTGCAATTTCTGCTGTGTATTTCTGAGCTGTGTCATCTGTAAACATTTTCATCAAAGCAATAACAGCTTCTTCGTTCTTTGTTGTTGATGACATAACGAGGTTATCAGTTTTTACAATCATGCGGTTAGGATCTGCACCACCAGTAATTGCAGGGAATGAGAATACACCACATTTTCCTTCAAAATCAGCTCTTGCACCGTTAATCTGTGCAATTACCCAAGATCCCTGAACTAACATTGCAGCTTCGCCATTGTAGAATGCAGCTGTAGCCTGGTCGTTTGAATCACCAGCAGCAGTTTTCTGGAAGTATTTAGAAATTTCCTTGAGTTTTCCAACACCATTTTTGAAAGATGGGTCTAACCAGCTGCCCTTTCCAGAGTTAGCATTTGCCAAATTGTCTGGACCACCGGCACGGTCACAGAAATAACCTGCCAGCATAGAAAGACACCAAGGAGTTCCTGCAGAACAAGCGATTGGAGTAATTCCAGCTTTTTCGAGAGTTTTACAGGTTTCAATCCATTCTTCGTAAGTTGTTGGAACTTTTGCACCAGCTTTTTCAAACAATTCTGTGTTATAGAAAACTAAAGCTGCTGCAAAGTTTGTTGGAACAGCCATGATTTTTCCATCATAAGTAAGGCGTTCAAAAATACCTTTTGTGAATGTTCCGTACCAGTCTTTTTCTTTGCCATTTAAAATAGAAGTAAGATCTTTTGCAGCTCCGGCTTCTACATAAGATGACAGGTTTGGACCTGGATTACAGATAAAAAGGTCTGGAGCTTTATTTGCAGCGATAAGAGCGTTGAGCTTCATGTCGTATTCTTCAAGGTTTGTTGTGATTGGTGTACAGTGATAAACTCCTTCGTACTGCTTGTTGAATCGTTCGATTACCTGAGCATAGCCCTGGGACATTAAGTCTGTTGTAGCTTCAAGGTCATCCCAGAACATCCAGGTGATTTCTGTAGCTTTTGATTTCTTTGCTTTTTTTGATTTTTTAGCGGCAAACATTGATGATGTTAATACCAGCAAAGCACATCCACAAATAAAAATTTTTTTACTAATTTTCATTTTTTTTCTCCTAATTTTGGAATTTAGTTTTAGCAACCGGTTGTCGGCAACCGGTTGCTTTTAAAAATAGTAAACTCACATAGAAGTTTGGCGCTATCGGGGGTTTTACCCACCTTTTTGAAAAATGAAAATTATTTTGTTTGTAAAGCAAAAATCTGCTCCAGTGGCAAACCCGTTGCTTTTGCAATTTGTTCAGGTAACATCTGCATACCAAGTAAGTTTTTTGCAGTTTCAAAGGCTTTTCTTTGTTCACCTTGAGAAAGACCTTCTTTAATTCCTTCAGCACGACCTTCCGCCCAGCCCTCTTCCCGGTTCTCCTGAATCATCTCTGAAAGTGTCATATAGTCCTTCCTCTCTTTGGGTGAGATTTTCAGGCGGTCTACAAGTGCTGCAAGCCTGTCGGTTAAGTCAGAATCAGATTTCTGTCGACTCAGATAGTTAAAAAACGCCTGAAGTTTTTCTGACTTCATTTTAGCATAGAGTTTTGCGTTGTAAAAGACAGAAAGTCT
>CAVFQN010000013.1:0-9946 GCA_963624615.1 Treponemataceae bacterium | reverse complement strand
CTCCGAGTCTGAAAAAAAACTTGATTATGAAGCCTACTACGACCAAAAAGCTCTGAAATTTAACGTAAAAGCCCGGAAGGAAGAAATTTTACCGGAATTAACGGCAAAAAACGTGCCGATTCACATTCGTTTTGCAAACACAAATGCGATTTCTGCAAGTAACGAGGCTACAACAAATCCTTTGGAAAAATTTGTTCCGCCAGAAGACCAAGAAGCATATTTTATTGCAAAAAAAATCAAAGAATTGGCGGACGAAAATCAAAATTGGAAGGATTTCGCCATTTTGGACAAAAGCCGCACCCACCGTTCTCAAATCACAAAATATTTAAGCCTGCTGAACATTCCTTATCAGCTTGACCAGTTTAATAATATTTTTGAGGATGGAATTGTAAACGATTTTTATAATTTTTTCAGGATTTGTGTTTATCCGTCGGATATAAATTCTTATGCGGCTTATTTGTGTTCTCCGTTGGCAGGACTTTCCGAAAATTCTGTAGAATTAATTCTCTCAAATCTTGTGAATATTGATGATAATGATTTTGTTTTTGATCCTTTTGCTGATGTAAATGATGAAATTAAAAATGATTTATCCCCAGAAGAATACGAAAAATACATTTCTGCCCTGGAATTTTTTAAAGAAAATCAAAGTTTATTTTTACAGCAAAAATTGACCTCCAGTGTAAATCTTTTGTGGAATAAAAAAGCCTACAAATACGAAACCATGCTCTCTAATCAAACAAATTTAAATGCAGAAGCTTTTGATATGATTTTTGAGTTGGCCAGGACAAGTGAGAATGAAGGAAAATCGCTTGCCTGGTTTATTGATCAGTTGGAAGATTTGAAATCTACTTTTTCTTCCGAGGATGCTGATTTGGATGCCAAAGGAATTTCTTATCCGCTGGAACGAGAACAGGCTGTTCAAATTATGACAATTCATAAGAGTAAGGGCTTGCAATTTAAGCATGTTTTCATTTTTGGCTGTACGGGAGTAAGTGCAAAATCTAAAACAAAGAGGATTTCTTTTGATGAAGAATTTGGTCTTACAATTTCTGCAGAAAATGAAGATGATGATAATGCAAAATCTTCCAAATCAAATTATTTCAGTCTGCGTCAAAAAGAACTGGAAAGAAAAAAAGACCTGGCAGAATTCCGTCGCCTGATTTATGTTGGAATTACTCGTGCCATTGATGATGTTTATGTTGTCGGCCATTGGAATCCTGAAAGTAACTCGTCACCTGGAAAAGAAACAAATCTCAAACTTTTTGAAAATTATGTGGAAAGCATTTATCAAAAAGTTCCAGACGAAAACACCTTGTTCAAAGATGGAGCCGCCTTCGATTTTGCCAACCTTAAAAATGTAACTTATGCGGAGGTGGGCAGCCTTGGCAAAAAACAAAATCTGGACGAAATCAGACAGAAAAAAATTGCTGAAGTTTCCAAAGTTTACGAAAAGGCAGGGGAAATTCTTTACGAAAATAAAGCAATTCCACGAGGCCGGCCAAGTGATTTAGAAAAGAAGAATTCAAAAAATTTTTCCAATCAGCTTTCTCAGGGAAATTTACAAAATGAGGATTTTTCTTCTGGATTGGATTTTGACACATCGGAGTTTGCCCCGGTAGAGGCCAATTTTTCGGAAGACAATCTGATGGACGCCAACCAAAATGATAATTCGGAAGAAGGAAGATTGCAGACCGTAATTTTCACAGCTGCAGATTTTGGCGTTCTCGTCCATTCTTACCTGGAACTTTTTGCAAAAGGTCTGCCACCAGAAGAATATCAGCCGGAAGCAAAACTTTTTAAGAATCTTTCTGATACCGAAAAAGAAAAAGCCAAAAATGAATGTGTAGATTTTACTAATCTTTTTACCCAAACTGAACTTGGAAAAGAACTGGCAGAAGCAAAAACCGCCGGCCGTTTTTACAGAGCGGAATGGGGCTTTAAAATGTTCTGGAAAAAAACTTTGTGGACAGGTTCAATTGACTTGATTTATCAGAAAGCGGATGGCTCTTACCAAATTGTGGATTACAAATCTGATAATGAAGTAAATTCTGAAAAATACAGGGGCCAGCAGGAATGTTACAAAGTGGCAGCCTCAAAAATGCTGGGAATTTCGGAAGATAAGATTAGTTGTAAACTTTGGTTTATGAAAGAAAATGAAATTGTAGAATTGTAGGGATTTTGATTGGGGAAAACGGATAAAAATCATATACATTTACGATTATAAATCATCTAATTTCGTAATCCATTCGTCAAAATGCTTACATTTTTCCCGAATTGTTTGCAGATTGCTTTCTACTAAAACTCGCACCCCCAATGTAGCTTTATCGTATTCTGGAATACAATCAACAATTCTCTTGGATGGTGCAGTTTCTGCTCCATTGTTAATCAACTCAGGATTTTTTATTTCTTGTAGGCCCTTGGGGGTAAAAATTGACTGACGCTAACAAAGGTTCCCATAACAGTCTCCCCCTATTTCTCCAAAACCAGCCGGCCGTCAATAAAAAGAGCTCTTACCCTACCTGCAAGAATTTCCCCATCAAAAGGACTTGCTTTTCCTTTGCTGTAAAAAAGTTTTGAATCGACAGTCCATTCTTCGTCAGGGTCAACCAGAGTCAAATCGGCATCATAGCCAGACCGTAGCAAACCTTTTTGCAAACCAAGCAGACGCCCTGGATTTCCGGACATCAGTTGGGATAATCTTTTTGGATTAAAAGAATTATTTTTTACGAGAACCGTATTGCAAACCGCAAAGGCAGTTTCTTCGCCTGTAAATCCAGGAGAACCGCCAGCCTTATCTTCAAGGGTGTGCGGAGCGTGGTCTGTAGAAATAATATCAACAGTACCGTCACGCAAAGCCTCAATAAGAGCCTGCCTGTCAGATTCCGGCCGCAAAGGTGGATTTACCAGGGCCCGAATATATGGTTCTTTGTCGCCACAAAGGGCTATGTGATGAGGTGTGACTTCACAAGTAACATTTACACCAAGTTTTTTTGCCAGGTGAATTTCGTCCATTGACCTTCGGGTAGAAACATGGCAAATATGAACATGACAGCCAGCTTGTTTTGCCAGCAGAATATTGCGGCTGGTAGCCACATCTTCTGCCACTGCTAAAAGACTATTTGCCTGAGTCAATATATTGGAAATCAGTTTGAGGACATCAGCATTGTTTTCATCTTCAAAATCAAACCCCTGGCTAGTTCCCCAGGCAGAAAGTCCGGCCGCTTTCATAAGTTTCAAGGCTTCCTGGCGTAAAGGGGCAGCCTCTTTTGCAAGGGTAGGATCTTCACAATGGCAGGCAACAATAATTCCTTTTTCACCAGCCTTTTTCATACCTTCCAGCATAACAGAGGCAGCAAGAACGTCTTTCCCATCCTCAGAAATCACAGGCACATATTTTGGATCAAGATCATCCAGATGAGTGGTATCTACTCCGTCAAAATCCCTGGTAATACTGACCGTTTGGAACAAATGGGTAAGACCGATTGTAGCCGCTTCCCGTTCAATTTTCATTGACATATCAATAGAAGAAACAACAGGATTTGTGTTTGGCATGGCGACCACAGTTCCAAAACCGCCAGAAGCTGCAGCGTGGAGGCCGGAATTCAAATCCTCTTTTTGAGTCTGGCCCGGATACCTCATGTGAACGTGCATATCAATAAAAGCTGGAGTCAGAGTCAAACCGCGGGCATTGTAAAGTTCTAGATTTGAGTTTTCGTTCAACCCATCTTCTGCAATTACCGCTTTTGCCATTTTTTCGACAGTTTCGGCGTTGGTAAAATAGCCTTGAAAAACAGAACGGATTTTTCCATCAAGCAAAAGAACCGCCCCAGGTCCGTCCGTTACTTCGTCCAAAAGTCTTGCATTGTAAATCAGAACAGTTTTTGTCATTTTGCCTCTCTTCCAGCCTTGTAAAGGGTATCGCAATATTCGCATTTATAAATGGATTTTGCCTTATCAGCTAAAATAAAAGTCGGCTTTACATAATGTTCTGTCTGGGTGATGCAACGAGGATTTTTGCAAGAAAAAACTCCCTGAACCCTTGCCGGCAATTCCATATTGATTTTGCGAACAATTTTTTCGTTTTCAATTACGTTTACGCAAATATCAGGATCGATAAAGCCCAAAACCGAATAATCAATATTGATGATGTTATCAATTTTGATAATATCTTTTTTTCCGGATTTTTCTGACGGAACATTCTGAATCAAGCATGAAGTAAACTGAGCCTTGTTCAATCCCAGCCACTGGTAAATTTCCCAGCCACTTCCAGCCCGAATATGGTCAATTACAAGACCGTTTTTAATTGTATTTACGTTTAACATTTCAAAATCCTCCCTGACTTAAAGCGAACCTGTAATTTTTGCAATCAAAGCCATTCTTGCATACATTCCGTATTTTACCTGCTTAAAATAAGCAGCCCGCGGGTCATCATCAACATCTGGAGTGATTTCGTTTACGCGAGGAAGAGGATGGAGGACAATCATATTTTTACGGGCAAGTTTCATTCTTTCGCTGTCCAAAATATAAGAATCCTTTAATCTGATATAATCCTGTTCATTAAAGAACCGCTCTTTTTGAACGCGAGTCATATACAAAACATCAAGGTCACCGATCACTTCGTCCAAACTTTCTACAATCTGATAAGGAACACCGGCCGGTTCAAGCACATTTGTGATTAAGTAATCAGGAACAGTCAATTCTTTTGGACTGATGAAGATATATTTATTGCCCTTGAAATGTCTCATGGCTTCTGCCAGAGAATGAACCGTTCGGCCAAATTTCAAATCGCCGCAAAAACCAATTGTATGATTTTCAAGGCCGCCCAAAAGCTGGCGGATTGTAACCAGGTCTGTCAAAGTCTGGGTCGGATGATAGTGACCGCCGTCCCCTGCATTGATAATCGGGCAGGCAGAATATTTGCTGGCTAACAAGGCTGCACCTTCTTTTGGTGTGCGCATGGCAATTACATCAGCATAACTAGAAACAACCCTGATTGTATCGGCCAGACTTTCGCCTTTAACGGTAGAAGTATTATCAGCATCAGAAAAACCTTCCACACTTCCCCCAAGTCTAAGCATGGCCGCTTCAAAAGAAAGCCTTGTTCTAGTGCTTGGCTCAAAAAAAAGTGTCGCAAGAATTTTCCCGCGACACACATCTTGAAACGATTTAGGATCAACAATAATCTGCTCAGCCAAGGAACAAATTTCTTCGATTTCAGAAACCGATAAATCATCAGGCTGAATTAAATGACGACCTGTTAACATCAAAATACCCCGTAAAATTTTTATTTATGGGAGCTTCTAAAAATTGCAATTTTTAGAGACAACTCTGAAAACGCGCACTTCTAAGTTTTGCTATTTCCACGACTTAGAAATGCACTGTCATCTCTGAAAAAGCATCAAAGATGATTTTTTAGAGACGCCCCTATGATAGTGAAAAATCGGGGGCGTTACAATATGAAAGAAAATCCCTAAAAATTATTCGCATCGTTTATATAAATCCTTTAAAATATTATCAGTTTTAATAGAGTCATGCTCGTAGCCCAAGCAAACTTCCACAACATGTCTTAAACCATTATTCCACATAGGACCGTGAAAAATTCCATAAACCCGTTTATCATCATTTTTGCAACCTTTGTACTCTACATAAACGTGAACCAGTTCATGAATTAATGTTTTTTCGGTATTGGTTAATCATAGTTTTGTCATATCGAGTTTATAAGTTGTATTATTTTCAAAGACATAACTTCTTCTGCCAGGCATATTTTCTTTTTTCTCGACTTTCATCCTGCCACTTTGCTAATTCAACATCTTGTTCTTTAAAATGATTGGCAAACTCTTCCGGAAAGTTTTTTACAAAATCAGGATTTTCTTTTAGCAGACTGAAGGCATCGTTTAAGGATTCGCAAAAGCCACTGCAATACTCGGTTCTAAGCAATTATTCAGTATAGACTCTTGGAAACATATACATCATTTGAAGGCCGGTTTTCAAGTCACCCAATTCTGCCTTATAAATGGCAAAAAATCTTTTGATCACCATTCAATATAAATTGTTATTCTATAAGGTAGTACGATATTTTGAATCGTCTATGTCTATGGATATAGTTGTTTCATTTTTTTGCGTTCCCCTCGCTTCGCTCGGGTCGGCTGTTCCAGACTTCGCTAACGCTCTAAATCCTCGGCGTGCAGATAGCACGCCTGCGGTTTTCTCAAGCCTTTTGTTGAAACAAAAGGCTTTCGGTCTTCCATAGCCTAACGCGGACACCATTTTTCACATTCACAGATGCCCTTAATTGAATTTACCCTCTAAAATCACTATACTGTGTCAAAATTCAACCTGATTAAATGGAGCAAGTTATGGGTGGCATTTTTGGGGTAGCTTCTAAAGCTGACTGTTCGCTGGATCTCTTTTTTGGAGTTGATTATCATTCACATTTGGGGACTCGCCGTGGCGGTCTTGCAGTTTACGGAAATGACGGCAAATTTGCCCGTTCTATTCACAATATTCAAAACTCACCTTTTAGAACTAAATTCGAAAAAGATATTGAAGAACTTCACGGTCATTTAGGAATCGGTTGTATTAGTGATTATGAACCTCAACCTCTTTTAGTCCACTCGCATCTTGGTGATTATGCCATCACAACAGTAGGAATCGTAACTAACAAAGATGAACTTGTAGAAGAAGTTTTGGATGGCGGCTTTACCCACTTTTTGGAAATGAGTGGTGGAGAAATCAACCAAACTGAACTTATCATCGCCTTAATCAATCATAAAAAATCAATTTTGGAAGGAATTCAATTTGTTCAGGAAAAAATAAAGGGTTCCATGTCCATGCTCATTATGACTGCTGATGGAATTTTCTGTGCTCGTGATAAACTGGGCCGAACTCCAATTCAGATTGGTCACAAAGAAGGAGCTTTCTGTGCCGCTTTTGAAAATTTTGCCTACGCAAATCTTGGTTATACTGATTATCATGAACTGGGACCTGGCGAAATTGTTTTTATGACGGCAGATGGAATAAAAATCCTCAAAGAGCCTGGCCAAGAAATGAAAATTTGTACCTTCCTCTGGATTTATTACGGCTATCCTACTGCCACTTACGAAGGTGTAAATGTTGAAACCATGCGTTACAATTGCGGAAAATACCTTGCAAGACGCGATAAAGGCTCTGTTCAGCCGGATGCAGTTGCCGGAGTTCCTGATTCTGGAACCGCCCACGCAGTTGGTTATGCAAATGAATCTGGTATTCCTTTTACAAGACCTTTTATCAAATATACTCCAACCTGGCCACGTTCTTTTATGCCGACAAGTCAGGAACAGCGAAATCTGATTGCCCACATGAAGCTTATACCCGTACAGCCTTTAATCAAGGGTAAAAAAATTCTTTTGATTGATGATTCCATTGTCCGCGGAACTCAGCTCAGAGAAACAACAGACTTTTTGTACAAAAGCGGGGCAAAGGAAGTTCACATTCGGCCAGCCTGCCCTCCACTTGTTTATGGCTGTAAATATTTGAATTTCAGCCGTTCTAAGTCCGAAATGGATTTGATTACAAGAAGAATTATCAAAGACTTTGAAGGCGATAATGTTTCCGAAGAAACTTTACAAAAATACTGCAATCCTGATACCCCAGAATATGCAAAAATGATTGAAGAAATCAGGAAGCAATTGAATTTTACAAGCCTGCGTTTCCACCGTCTTGACGATATGCTGGATTCTACAGGACTTGACCACTGTAAATTGTGTACCTACTGCTGGAATGGGCAGGAATAAAAAAAGGCTAGCCAAATCTTGGCTAGCCTTTTTTTTACGACAAGTTTTTCTATTCTTCCAGCTTCAAGATAAATGGCATTGCAGGCAACTGATCCCTTGAATAAAGATTTACAGGAGCTGGGTTGTCTGCCCACAAATATCTTAATTCGATTGGGAAACCGTAACCTCGCGGAATGTAAACTTCTACATCATCATTAGAAATAAGTTCGGCTTCGGCATCGACCAGTTCCATCTGGCCTTTTTTAATAAAAAGAACGCTAAAACCATAAACTTTTTTATCAGCTGATTCTGTAGTCAAATCAACCGATTTTCCTGAAACTTCGTGGGCAACCAGGCTGGAATTTCCGCAATCAAAACAAACTGTAAATTTTGATTTTTCGAGAGAAACTCTCTTCATTTTTGGCGAAGGAGAAATAAACGTTTTTCCATAAGCCAGACGCAGGGCTTCGAGAGCGGCTCGGCTTCCGCAGGTTCGCTTTTTTTCCGGGTGCAAATCGTTCCATTCACCAGCGTCAATTGTTACGGCAAGGCCAGCATTTCCAGTTGATTTTACGGCATCAGCCTGGGCCTGTCGTAAATGAGGCCAGCCCATGCTTGTCATTTTGGAATCTTCGATGTAACCATCACTCCAGTTTGGAAGCTGAATTACGACAAAAGGCATATTTTTTGAAGCGTAAACAAATTTGTGGCGCCAAAGATTTATCATCTTAATCAGCATATTTTTGTATTCAACAGGATGGCCGGCATCAGATTCTCCCTGGTACCAGATTGCCCCGGAAATCGCTGTTTTAAAACAAGGAGCCAGCATTGCGTTGTAAAGGGCGGTCGGCTGCCATTCAAAAAATACATTTTCCGGACAGTCATCAACTTTTGTATCCACTTTCATGAGCCACTGGCCGGTCAAGTCAATTTCTTCGCCATCAAGTGGGAAAAGACTTGTTTCGTGTTTTTCGACATTTCTGCAAACAACAGGATTTACATAAACATTATCAGTAAAAAGAACGTAAGGTTTTTCTTCGTAAAAACGGATTTTGCCATACTTGCTGTTTTTTTGAACGTGCAGGGAGATGATATTTTTGCCGGCTTTTAAAATTCCTTTTGGAACCTGGTAGCGGCGAGGTGGATAAGAATAAGGGGTAAATCCCACTTCCACACCATTTACATAAGCGTGGTCGGCATCAACAATAGTTCCAAGCCAGAGCCAGGTATTGTGATTTTGGAAAATTTCCACTTGATCCTGGGTTAGGGTGATTTCTTTTTTGAGCCAGATTAAACCGGCAGAATCAAAATCGTCTATTGTTCCAGGAATATTGACAGGAGACCAGCCTTCATTTGATTCAAAATCCGGCTTCTGTGAATTTGCAAACAGTTCTTTATTCCATTCGGCTTGTTTCTCTGCAATCTCTTTTTGCTTTTCAGTGATGTAATCAGCATTTTCATAAACTGCAAGTTTGTTCAGATATTCTGTCTGCCCCATTTCTTCCAAAGCTGATTTACTGAGCCAAGAGGAAATTGGAGAACCTCCCTGGCTGGCATTAATAATTCCAACAGGAACTCCCAATTCTTCGGCCAGTTTTTTTGCAAAAAAATAGCCGGTTCCAGACATTTTTCCAAGATTTTCAGGGGAAGCACAAATCCATTCAAGATTATTTACGCAATCACACTCACCATCAAAATTCCAGGCAATAGGAACGGTAATCATTCGGATATTTGGATTTTCAGGCAGGGCAAATTCATCAGGATAAGAAAATTTCATTCTTTCCATAGGAAGCTGAGCGTTAGACTGACCAGACGAAAGCCAAACTTCGCCAACATAAACATCAGTAAAAACAAGAGTATCTCTTTCAGTTTTTACGGTCATTTCAAAAGGACCGCCGGCGTCCCCCGGGCTAAATTCAAGTTTCCAGTCACCATTTTCATCGGCCTGGGTAATTGATGTAACGCCCCTAAAAATCATAATTACATCCTGGTAAACATCAGCTTTTCCAAAAATACAGTTGATTTTGTTTCGCTGCAAAACCATTCCAGACGCTACAAGACCTTTTACAAAAAGTTTTTCACTCATAATCACACTTCCTTTAACTTTTTTTTATAGAAATCTCTAAAAATTGCAATTTTTTAGAGGTAACTTTGAAAACGTGCATTCTAAGTCTTGCTATTTCCAAGACTTAGAG
>CAVFQN010000012.1:0-6610 GCA_963624615.1 Treponemataceae bacterium | reverse complement strand
TTTTGAGGATAATCTTCGTTTTGCCGGGCCTTTTTCTTATTCTGGTGATGAAGTTCCGGATATTTTTACCGCTGCGATTTTAGATGATGGAAGAATTTCAATTGCTACTGCCTCTCAATATGGTCAAATTTCGATTTTTACTTCTATTGATAAAGCAAAGAATTTTACAGAAGCCAAAATTCAGGGAGCCTCTATAATGGTTGCTCCGCGAATTTACAAAACTTCTTCCGGCGGTTTTAAACTTTTTACATCAGTTGGCGAAGAAAATACATTTACAATTTTTACAGCGGATTCTTCTGATGGTATTAAATGGACAGCATTCACCCAGTTCCAGCCGGCCGCAAATTTCCGAAATCCATTTATCCCAGTTCTTCTTGCAAGACAAAGTGGGGATATGGTCGTTTTTCAGGCTCAATACACTTCTGCAGAAACGAACAGACTTTCTTATCAGCTTTATCTTACGACAAGGCCTTCCGGGGCTAAGGATTGGACCCAGCCGCTTTTGCTGACCGGGCGAAGTTCTTTGTCGGGTCAAAGTCGAAAGGAATTTTACAGCTATCAAAATCAGAGGCCATATTTGTTTGATTTTGGTGGAGAAAAGCCTGGGCCGGGGAAGGCAAGACTTTCCCAGGAAAATGACCGCCCCGGTGTGGAGAATGATCTCCTCGGTGGGGAAAAATCTCCGGCTGGCAAAATCTACCTTGCCTGGGAGCGAACCGACACTGTCAATTCTGAAATTTGGCTTGCCCGCATTACAGATCAGGGCCTTGTTCCTGCTTCTGCCGAGGCTATCAGCAGCAAAGGTTCAGCCAACCGGGCAATTTTATTTAACTTTGATAACTCCCTTTATATGACCTGGTTTGATACCAGACGGGGTAGGGAATCGGTTTACATGGCAAAAAAGAATGGCATTCTTTGGGAAGAAACAAGCCTTGTCGAAAATAAAAATACAAATATGTTTTCTTATCCTTTAATCACAAAAGATAAGGATAAAAATGATACTTTGTCATTTATCTGGCAGCAAATTACTCCGAATGGTAAAAACTCTGTGGCATTGCTATCTCCAGATAAGAGCGTAGGACAGGCAACTTTTACACCACTTTCTTTTAAGGCTGGAAAAAGTTCTAGAAAGGAAAATGTCCAGATTCAGATTAATTTCCCGGAGGATTCTTCAAACATTGCAGGATATTCCTACACATGGTCAAAAAATCCTTCTGATCTGCCACCTAAACAAATCCAGCACTTTGTTCGCGAAAATAAAATCAAAAGTCAGGCTACTGAGGACGGCTATTATTATTTAACAGCCAGAGTTGTAGATTACGCCGGCAACTGGTCCGAACCCTCGCAAATTTCCTACCATTTGGATTTAACGCCACCAGAAGCTCCGCAAATCACCATTGAAAACCTTGATAAATACGGTTTTGTCGATTCAAATAATTTCAGTTTAAAATGGCAGCCTTCCATTTCTGATGATGTGGATGGCTATGTTTACAGAATTGATCAGCTTGCTTCAATCCCAAAATCCATTGCCGTTTCTAAAAAACATCCTATGAAACTTTCTGATGAAGATGTGGCTCAGATAAAAGAAAATTTGGAAAATCGCTATGGGGAAGCGGCTGGCAGGCAAAGAAAAATGTCTTCGACGGTTCAAACCCGGGGACTTTCTACTGCCCGCTATTACAATCGGCCTAACGGAATTTATGTTTTGTCAGTTGCCGCAATCGACCAGGTTGGAAATTTAGGCCAGGCTGCCACACAAATGTTTATTTTAAATAAATACCAGCCATCTACCTATATCACAAGCCTGGACCAGAAAAAAGATGATATTGGCAATTCAATTTTGACAATTTCTGGTGGCGGTTTTACTTATGACGGAACTATCAGTCAGATTTATATTGATGATGACGGTCTCGAACCCTACAATTTGGTTTTAAATCTTTCGGAAAATCAATATAAAGTTCAATCAAATACAAAAATCACAAATGTAAATATTGGTGCTGATTTGGACCAGGGGGATTACAAAATCGGGCTTTATCACACAGACCGAGGCTTGTATTTCACCGGGAAAATCTTAAAAATCGCCCAAAACGGAACAATCAAAATTGAAGGCGACTATGTAAAAGAATCAAAACTGAATGCAAACTTTACCGAATACAAATACAAAATTTCAATCAGCCTGATTTTAGCCTTCCTCATTTTAGCAATTATAGTTCTTGCCCTGATTTTCTTAATTTCTACGGGTACGCAAAATATATACGAAAAAAAATTGACTGCAAAAGAAATGCAAGCTTTATTAAAAGGAGCCACTATGCCATTATCAAAAACAGAACAGAAACAAAAGCGTTTACCAAGTTTAAAACGAAAACTCATAAGATTTACATATTCCCTCGTGGTTATGATTGTTCTGGCAGTCACTTTTGAAAACGGCTTCAGAGTAATCCGCATGCAGGAACAGACTATGGCAGCCGGCCTGGAAAATCGAACCCAGGTTTTGCTGGAAAGCCTTTTTTCAGGGGTAAAAAACTTTTTCCCGGCAAATAATCTCCTTGAACTTACTGCCCTTCCAAGCCAAAAAGAGGCAATGGACGAAGTAAAATACGTCTCAATCATAGGACAGAAGATGGATTCTGCTTCCGCCCAGAATTTAAATTACGTTTGGGCTACAAATGACCCGGAAATTTCCCTCAAAACAGACACCTACAATTTAATTTATGGCGAAAGTCTTTTGACAGACCAAACTGTAACCAATATTACAGGGGAATTTGCAGAACTGGATAAACAAATTTCTGCTGAATTGCAGGAATATTCTGATAAAATCGAAGAACTTTCTAAGCAGGCTACCGCCCTTTACGAATCTGGAAGTGATGAGGATACAGCCGAAGCAGACCGACTTTCCGACGTAATTGTTGATCTTAGAAACAAGGTTGATGATAGCTTGGAAGAATATTCCAAAAATGCCGCCGGCTCATATCCGCATTTTGATACAGAAAATCTAAATCACGCAAACACCGACTATATTTTCTACCGCCCTGTACTCTATCGAAAAGGTACGAGCGGCAACTATATTCATGGCCTTGTTTATCTGGAACTTTCAACGCAAACCTTAATCGAAAGCTTGAACCGCGAAATCCGGGGAATTATTTTGTTTGGTAGTCTGGTTGCCGTTGTAGCCGTTGTTTTCGGAATTTTTGGTTCGGTGATTTTTGCATCTCTCATCGTTCGTCCAATCAAAAAACTGGAAGCCCACGTTATTATGATAGGACAGACGAAAAATAAGGCACTTTTAAAGGGTAAAGACGTAGAAATCAAAACTAAAGATGAAGTTGGACGTCTGGGAGATGCGGTAAATAACATGACCCACGAACTGGTTGCCAATGCCGAAGAAGAAGCCCTGGCCATGGACGGTAAGGCTGTGCAAAAAGCCTTTTTACCACTGGCTTCGGGAGCCTTAAATAATAAAAATACTTATGCCGAGTATGATGATGAAAAAATTCAGTGTTATGGTTACTACGAGGGGGAATCTGGCGTTTCCGGTGACTATTTTGATTACAAAAAACTGGATAACGAATGGTATTGTCTTATTAAGTGTGATGCTTCCGGACATGGAATTCCTGCCGCCATCATCATGACCGTTGTTGCAACAATTTTCCGCCGTTATTTCCAGAACTGGACTTTTGCCAAAAACGGTACGAAATTAAACTTCCTTGTTGAGCAGATAAATGATTTTATTGAAGGACTGGGACTCAAAGGAAAATTTGCTACATTAATTATCTGTCTTTTGAACTCAAGAACTGGCGAACTTTATATGTGTAATGCTGGGGATAACCTGGTTCATATTTATGATGCAGCCACCAGGTCAATGAAAATGCTAACCCTGGCTTCCGCCCCAACCGCCGGAGTTTTTACTTCAGACCTGGTAGCAATGCGGGGCGGTTTTAAAGTCGAAAAAACAATTCTCCAGCATGGCGATATCCTCTTTCTTTATACTGACGGTATCGAAGAATCCACCAGAAGAATTCGCGAAAATGATTACACAGTCCGCCAGAATGATGTAGAAATCAAAAAAATGAATCCAAAAACCCACCAGGAAGAAGTCGAAATAAAAAAAGAAGATGCAAAAGAAGAATTCGGGCCTGAACGAATCAAAGAGATTATTGAATCAGTTTACAATAAGAAAAAATATCAGCTTACAAAACTTGATAATCCAAATCAGACTGAAAAACTGGAATTCGATTTTACAAAATGCCAGGGAACAATCAGCGAGGCAATTTTGGCTCTGGCAGCCATGGAAAAAGTTTTCAGATTTTATAAGTCGCCGGCTGTTCAGACAAATGATTATGTCAAAGTTGATAAAAAGATTGACGAATTCTTGTCCAAGTATTTTAATATGTATGATTATTACTCTGCCAGAAGATCTGAAAATGCAGAAAATGGAGTTAACTACGTTGATTACGATCAAATGCAGGAAGACGAACAGTCTGATGATTTGACTTTGCTGGCAGTAAAAAGGTTATAAGGAAAAATAAAGGGAGCCTTTAAAAATTGCAATTTTTAGAGGCAACTTTGCCCTAAATCGCCAACGCGGAGTTTTTTTAGGAGGAAATTTATGGATACAAACGAAATTGGAAATAAGGTAAAAGACTGGTTTTCAAAGAGTTCAAAATCAGCAAAAAAAGCTTTTGAAAAAGCCGGTGATAAAGTTCAGGATTTTACAGATAAAAGCGTCGTGAAATTTGAAATTCACCAGATTGAAAACAAACGTGATTGTAAATATGAAGAAATGGGATTGAAAATCTCACAAATGCTTTTACAAGGTGCCAAAATCACTTTTGAAAATGAAGATGATGTAAAAATAGTCGAAGGACTACAGGAAGAAATCAAAAGTTTTTCTGATCAGATCAGGACAAAAGAAGCTGAATTGGGAAGTAAAGAAGAAGGAGAAAAAGAGTAGGGAAATTTTCTCGGCTGGGGGAAGGGGGACTTTCGCCCCGGTGGGAAAATGCTCACCTACAAGGCACCCCCCCGACCGCAAGGCAAATCCACATCCCGGTGGCAAAATCCCCCTCCAAAAAACCTACCTCTGCAGCGTTCCCTTCCTAATTTTCTCTGCAATCTGGTTACCCACCAGCAATCTTACCAGTTCCATAGCAAATTCTTCTGCTGCACCAGCTCCCCGGGCAGTAATCAAATTTCCATCAGTTATAAAAACCTTATCACTATAACCTGGTAAAAATTCAGCCTTAGCGTTGTCCTGCATTTCAGGATAACAGGTCCATTTTTTGCCGGCCAAAATCCCAGTTTTACCAAGCACAACCGCAGGACTAGCACAAATTGCACTCACAAAACGCTCCTGCTTCCAGGCCTCTTCCAGATGCTGCAAAAAGGGAGTGCAAGCGGCCAGATTATCAGCTCCACGAGAGCCACCCGGACAAAAGACCAAATCCGGCAATCCGTCCTTACAGGCGTTCAGATATTCTTCAAAAGTCAAATCCGTAATCAGGGGAACCTTGTGGGACCCAGTTACAATATATTTGTCAGTAGAAGTTTCTGACGGAATTGCAACAGTGTAAACTTCCACTCCCGCCCGACGTAAATAATCAAGTGGAGTCAAAGCTTCCACTTCTTCAAAACCATCTGCAAAAAATACCGCAGCAGTTTTCATAAAACCTCCTAAAAAATCCGCCTCTCAAGAAAAAGTCACGCCCTAGAGTTCAATTTTCCGCTTCTCAAGGAAAAGTCATGCCCTCAAGGCAAACCTCCGCCCCGGTGTGTAAATGGTCACCACCCAAGGTAAATGCAAGCCCCCCAAGGCAACCTCTCGCCCTAGTGGACAAATCCCCGCCACCCAAGGCAAATCACCTTATTCCTTAAAAATCTTAGTATCCAAAAACTCAATAAATTCTTTCCAACTCATATTGTAGTCTTTTTTCAGCCCCTCAATCCTCTTCCCAGCCGGCCTTCTGTAGCCCGTAGATTTCCAGATTGAAAAAGCCTCGATTTCCTCAGTATCCTCAGGAATAAGCTTATTCATCTCCTCCTGCAACTGATTCAGCCTGTCAAAATTGCCGTTTTCCAGATTTTCTTCCCGTTTCCGATTAATCCGCAATTCCCGACTAAGCTTAAGTTGCTCAGCCCTTTCAGTCATAATCGCAATCTTCCGGTTTTTCTCAGTCTCAGCATTACGACAATTTTCCTCATAATCATCAGACATAGGAATGACAATTTTTTCATAGACATGAGTAATCGGATTAAAAACCCGATCCCAGACAATCTGGTCATAATTTTTAAGCCTTTTATCCCCCAAATCTTCAGCCACATAAGCAATCCTCAGCGGATTAATCCGAGACTTAACCTCATTCCATTTTTCTTCCGAAAAACGCTCCACTTCCTTGCCCTTGTCATAACTTTCCAGGATTACATAAAAATACATAAAATATTCCTTTCCCTAATTTTTTTTCTAAGAAAGCGGGACACAGTCTTAGCATTCCGATTATCCCACTCCTGTTTTAAAAAGTAAAGAAGATTTTTAAAGATTTTCAGGGGGGAAAATCTAGCCACCCAGTCGCCTTCCGCGGCTCGCTAACGCTCGGCCTCCTCGGCAGAGCCGGCT
>CAVFQN010000011.1:0-2091 GCA_963624615.1 Treponemataceae bacterium | reverse complement strand
AATGACGCTGAATGGAGGAAAGGACTTATGACTTTTGAAATGCTGATGGAAGAAAAGTTCGAAGATGGTATGAAAAAGGGAATAGCACAGGGAATTGAAAAAGGTCGTGAAGAAGGGATTGAGCAGGGGGCTTACAACACTAACTTGGAAACGTCGAAAAACGCACTTTCTATGAAGTTATCTCTAGAAGATATTTCAAAACTTACCGGGCTATCTCTGAAAACTGTTATGGAGTTGAAGGACAGAGCGTAGCCCCACGACCCTGAAAGTGTTGAGATTCCGGGCTTGCCCCGGGATCTCTTGAGATGCTGAAATAAGTTCAGCATCTGTGACTAACTGCTTAAAAAGCCTGAACTACTAAGACATATACATCGAGGTCCTTGTCGTAGTAACCGATGAAGTATTCAGCTTCAGAGAAACACAATCTGTACGCTTTATAAGAGGAGTTAGAACTAGGATACTGAGAACAACTCCAATAAGTATACAAACTATCCCAACACTTCCGGATAATATCCAGCCTCAATCTTCTTTGCAATTTCGTCCTTTACAATCTGGCGGTCTTCCACGTAGGTCATTCCAAACCAATTTTCTTTTGAGCTGAAAAATTTTACCCGGCCGTAGCCTTTTTCCAGCATATCTCCAACCGCGATTGGCAAAAGACATTCTGTTTTCATCTCTTTTGAATTCTTCCTTATAAAATTATCCCAATAAGGTTCAAAATCACCAATCACTCTCTGGCTAAAACCGAACAGATTCATACTAACCCATTCATTTCCAGTAAATTCTTTTTTTACGCCATCAGGACTTTCTGTGATGATTTTTTCGCCTTCATAATAAATATTTTTATTTTCATCAATACTTTTCAGATAATCATTTTCAACAGAGCAAACGCCCCGGCTCACAGAGCCACTGTGGCTCATCGTGTTTCCCAAAACATACCCGACCATAGCGTGTTCTGTAGAATCTGAACTTACCGTAGCCAAATAATCGCCCAAAGTTTTTATTGCCTCTCGACCGTAAAAATCATCAGAATTGATTACAGCAAAAGGGGCTTTAATTGCATCTTTTGCACAAAGAATTGCGTGCAAAGTTCCCCAAGGTTTTGTTCTTTCTTTTGAGTCTTCAAGCTGACTTTGAGTCAAAAGACTTTCATGTTCCTGAAAAACATATTCCGCATCATATTTTTTTGCAATTTTATCAAAAAGCCTTTCTCTAAAATCTTTTTCTATATCTTTTCTGATGATATAAACAACTTTCCCATATCCACTTTGCATTGCATCGTAAGTTGCATAATCTAAAAGGCATTCGTTATGTTTTCCGACTGCTTCAATCTGTTTAATTCCACCATAACGACTGCCAAGACCGGCTGCCAAAACAACAAGTGTAGGTTTCATAAATTTTTCTCCATTCTTTTTATATTTTTTATGATGATAAGATTGTAGCACAAGATTATGATGATTTGAATAAGGTAAAATACCCTCCTCCCAGACAGTTTTTAGAGCTCAGACAGTTTTCAGACTTGCCCCCTACATTCTTTTCGCCCTATTCCACCAAATCCAAGTCCACCTATAATCCTTTTTGACTAAAAAAGTTCTCAAAAAATCTGTTTTTCCCAGTGTAACCACAAATTTTCGTCGCCGTTGAAGTTTATAATTTTTCACTTTCATAAGGCAGCCTCTTTTTCATCTAAAAGTTCAACTAAACTTCTAGCCTTAAGCAGAAGGTAATCAACATTTTTTTCGGAACCATCAACTCCCAGCAGTTTTTTGTAACCACAGGATTTTGCCATCCTAAGCCAGAATTCTGTTTCCACAGCCCTTTTATATGCAGAATCCATTTGTCTGTTTTTAAAACAGGAATCTATTTCACTCCCACTTTTTAACAGTCTTTTTGAAATCACAAATTCTCTTCCACAAAAAACCATTGCTTTGTAAAAACCGATAATCTCTCCGGCAAAGCTAGAAACGATCCGAGCCAATTCATTTTTTACTTTCATATCTACCTCTCTTCCCACTTACTATAGTAATAGTCAAAACTTTTCTAAAAACGGAAATGAAAATCAAAAAAAATTAAAAAAAATGTTATTTTTAG
>CAVFQN010000010.1:1213-2156 GCA_963624615.1 Treponemataceae bacterium | reverse complement strand
TTTTAGAGCAAGCAGAAAATGTCCCTGTAATTCCCGCAAAAATCAGACTTAAGAGAAAAATTAAAAATGTTTGCCGAATCTTATTTTTTTTCAATTTCACAATTTTTTACAATTTCACAATTTCCCGAAACAGGAAAATCACAGGCCTAGAAATTCATTTATATATTCTTCTGCATTAAAAATTTTAATATCAGGATATTTTTCGCCAGTGCAGACAAAAGCCAAAGGAAGCCCCAATTCACGCCCAATAGAAACAGCAACTCCACCTTTTGCCGTAGAATCGTATTTTGTCATAATCAGGGCATCCAGACCGACTGCTTCGTTAAAAACTTCTGCCTGACGCAGGGCATTTTGCCCGGTAGTTGCATCAATCACTAGGATTTTTTTATAACAGCCAGAATCTGCTTTAGACTGGCAGGTTTTGTCGATTTTTTGCAATTCGCGGACAAGATTTTCTTTGTTGTGAAGACGGCCGGCAGTATCAGCCAGAACCAAACCAGGACCTTTTGCTTTTACCGCCTCAGCCGCATCAAAAACAACGGCAGAGGGGTCAGAACCATGCTGATGACTTACCACTCTCACGCCAATTTTTTCACCATGCATAGCAAGCTGTTCAATTGCAGCCGCCCTGAAAGTATCTGCAGAAGCCAAAACCAGATTTTCAAGCCCTTGATTTTTGTAATAATTTGCAAGTTTTGCGACGCTGGTAGTTTTTCCAGCTCCATTTACCCCCAAAATCATCCAGACATTTACCTTTTCTTTTTCGGGTTCAAGGGAGATGGATTTTACATTTTCCAAAAGCAAATCTTTTAGTTTTAAAACAATTTGATTTTGATCTGTAATTTTTTCTCTACTACAGATATTTTCCAGTTCTTCAACCAAAAGATAGGCAGTTTTTGCCCCAATGTCGCCTTCCACCAGCAAATCAGTTAAATCATCATAA
>CAVFQN010000010.1:0-1120 GCA_963624615.1 Treponemataceae bacterium | reverse complement strand
ATTTTTTTTATCTCCATTCACCTTTATTTTTTAGAGATGCCCTTTAATCAGGCTCCCCCTGGACATTTTTCTCTCCCATCCCAGTATTTTCCTCTGGATTTTCCACCCCGGCATTCAAATCATAATACTCAAAATCCGACAATTTACCCTTTCTGGCTTTTTGTGGAAGAACAGAATCCGCCGCGATAAGATATCGAATCAATTCGATTCCCATAAAAACGCCACATCCTATAGAAATTCCCTGGCAAATATTCGTAGCTTTTTGCCATGTTGCAGCGTCCTCGTAAGACACATTACCAATTCCATCATTATAAAGTTTTGACTGATTTACAAAATTCCCATAGGTGAAAAAAGTCGGAATCAGTGAAACAATCAGCATAGAATACGAAGTGTAAAGCCAACGCCGCCTAGAATCAATGTATTTTTCTCTGTCACGAGGCTTAGGCTTAATTTTTGCAACGCTTCCATCAAAATAAAGCTTTTTTGGAATGTAATAAAAAGCCGTTTCCCCATTTTCTGCAACAAATTCGCCAAGAATACTGGAACCATTTATTTTTATTTGGGATTTTTTATCGGTGATTTGCTGGGCCAATTCTCCATTTGCAAACAAATCCCCCTGCAAAGGTTTTACCATTTCAATCTGAATATAGCCGTCAGTTATTTTTTCAAAATGGATTTCAATTTCGTATTTTGTATTTCCCATAAAATAATAATTTGTAGAAGCCCGCCTGTACCCCTCCGAAATAAATTCTATTGCGTGAGGACCAGATTGCAAAACCATGGTAGAATTCTGGGAAGTTTGCAAAACATCATCAATAAAAATTTTAGCATTACCAGCAGCTTCAGGAGGATTTATGATGATAGAAACTTCAACCGGCATTGCATTTGTCAAAAGAGGGATTAACTGACCGGCTATGCTAGACGTCACCATATCAACATCCTGCATACTGCCAATTTCCATTATAGAACCAAGTTTTCTTGCACCCGGATAGAGATATAAATCTACAGAAAGGGAAAAATAATCCCCATAATTTGAAATTACCCCAGTAATCAGGGTATTTATTTTAGCATTATAAACTTCTTTTTCGTAAATTGCAGACTGATAGCCGGCTTGAGAAGC
>CAVFQN010000009.1:0-6503 GCA_963624615.1 Treponemataceae bacterium | reverse complement strand
TGGTAATTACATCAAAGCTTTTACTGTTGATAACGAGTTTCTTCATGCTTTAGGTTTTACATCTCTTTTTACTTTAGTTTCTATTGTCACTGTAAATATATTTGCTTTTGCTCTGGCTCTTTTGCTTACAAAAGGAATAAAGGGAACTAATTTTTTTTTTTTTGTATTTTTTATGCCAAACCTGATTGGCGGAATTGTTTTGGGCTATATCTGGAATCTTTTGATTAACGGCGTGCTTTTGAAAGTTGTTGGTTCTGATATTTCCTACAAAACTGAATATGGTTTTTGGGGTCTGGTTATTCTTATGAACTGGCAGTTAATTGGTTATATGATGGTAATCTACATAGCTGGTTTGCAGAATATTCCTGGAGACCTCATAGAAGCAGCCCAGATTGATGGTGCATCCCCATTAAAAATCCTGTTTAAGGTAAAAATTCCGATGGTAATGCCTTCAATCACAATTTGTATGTTTTTGACATTATCTAATTCATTTAAGATGTTTGATCAGAACCTTGCTTTGACGGCGGGTGCTCCTGAAAAAACAACTGAAATGCTTGCTTTGAATATTTATCAGACATTCTATAACAGAAATGCTTCCTGGCATGGAGTCGCTCAGGCAAAGGCTGTAATCTTCTTTATCATCGTTGCCTTGATTGCATTCTTACAATTAAAACTTACAAGTAAGAAGGAGATTGAACAATGATGGAAAATTCACTTAGAAAATCAGTCAGCAAATTTGTTACATTTGCAGTTTTAATACTCTTGACCCTGGTTTTTATCTTTCCAATTCTTTTGGTTTTGATGAACTCCTTCAAATCAAGGCTTTATGTTTCCACCCAGCCATTTGCCTGGCCAAGTGGAAATATGTTTGTCGGCTTAGAAAACTACATCAACGGTTTGACAACTTCGGGATTTTTCCTGGCCTTTCTACGTTCGGTATTTATCAGCGTTGTTTCGGTTATTTTAATTATCGTTTGTACTTCGATGACCGCCTGGTATCTGGTTCGTGTAAAAAATAAAATGACAAAGGTATTATATTATGTCTTTGTTTTCAGTATGATAGTACCATTCCAGATGGTAATGTATACGATGACATTCATGGTAACATCAGTTTATTTTGATAATATCTTTGGTGTTGTTTTAGTATACCTGGGATTCGGAGCCGGACTTTCGGTATTTATGTTTTCTGGCTTTGTAAAAGGGGTGCCTCTAGAAGTAGAGGAGGCTGCAACAATTGATGGTTGTAATCCTCTTCAAACCTTCTTCCTGGTTGTATTCCCTATGTTAAAACCTACAGCAATTACAGTGGCAATTTTGAATGCTATGTGGATTTGGAATGACTATCTTTTGCCATATCTGATTTTGGGATCTGATCATAAGACTATACCTGTTGCAATTCAGCTTGCAATGCAGGGAGCTTACGGTTCTACAGATTACGGCGGATTTATGGCTATGCTGGTCTTATCAATTATCCCGATTATCATCTTCTATATCAGTTCACAGAAGTACATTATAAAGGGTGTTATTGCTGGTGCTGTAAAAGGTTAGTAGCTGATAGCAAAAATGGAAAGCCTAAAAATAAAGGGCAGGTGAGTTATGACGATTAAAGACATTGCGAAAGAGTGTGGTTGTGCAATTGGAACTGTTTCCAGAGTTTTGAACAATCATCCTGATGTTAGTGATAAAACAAGAGAAAAAGTTATGGCTGTTGTTGAAAAACATGGCTTTGTACTCAATGCAAATGCCAAGCAGCTTAAATCTCAGGAACGAAAAAATCTTGTCATCATTGTAAAAGGAACTTCCAGCACTCTTTTAAATAGTCTTTTGGAAAATATTCAGAAAAAACTTGAGCCCCTGCCTTACAATGCCAACGTGGTGATTTTGGATGAACACGATAATGAAGGGGCCAATGCGACCCGCATTTATTTTGAACAAAAACCTCTTGGCATAATATTTTTAGGAGGAAGCCCGGATATGCTTGCCGGCGAATTTGAAAAAGTTCATGTTCCAAGCGTGCTGATTTCCAACGAAGCAAAATCTTTGGGAAGTCAGTATTTATCCAGCGTCAGTATTGATAACTTCCAGGCTTCTTATTTTTCTGCACAGCATTTAATTAAAAATGGGCATAAAAAAATTGGTGTAATCGGAGGATCGTTAGATTCTGGCCTTACTTCGATTCGATATGATGGTTTTCTAAAAGCAATGAACGAAGCCGGTCTCCCTTTTGATTTTGACAAATCCTACCAGGCGTCAAAATACTCCTTCGAAGGTGGGGCTGAAGCAGTTCAAAAACTTTTATCTAGCGATCCAAAGATTACGGCAATTTTTACAATGTCAGATGCCATGGCAATTGGTGCGTGCAGACAGTTACAGGACATGGGGTATAAAGTTCCGGACGAAATTTCCATAATCGGATTCGACGGTCTTTCTATAGCTAATTATTTTTGTCCTAGAATTACGACAATAAAGCAGAGCGAAGACGAACTTGCAAGTCAAGGGCTTGCTGTTTTATTGGATAGTATTGAAAATCACAGTTCACCTTGCCATAAACTCATTTCTTTTGAATTTATTCCAGGTGAAAGCGTAAAAAATATGAATGGGACCCTCTAAAAATTGCAATTTTTAGAGGGATCCTTGAACTCTTAAGGATATTTTTATGTCTTTACTAGATAAACGTGCTAACGGCGTTTTAATGCATATTTCATCCCTGCCGGGAAATACCGGTATTGGGACTATGGGGAAATACGCCTATTCTTTTGTTGATTTTTTGAAAAATTCATCACAAACTTACTGGCAGATTCTGCCAATTGGGCCTACAAGTTATGGTGATTCTCCATACCAGAGTTTTTCGACATTTGCCGGAAACCCATATTTTATTGATTTTGAATTGCTGGAAAATGAAGGTTTTATTTCAAAAGCTGATTATGAAAGTGTAAGGTGGTCATCCTCAGATACTCAGGTTGATTACGGCCTTTTGTATTGCGAACGAAATAAAATTTTTGCAAAAATCTATCAGAATTTTAAGCAGAAAATTCCTGCCGATTTTTATGATTTTTGTAATTACAATGCTTTCTGGCTGGAAGATTATTCACTTTTTATGGCAATAAAAGATGCTCATGGTGGTGTTTCTTTTGATAATTGGGAAGAAAGTATCCGTCGACGAGAAAAATCTGCCGTAAAAGACTGGTGTGATAAGTGCCAGGACAAAATTCAGTATTATAAAATGCTGCAATATTTGTTTTTTAAGCAGTATTACGCCCTAAAAAAATATGCCAACGACAATGGAATTAAAATTATTGGTGATATTCCGATTTATATAGCTGCAGATTCAGCTGATGTCTGGTCTAATCCTGAACTTTTTAATCTTGATGGTGATTACAGGCCGGTTGAAGTTGCAGGTTGCCCTCCAGATGGATTTTCGGCAGACGGCCAGTTGTGGGGAAATCCAGTTTATAATTGGGATTATATGAAAAATGATGGCTATTCCTGGTGGAAAAAACGCCTGGAAACTAGTCTCAAAAATTATGATATTCTGCGGATTGATCATTTCAGGGCTTTTGATTCTTATTACTGTATTCCATTTGGCTCAAGAAATGCGAAAAATGGATTGTGGCGACAGGGACCGGGCACTGCTTTTTTTGACGAAATCAAAAAAACTTACGGCGACCTTGCAATTATTGCAGAAGATTTAGGATTTTTGACAGACAGCGTGCGAAAACTTCTGGCTGATGTTGGTTTTCCTGGAATGAAAGTCCTTCAGTTTGGATTTGATTCCCGCGACCCTGCCACCGGCTATCTTCCTTTCAGCTATACAAGAAATTCTGTCGTTTACACCGGCACCCACGATAATACAACAATTAAAGGCTGGATGACCGACTGCTCCAAAGAAGATTTGGAATATGCAAAAGCATTTTTGCGAACCGATGAAAACCGCCTGGTAAAAGATATGATGCTGACTGCCATGGAATCGGTTTCAAACACTTGTATTTTGACAATGCAGGATTTGCTGGGGCTGGGATCAGAAGGCCGCATGAACACCCCTTCTACGGTTGGCAACAATTGGAAGTGGCGGGCCAAAGCCGACCAGATAAATGGCGATGTCTGCGAGTTTTTGCGGACTAATACGGTTTTGTACCAGAGGTGCCGCTAGGCTGAGGGGCTGGCTACTGTGGTGGCCTGTCGAGGGCGGGAAAATACCTGCCCGGTAGCGAGTCCGACTGTCGGGGCGAACATCCACCCTGGTGTCCGCAGCCTCCCTTGAGTCCACATCCACTACTACCGCTAGCCCTTTGCTTTCAACCTGGACAAAAAATCACTGAACATCTGGCCGGTTTCTTCTTCGGTAAGTTGTTTTGGTTCGTGGTATTCCACCAGGTTGGAAGGAATTTCGTCCAAAAAACGGCTTGGGTCGGCTTCGGCAACCATCTGCCCCCGTCGTCTTTTGCGGCAGGCAGAAATAAAAAGCTTGTCCCTGGCTCTGGTAATGGCAACGTAAAAAAGCCTGCGCTCTTCTTCCACATCGCCCCCATTTTCTTCGACAGACCGGGCGTGTGGAATAAGGCCTTCTTCCGCCCCGGCAATAAAGACAACCGGAAATTCCAGCCCTTTAGACGCATGTATTGTCATAAGGTTTACTTTTCCTTTGTCATTTGGATCATCTCCATTATCCCGGCTCAAAAGAGTAATTCTGTTTAAATAATTAAAAAGATTAGGATTTGAATTATCAGGATCATTTTCCCAAATATCCATGGAATTCAAAAGGCTTTCAATATTCATCAACTTAAATCTGACTGCTTTTTCGCTCTTGGAAAATTCTGTTATCAGATGGTCTTTGTAATTTATGTCTTCAACCAGCTGGCGGACTTTTGCCGCAAGTCCGCGTCCACTTAAAAGTTTCTGTCTGTGATTTTCAATCAAATTTACAAATTCCTGCAAATCCTCTTTTAAAATATCACTGGCAGGGGAATCTTGGCGGTTTATCAGGGAAATAATTGCATTCCACATGGTACAGCCCTGGAGTTGGGCCTCGTCATTCAAAAGCTGAATTGCTGCCCGGCCAATGCCACGTCTGGGGCAGTTTATAATTCTCAGCAGGTTGATGTCATCATCATGATTTGAAATAATCCTCAAATAAGAAATAACGTCTTTAATCTCTTTTCTTTCAAAAAATGATGTTCCGCCGCTCATCGTATAGGGGATATTATTTTGCAAAAAAGCTTCTTCTATAAAACGTCCCTGGGTATTGGCCCTCATCAAAACGCCAAAATCATCGTATTTTCGTTTTTCTTCCGCCGCAATCCCTAAAATTGATTCTGCAATAAAATCCGCCTCGTCCGTTTCATTTTCTGGCATAAAAATTTCGATTGGCTTACCAGCTCCGTTGCCAGACCAGAGTTTTTTGTCTTTGCGGTTTGTGTTGTGAGAAATAACTCCGTTTGCTGCTTCCAAAATCGTGCCGGTAGACCTGTAATTTTGTTCCAGGCGGATTTCTGTTACATCAAAATCGTGTTCAAAATTGACAATATTCTGATAGTCCGCCCCCCGCCAGGAATAAATAGACTGGTCATCGTCCCCAACAACGGCAATATTTTTATCAGCCATCAGGTGCATAAATTCATACTGCTGGTGACTTGTATCTTGAAATTCATCCACCATAATATATTTGTAGCGGTCGCGATATTTTGCCAGAACTTCGGGATGTTCTTTAAAAAGTTTGATTGGCAGGACAATCAAATCATCAAAATCAACTGCATTGTAAAGTTTTAGGCCTTCCTGGTAGGATTCGTAAAGGGGTCTGTACATATCGTTCATAGAATCCCAATTTTTCCGGCCAGTTTTGATATTTGAAATCAGATTGCTGATTTGATAAATGTCCATTGCTTCTGGAGAAAATTTCAACTCCCGGCCACATTCTTTGATAAGGGCAATTCTGTCGGTTTCATCATAAATACTAAAATTTTCCCGGTAGCCCAGTTCCTGAATATCAGCCCTCAAAACCCTGACTCCAAAAGCGTGGAAGGTCGAAACAGTAAGATTTTGCAGTTTTTTCTGGGTCAATTCCTTGATGCGGTCGGCCATTTCCTTGGCTGCCTTGTTTGTGAAAGTTAGGGCCAGAATCTGGCTCTGGGGAATGCCCTTGTCCAGCATATGGGCAATTCTAAAAGTGATAACCCTGGTTTTTCCGCTTCCAGCTCCCGCGATAATCAAAATTGCACCGTCGGTTGTTGTGACCGCCCTGTATTGCTGGGGATTTAGTTCTTTTTTTAAGGTTTCTAGATTCAGCATAATTTTTAATAGTCGATAATTTTTAATAATCGGACAAACACTATAGCATTTAGGGGATTTTCTCTCAAGGAAGTCTCAAGTAGTCTCAATCGGATTTTTTTGCCTTTGGGATTTTTTTTACCTGGATATTTGATGGGGGATTTTTCTGGGATTTTTTACTTTCTATACAAATATTGTTCTATTTATGGTAGAATTATTCCAAAAGGAGTCACTAAATA
>CAVFQN010000008.1:0-13225 GCA_963624615.1 Treponemataceae bacterium | reverse complement strand
TTAAAATCCAAAAAAACTTTCCATTGATTTTCTGTCATATCATAATTTCCCTTAATACGAAGCCAAAATCTTCCCTACCGCTTCCTGGATTTTCCTCATGGAAGAAGTCCCCGAAATCACTGATTTTCTGATAAATCCTACATCATAATAGCCCAAAATATTTCCTGCTGTGTGAATGGCAAACTCCCCCTTGTAAGGGCCATTTTCCAGGACGATTTGCGGAACAAGGCCAATTCCCAGTCCCAGCTGGGCCAGTGCCAGAATTGCCTCGTTTCCTTCTGTTTCGGCGGCAATTATTGGCTTGACGTTTCGCGATTTAATCCATTTATCAAAACGTGACCGAGCCAGACCTGCTTTTGGCAAAACCAGAGGGACTGTAGACAAAATATCCTGGGGAGAGCCCTGCAACTGGGTGTAGGGGCCGTTTTTGCTGGCGGCATAAACCAGAGGTGTTTTTACCACGCTGACAGTTTCCATTTGAGAAAGTCCGGATTCGGGGATTGCGGCGACTGCCAGAAATGCACGATTTTCTTTAACGGCAGCGATCGCCCCGGCGGGGTCGCCAGTTTCTACAGAAAGCTGGATTCCTGGATAACGGTCTGTAAGGCGCTTTATAAAATCGGGCAAAATACAATAGCAGGCGGTGACGGAAGCATAAACCGGGAGGACGCCTTCAATTTCGGAACCCTGACCGGAAAGTTTTTCGGTCAAATCGGCTTTTTTTGCCAAAGATTCCTGGGCAAATTTTTCAAAAATCTTTCCTTGGGAAGTTAAATACATCTGGCGGTTGTTACGGTCAACCAGGCTGACGCCAACTTCATCTTCCAGTCGCGAAATCACACGACTGAGGGCGGAAGGGCTCATATTTAGTTTTGAGGCGGTTTTTCCAAAGTGAAGTGTTTTAGCCAGGGTAACAAAGGCTTCCAGTTCGTAAAAATTCATCTGTTTTGGTCTATTTTTTTATGTATTAAAATCCGATAATTGAGTTACAATATAGTATAAAATATAAGAGCTTCTTAGGCAAACTTAAGTCTAATTGCGGGCGTCTATTATGGGGGAATCATGAAAAAATCAATTACATTAGTTTTGGCTGCAGCTTTAAGTCTTTCGCTTTTTGGTGCAGACATTTTTACTTACGCACCTTTATCAAAAAATGTAAAAAGTTATACAAAAACCGAATATTCAATCGCATCAAAATTCGGCAATTATTTTAGAACTCCAAGCGTTAAATTTCTTCACACTTTCGATGCAGATAACAACGAAATTGAATCTGACGAAATGACACCACGCGATGCAGTTGTGAACAAGCTTGTTTCTACTTACGATAAGGGACTTCTTACTGCCCAGTCATTTACAAATTCTGATGGCGAACTTATCTGGAAATCTACAATCAGCTATAAAGATGGGGTAAAAGTTGACTGTTCTGAATATGATGCAAAAGATAATCTGAAAGACAGAACTATTTACACTTACGAAAATGGGCTTTTGGTTGATGAAACATCTTACGATGGCGAAGGTGCTTTGGTCTGGAAAACAATTTACAAGTACAATGCAAATGGAAAAATTGAAAGTATTTGTGAATATCTGCCACGCGGTTCTTTAAGTGACCAGAGAACTTACGCTTATGGCGAAAATGGCATTCTTGAGTCAATCACTTACTACAATTCTTTTGCTGATATGCAGACTCAGGAAGTTTTCCGCTACGGAACAGACAATCAGCTGAACGAAATCACAACTTATGATAGTTCAAAGAAGATTATCAAACGAGTTTTGCTCAAATATGATACAAGTGGAAATGTAAACAGAGTTTCTGAGTATGATATTGCTGAAAAATTTGGCACAACAGTAAATGAACTGGTTGCAATGTCTGAATATGTTTATGATTACGGAACTTCACCAGCAACAGCAGCAAATTCATCTGTTGCGGAGTAACTAGCCAAAACCGCCAGAAAATGCTGAAACGAGTTCAACATGACGCGTTTGGGCAGTATGACGCATTCTAAATTAAAGGTGAAATAATCCTGAGAACCCTTCCTATAAGCCGTTTGTAGGAAGGGATTTTTTTATATTCATCCGCATCTAGTTTTTTGCAATCTTTGAGGCTTTCTTCAAAATCCTTTTTAATATCAAAAATCACAGGCATATCATACATAAGAGCTCCACACTCAAAGTGATAGAATAAACTTCGGTAATCCAGATTAACAGAACCAACGGTCGCCACTTTATCATCAGAAATAAAAGTTTTTTCGTGGATAAAGCCTTTTTCATAAGAATAAACGTTGATTCCATTATCAGATAAAGTTTTCAGAAAAGTCCTACCCACACAAAATGTTATAAAATGGTCGGGCTGAGACGGAACTATGACAGAAACATTCACCCCACGATTGGCAGCAAAAATCATGGCTTCCTGCATCTGGTTATCGATGACCATATAAGGCGAAGTAATGTAAACGTATTTTTTTGCATTATTTATGATGTATAAATAAATGTCTTCGGCAATATCGGCTTCGTTAAAAGCATCATCACCATAAGGAATCATAAGCCCAGGGTAGGCTTTTTTAGGATAAGGATAATTGATATAAGATTCGAATTTATCGTCGGATTTTATACCAACATTCCAGGTTTGCAAAAACATCACCATAAAATTTTGGATTGCAGGCCCTTCAAAACGGATTGCGTTATCTTTCCAATATGCAAAACGATTTTTACCCACATTCATATATTCGTTGGAAATATTCACCCCGCCGGTGTAGGCAACCTGGCCGTCAATAATCACAATTTTGCGGTGGTCGCGGTTATTTTGCTGGGTAGAAAAAAATGGCACCAGGGGCAGAAATGGATGGGCTTTTATCCCTTTTTTATTCAGATATTTTTGATAACGACCGTCAGAAGCCATTGGTGAACCAAGCCCATCATAAAGAACGCGGATATCCAGGCCGGCGATTGCCTTTTCTTCGAGAATTTCCAGGAGCTGGGCCCAGGTTTCATCGACTTCCAGAATAAAAAATTCGATAAAAATAAATTTTTCGGCCCGCTGGCAGGCAGAAAGCAGGTCGGTGTAAAAATCTTCGCCAGACGAAAAATAGCGGACACTAGTGTTTTTATGAGGATAATAATTTCCCCGATTCAAAAGATAAGTTCCCAGCCCTTTAATTTCTGGAAATTCATCCAGGATTTTTTCGGCAGGCTCTTTTGCAGGCAGCCAGGATTCGGTTTTGGCTTTTACGAGTTTTAATTCCTTTTTAATCTGGTGGCCGCCCCAGTTTGTGTGATAGAGAATGTAAGCCGAAACGCCAAAAAGCGGAAAAATGATTGTCGGCAAAAGCCAGGTGATTTTAAATTCGTTTTTGCCCTTGCTGTTTGAAAGATAAATGATAAAGCCGGTGGAAAGGGCAATAGAAGCTCCAAAGTAGATTTCGAGTTTAGACTGAAATCGCACAACAAAAAATGTAAAAACTGCAATTTGTAAGGCGATTAAAAGAAAGTTGAAGATAATCCGGCTGTAAATTGTTTTGCGGAAAATCGCCATACCTTGCTTATCTTTTATAATCCGATAACTTAAATCGTGAGATTTTGCTAATTTTTCTTCTTTGGTCTTTGTCAGAGAAAACTTCATATCAACAATCAAAATATAGTGATGAAAAAATTTAAAGTAAAGGGAGCCTCTAAAAATTGCAATTTTTAGAGATACCATAAAGATGATTTTTTGGGGAGTTTTTGCCAGAAGATTTCCCCGAGGGTTTTTACCGAAACAGAAAGGCTTTGCCCAATTTTTACCCAAATATTGTTATAATCGGAAGATTAAATTATATTGAAATCATATTTTCTGCCGATAATCTGAAAGGAGAATTATATGAAAACAATTGGTATCAAACTTGCGGATGGTTCATTCTATCCAGTACTTCAAGAAGGAATTGCTTCCGAAAAAAAATTGGATTTAACTACTGCCCACAACAATCAGACAAAAGTTATGGTTGACTTGTACAGTTCTGCAAGCTGTTCAATGGATGATGCCGACTATGTTGATTCTCTGCAGATTGAAAACCTGGTTGCCCATCCAAATGGCGATCCAGACATTTCTTTTACAGTTTCTCTCAACGAAGAAAATGAACTTTCTGCAAAAATTGTTGATACGGAAACAGGAAATCAGAGCAAAACGACAATCACTTTGGTTTCAAGGACACAGGAAGAAAGATTGATTACCGACGAATATAATATTTCAGATTCTGAAAATAAGATTGATGATAAGGCTGATGATAAAAAAGCCCAAAAAGTTGCCGCTGGTGCTGTGGCTGGAATAGGCTTGCTGGCAGCCGCTTCTGCTTTGCGTGAAAAAGAAGAACAGAAAAAGGAAGAAAAGCAGGAAAATCAGGAAGAATTTTCTGATGATGATTTTACCCTGGGCGATCCAGATGCTGATTCCACAACCGAAGTGGAATTTACGCCAGCCGCTGATGATGAAATTGCGGATTTTGAAAGTGAGGCGGATTTGGACAACGAAGACAGTTTTGCCACCGAAGGCGAACCTGAAGTTGGAACAGATACGGATTTGGACACCAACGTTGAGGCAAGTTCAGAAGAAGCTCTGCCAGATTTTGAAGATTTTTCTTTTAACGAAGCAACAGAGGAAAAATCAGAAACTGACGACATCTCATCAACAAACAACGAAACAGACGACGCCCCGGAAAGTGACACAACAATCGTTGAAGACACCACTCCGGAAAACGACGCTACAATCGCCGACGAAAATTCATCACTAGACGACAATCCAACAACAAACGACCTTCCAACGGCCGAATCCACCCCATCACTAGACGACACCCCATCCCCAGATGACACAATTTTCTCGGATGACGATGAACTTTTTTCGGAAGATCCTGATCTTGACGATATAGACACATCAGACCTCAATTTTGACTTCCCTGGCGACGACTCCGACGAAGTTTTGAAAAACTCGGCAAATGAAAGTTCCAGTGACAATTTTGATGATGACAAATTTGACGATTTTGATTTTGATGAAGACAAAGCTGACGATTTTTCCGATGATACAATCCAGGACGATAACCAATTCCCGGACGATTTCTTTGATATAGACGACGATCTTTCAATAAACAACAGCCAGACAAGCGACTCTCCATCAGGAGCATCAGAAAATACAAACGATAATATTTCTACCGGCGGAGGCATTTCTTTTACCGGACTTTATGATAAAGATGATTTGAACCAAAGCCAGTCAATTTTTGAAGACGATGATGATAAAGACGTAAAGAAAAAGACAAAAGTTCCTGTGATTATCTGCGTTGTTTGTGCAGTTATCTGTATAATTGCCACACTTTTGGTTTTGTTTATCATTCCTTCTAAATACAATCTGATTTCTAAAAAAGAAGCAAAACCAGAAACTGTAGTAGAAAAAGTGGAAACTGAACCGGAAGCAGAAGCTCTGCCGATAGAAGAAGAACCTGCAGCCCCAGTTGAAGAACCTGAGCCAGAGCCTGAACCTGAGCCTGAAGTTCCGCCAGCAAAAGAAGATGAAATTGTCATCATAGAAAAAGCTGAAGATGTTGTTCCTGAACAGCCACCTGTATCCGAAGAAAAGCCAAAGTCAATCAATTACAAAATTAAGTGGGGCGACACTCTTTGGGATATTGCGGATACTTACTATAAAAATCCTTGGCGTTACAAGTACATTGCAAGATGGAACAATATTAAAGATCCTGATTACATCATTTCTGGAAATTCTATTATAATTCCATCAGAGTAGGTTCAAAATTGGACTCTACCCGCTTGGTCAGACGATTTTCACTCCCAATTTTCATTTTTTTACTAATCTCTGTAATCAGCTGTTCGGCAAAAACGCCCGGACAGCAAAAATTCGGCGTGGATGCGGACTATTTTTACGGCTTAAAACTTTTATCACAAGGCAAAGAAAAAGAAGCCCGCAGCAAATTCAACCGCTGTGTAAAAAAAGGCTCTTATTACGTCGCCCAAAAAAGTGCCCAAACTTTATGTACTTTTGGAAGCGTTCAAGAAAAAAATCAGGCTGCAGAAAATTTAATCAGCAAATTTGATGATAAAGATTCCCTTTTGATTGCGGCAAATCAATTTGAATCTTCAGGAGAATTAACAAAACTTTTGGACGCAACCCAAAATCTTGATTTTAAAACTGACAAAAATGATTTAATTAAGATTCGCCTTACGACTTTAAAAGTTGTGGGGTCATCTTCATATAAAAAAGAAGTTTTTGAATGGTTTATGACCTGCCCCATTTCTCAAACCCATTATCAATTTTATAGGGATATTTTTGATCATCCTGATTTTGAAGCAAGCTACGCAGACGATTCTCTTCAAATTGATTATTCGCCGGAAGATTTTGCCATAAATTATCGGGTCGAACTTTACAAACGAAATTACACTTATACTTTTGCCCAGGCAAAAAAGATTTTTGAATATTTTGAAGATGGAAGATTGCAGCCCTGTGCTCAACTTGCATCTGATGTTGGAAAATCGTATTTGTACGGCAGCATGGATTTTGCCACCAACGCCGCCTATTTTAAAAGCCTTGCCAAAAAGTTTTCCGGGTCGGAAATTGAATTTTATCTCTGGTTTTACGCCGGCAGACTTTACGAAAAAGCAGGGCCATATTACAGCCAGACAAAATCTGCATTTGAAGCGGCTATGAAATGTGCTGGCCAGGCAAACCAAAAAGACAATGCCCTCTGGTATCTGTTAAATACTTCTATTAATTACTCTGTTGATTCGATTATTCAAAATATTGGAAATTATTCCAAAATGTGGTCTGATCCTTATTATTTTGATGATTTTTTTGAAGTGCTGATTTCGTCACTTCTTGCTTCCGGTCGCTGGGACAGCTTTAAAAGCATTTACCAGGAAATTGACGGCCACGCCAGCGACGAAATTGTCGCCCAGTTCGCCTACATTTACGCCAGACTCGTTCAGGAAGGTCTGGCTGACGGTACCGAAGATGATGTTCATCGGGCTTTTACAAGGGCTTTGGATGCAGGGGCATCGGTTTATTACAGGGTTCTGGCGGCTTATAATTTGGGAATGGAGACCCCGGTGGAAAAATCCCCTGCCCTGGTGAACCAAAACCCCACCCCAACAACAAAATCCGCCGCCCAGCCCGGAAAATCCCCATCCCCACAGGCCGCCAAAATCCTCCTTGAAGGTTACGCTTACTTTGGCTTCCCTGAACTCATTTATCCGACCTGGCAGGAAGTCTATCAGCAAGGCCTCCCAACAGACACATATTTTTACCTGGCAGATTTCTTGCAAAAACTGGCAGAAGACGATGGTTCAAACGACTACTACACCCAATCACTACGAATTGCCAGCCGGGGGCAAAAAAACGCCGACCGTCCCCTTATAATAGAAGAACTAAAACTGGTTTATCCAAAAGATTATTCCCAGTATGTCGAAAAATATTCAGAAAAATACGGACTAAATCCTGCTGTCGTTTATGCTTTAATCAGAAGTGAAAGTTTTTTTGATGCTGATGTTTCAAGTACGGCAGGAGCAATTGGGCTAACCCAGCTGATGGAATTTACCGCCGGCGACATTGCCCGAAAATTAAAAATGAAAGAATATTCTCTTACCGACCCAGAAAACAGCATTCAGATGGGAACTTTCTACCTTGCAGAGCTGATAAGGCGGTGTGACGATAACCAGCTTTTAGGATTTTTCTCTTACAACGCTGGAATTACAAGGGTCAGGCGGTGGCTGCAATCATCACTCATAGAATTTGGAAAAAAATCAAATATGCCTTTGGACCTTTTTCTGGAAACAGTTCCCTACAGCGAAACCCGGGAATATGGCCGCAAGCTCGTTTCTGCCACAACAATGTACGAATTTTTGGAAAATCCTCAAAATTTCGCCTCTATTGTCAAAGAATTGATGAAAAGTTAGAATTACGGCACATATTTTAGAATAGGTGTCAGAAATTATGGAAAATCCCTTAGCCAAAGTTTTGCCTGATTTTTTGCATTTTACAAGTATTCAGGCCACCCAGTTCGTACTTTTACTGGGTATTATTATTTTTGCGGGAACCATGGGCGGCTGGCTTTTTAAGAAACTCAGAATTCCCCAGGTTGTTGGTTATATCGTAACAGGTATTTTGATTGGAGCGTCAGGCTTCCACATTCTTGAACCAAATGTAATAGCGGCTTTAGACCCTGTCAGTACAATTGCTCTTTCTTTCATAGGATTTTTGATTGGTGGTGAATTAAAATACGGCACAATCAAAAAATACGGCAAGCAGTTTGTCGGAATCCTCCTTTTTGAAGCAATCACACCGGCCTTTGTTGTTGGTGGGATTATAGGAATTGTTGATTTTATTTTTACAAAAAACGCAATTCACGCTGTTTCTCTGGGGCTTCTTTTGGGGGCTATTTGTTCAGCCACCGCACCAGCAGCAACAACAGATGTTTTGCAGGAATACAGAACCCGTGGCCCACTCACCACAACAGTATATGGAATTGTAGCCATGGACGACGCCATCGCTCTGATTTTGTACACAATCGCTTCGTCAATCGCAGCTCCACTTTTGGGTGGCCATACACTTTCGGTTGGAGCCCAGCTTTTGAACATTGCCCGCGATATTTTTGGATCAATCGCAATTGGTTGTGCATTCGGCTTTGTCCTAAAATTGATTGCAAAACATGTAGAAAATAATGATGACAGACTTTTGAGCATATCACTTGGAATGCTTTTTATTTGTACCGGCGTTACCCAGCTTTTTGATTTTGATAATATCCTGGCGGCAATGAGTATAGGATTTTTTATCGTAAACTTTGCCCCAACAAAATCAAAACAAATTTTCAATCTTGTACAAAAATACACCCCACCAATTTATGTACTTTTCTTCGTACTCGTAGGTGCAAAACTCAACATCTGGATGATTACCCCATTCCTGGGCGTTCTCGCAATTTTGTACGTAATTGGAAGAACAATCGGAAAATCAATTGGTTCGACTGTGGGCGCCTTACTCACAAAAGCCCCAAAATCCGTACAAAAATATCTTCCTTACTGCTTGTTCAGCCAGGCCGGAGTTGCCATCGGACTTTCAATTTCTGCCGGCAACGATTTTGCAGACAGCGTAGGTCCCGAAATCCTCTTAATCATCACTGCGACTACCTTTATTGTTCAGCTGATTGGGCCAGTTTTCGTAAAAATTGGTGTTACAAAAGCTGGGGAAGTTGGTCTGAACGTCACAGTTGACGACATCAAAAAGAATACCCGCGTAACCGACGTCACAATCGGCAAAAATAAGATTTGTGATTATGATTCGCCGGCAATCGTAAATGACACAGAACGTCTTTTCAATATCCTCAATAAATTCAGCCACAATCCGAATTTGAATTATGTTGTAAAAAATGTAAAAGACAACACAATCGCTGGAATGATTTCGCTGGAACATTTGAAAGAAATTATGCAGATTGGTGAATTTGCAGAAAGTATGATGGCAATGGACGTTATGGAAACGCCTACCGTAACTTGTAAACCTTCCACCACCCTGCCGGAAGCCTACCAGATGTTTGAAGATTACGACACCGACTCTATCCCAATTGTAGACACAGACAACGAACCTCTGGGAATTCTGGAAAAGAACGTCGTAGATCATTATTTGCACGCTAGAATCATCAGTTTGAACAGAAAACTCGAAGAACTGGATATGTGATATAATAGTGATTAGCCCTCCTAAAAGGCGATCACTAAAAAAAATAGGAGTTGCAAATGGCAGACCTTACAATGGAAGATTTAGTAAAAGAAGCACTTGAAATGTTTAGACCCCAGTTACAGGCAGAAGGCGGTGACTTGGAATTTGTAAACATTGATGACCAAAACAGGGTTCACCTGAATTTGACGGGAGCTTGTATCGGCTGTCCTATGGCCTTTATGACCCTCAAAATGGGAATTGAACAATATCTGAAAGACGCTTGTCCTCAAGTAACAGAAGTTATTCAGGATAACGCAACAAACTACGACGAAGGAATGGAGTTCTAATGAAAATCGAAAAAAACAAATGGGTTGCAATCCACTACACAGTAAAAGATGAAAATGGTACAGAAATTGATTCTTCTGTAGGCAAAGAACCACTTGGCTATCTGCACGGAAACGATTGTTTGATTTCCGGTTTGGAAAATGCTCTCGAAGGCAAGGAAACTGGCGATAAATTCCACGTTACAATCCAGCCAAAAGACGCCTACGGTGAATTCGATCCACATTTAGTAGCTGAAATTAAAAGGGAACAATTTGATTTTGACGGCGACATTGAAATTGGAATGCAGTTTCAGGCCATGACGCAACAAGGACCAACTTTTGTTCACGTTGTAGAAGTTGATGACGACAAAATCACGATTGATGCAAATCACATTTTTGCAGGCAAAGTTTTGAATTTTGATGTAGAAGTTGTAGAAGTTCGCGAACCAACCGAAGAAGAATTAAATTCTTCATGCGGATGTGGCGGAGGCTGCGGAGGTTGTGGCGGAAATTGCAACGGCGGATGCGGCGGTTCTTGTGATGGTGGCTGCGGTGGTGATTGCGGTGACGACGGCAACTGCGATTGCGGAAACAAAAAATAAATTAGGGAAATAAATTACAACCTTAAGGAAGATTTTATGGTCGGAATTGCACTTTGTTTTGTCCCATTAATTATTGCAGTCATAGTATTTGCGGTAGCTTTTAAACTGAAAATTACCCACCAATTGATTGCAATTTTACTAGGCCTGGTTGCAGTTCTGCCAATTTCATTTTTGCAATATTTTTTGCCAGAAATCCCTTTTATTTCATCAGCAGCATTTTTTAGAACAATCCTAAAATCCTTACTGCTCTACGGACTAGTCGAAGAACTTATAAAAATGCTGGTGGCAATCTCCCTCCCCCACAAAAATTACACAGTCCTGAATTTTTTGCTTTTAAGTTTTGTAATGGGACTGGCTCTGGGCTGCTTTGAATCAACAGTTTATTATTTTGATCACCTGCAAAAAGCCAGCGACAAAGGGGCAGATCTTTTGTACGGCTTAATTGCAGCAAGGATTTTCAGTTCCGACATCATCCATATGTGCTGCATGGGCTTGAGTGGAATGTTCATTTATTCAGCCCGCCAAAAAAACAAAAAGCCATCATTTTTTATTTTTGCAGTCCTTCTCCACGGCATCTATGATTTTTTTGCCGGCTTTTCAAACAATTTAAAATGGTTCGCAATCCTTGTTGTCCTGCTTTCCATTGCAGAATGTCACATAAAATACACGAGCCTGAAAAAAGATGATGAAGGGAATCTCTAAAAATTGCAATTTTTAGAGACTTTGTCCTAAATAAAAGAAAAAATCGCGATTATCACTATTGACAATTCCGCATTTTATCTATATTATACTCGAACACGACGCGGGGTAGAGCAGTTGGCAGCTCGTCGGGCTCATAACCCGGAGGCCGCAGGTTCGAGTCCTGCCCCCGCTATAATCGTAAATTCTTGTGTTACAAGGATTTACGTCACTTCTGACTTATCACTGAATAGGCTCAGCGTGGAACTACAAGACACATGTTAGAAAAACTTGTTAGAAAGGTTTTTCGGCGTTCGTTTGAGGTGGTTTACATGGCTGAGCTTTTTTATTTGTTCACACGTCGCCGTGGCGGAAATTACTATGTGCAGTTCAGGAGAGATGACAATTCCCTCACTGATCCTAAAAGCACAGGCAATCCAAATTACAATGATGCAAAACGCATCGCAATGCAGTGGCTCTCTACAGGAAACATTCCTGTCAGAGTGAATTCTAAAGACAAATCCCAGAAGACAAAGACTCTGGATATGCTTGATTGGATGAATCATCTGAAGACATTCGACTTCGAGATGGAAGATGTCCAGAAGATTGTTGACATCCTGATTAAGCGGAAACTACTTGTTTCAGGAATCGTAACGGCATCCAGGGAAAGCAGACCTGTCGTCCCTTACCTTCTTGAGTTCTGGGACTATGAGATTTCTCCATACAGAAAAGAAAAAGAAGTATTGGGGAAGGAACTTTCATACACATATTTTGAGACGGCTCTAGGCAGAATCAAGAAGTACTGGGCTCCACGCCTTGAAGGAAGATACGTAGGAGACATAACTCCTGACGACATCTCCGCAATCTATGATGACCCTAAAGTTGCCAGTTTGAGCAGCAAGACCGTCAAGGACATCGTGAATATCATGATAATCGCGATGGAATGGGCCCACAGAAAACATCTGACCGAAGTGAGTGATTTCAATGACATTCCTAAGGTCACCGTAAAGAAAAGCAAGAAAAAGGAAATCCTCAGACCTGAGACAGTAAAAAAGCTGTTCGAAGCTCCATGGGGACACGAGATGAACCGTCTCGCAAACCTTCTTGCAATGTACACAGGAATGCGTGCAAGTGAGGTCCAAGCTCTCCGTGTTGAAGACATTCACGAAGACTACATCTGGATTGCGCACGGATGGGATGACCATCTGGGACTTAAGCCTCCGAAGAATGGAGAGGAAAGACCTGCACCTATTTCAGCAGAACTGCGGGATGCACTTCTTGATATGGCTAAGTTCAATCCGAGATATCCCAAAGACAAGAAACATTCATTCGTATTCTTTGGACTGACAGGAGACAAGCCTGTCTCACAGAGAGGTTTCAACAAATATCTCCACAGAGCATTGGAATCAATCGGATATGAACATCCTGAAAAAATCGGATTCCATTGCTGGAGACACGGATTCTGTACTGAAACTAAGACTCTTGTAAACGATGACAGAATGATCCGTCAGGTTTCAGGACACAAGACACAGGATGTATTCGAGCATTATTCAGACCATCTTGAGATGCGGGATACGATTGAAGCAATGGGAAATGTTGCACACCAGCTGTTCGGAGATATCGTCATAAATACTCTGAGGACTCCAGAGATGGAGAATGTGACGGCATAGAATAGTTCAGTTGTGCGTATTAGATTTCTGTATAAAATACTTGTCATCTATATAATTATATTTTATATTTAGTATAGGTAATTTCATTGCGATAAAAAATGGATTTACGATAAAAAATGATTTTTGAAATCTACCTGCCCAGGTTGGATATTCAAAGACTTTTTGTACAAAGTTTTTTGATTTCTTTAATTCTGCAGCGGTCGTGCAAACGGCCAATGTTTTTACTAGGTCAAATTTCGAGTTTTAATTAGAAATTTACAAAAAAGGCGTAAACCTTTA
>CAVFQN010000007.1:0-11814 GCA_963624615.1 Treponemataceae bacterium | reverse complement strand
TTGCCAAATTTTACTTCATTATTTTTTACTTGTAAATTCCTTAGTTTTTAGACAGTCTCCCCCACACCTCTTTTTCAAGCTCATTATTAAAAAGCTCTGTCAAGAAAGGTCCTTTTCCACCAAAAACTTCATTTACGTCCTTGCAAAATTGTTCAGTCTGTTTTTCCAAGTCATTCAAGAAAGGAATTTCATCAAAATTTCCGATAACAGCCTCTTTTTCGGCATCATTTCGGTAGGTCATTGTGCGGTAATAATCCGTAAAATCTTTTTTACGGGAATCAATTGACGCCTTGTAAATTTCATTTGCGACAATCGAAGAATCTTCCATAATATTCAAATAGAGTTTTACAGTAAATTCTTCAATCGGGCAGGAATACAAATATTCCAGAACATAAAGCGAATATCGAACCTTGTATTTTTCATAATCCTCAGCACATTGGCCGTAAAATTTATGAACTTCGTCCCAGGAAGAAATTTCCCCGGATTTAATTTTTTCAAAAAGTTCCTGGATTTTTTGTGATGGAATTATCTGGCCACCAGCATTCTCCCATTCCGTAAAAAGTGGCAAATCCCGGATTTTTTTAACAAGTTCAATGGAAAGACATTTTTGCCCATTTGCGTGGCAGAAATCTATCAAAGTTCTGGCTGCAAAATATTTCAAAATTTTACGATACATTTTGTAGGCGTGAACAGGCTTAAAAATTACGGCTCCACATTTTTTCTGGCAAAGACTGTCATCCAAAGTAAAATCTGCATCAGGATGTTTATGAAGAAAATCTTTTGCAGTCTGGCGGATTTCTTCCGGAGTAACAGCCTCTTTCATCCAAGGATTTTTCGTTTCTGTCAAATAATTTGCAGTCAGCTTTATCAAACGCTCAATTCCATCAATAGTTTCCTGCATTGTATCCGGGGCAAGAGGATCTGTTTCGATATTTTGCACCCGGACAATCCTCTTATCCCTCTTCTTAAATTTTGCATTATTTCTTGTGATGGCAAACATATCATACATAAACCACCAGGCTGGAATAACACTGATTTTTGGCGAACCGTTATTGCCAGGCGAAACCAGGGCAAAAGGATAAGGAATATCCAGTTCATTAGGATAAGAGCCTTTCGAGACAAGACAAAATGACGCAAATCTGGAATTATGCTTAAAATCAGAACAAAGTCCCGGCCAAAATCCTCGTTTTGCAAAAATTTCGCCATCAGGACTACGGCTATTGTGATTACTTCCAATTGTAGCCCCAGCCGCAATATTGGACTGGCCCATAACCGTTGTCGCAATCAAAAATGAAGAATTGTGATGCTGCTCGTGGAAAGGAAAAATCAAATTGTTCAAAATTTCGCAGCAGGAAACGGTGGAATTATCCCCCAGAACAGAGTTCAAAAGTCGGGCACCATATTTTACCTGGCAGTTACGTCCAATCACAAAACGAACGGTAATAGCCTGATAGAAAACCCGGCAGCCATAACCCAAAATTCCGTTTACCATCTCTACGCCCTCACCAATCTGGCTAGGCTCCTCTTCCGATGATAAAATCGTAATATTTTTCAGCTTAAAAGCACCTTTTATGTAGGCTGCATCACAAATTTTTGTATCTTTGATGATGTTTGTATTTTTGATTACGCAATCATTTCCGACAATACCAAAAGTATTCAACTCGCCGGAATTTCCTTTTTCGGTCAATTCCTTGAACCGCTGCAAAAGTTTTGGGTCATCACGATAATGAGACCAGATGTAGGCATCGGCTGGAATCATGCTTTCAAAAGCCAAAACCGCCCGCCCTTCATTTTCGTTTGCAACCCCAATCCAAACTCGGTGTTCTTCCGACTCACCTTTTTTCAAAATTCCGTTACCAAATTTTGAATGTTTGGTACAGCACATTTCCTGGATATTAAAAAGAATATTCCTAGAGCCTATCCGATAATTTTCAAGGTAAGCAACATTTCGGACTACACAATCATCACCAAAAACAACATTGCTGACCCGGGAACGCCGGATGCCGGTTTCAAGGCGGAGGTCGTTAAATTTAAGATTTGCCTTGACCATTCTGCCCAAAATCACAAAGCCAGAAAAAAATGAAAGATGAATTACAGCCGGATCAAAATTTCCCGGGTTTTCATCAACAAAAAAATTATTCCAAGTCGGATCATCATTATGATTGTGATTTTCTATAAGAATCTGAATTTCTTCCGCCGTAAGATGGCGTTTTCCCTGCAAAAGTTCCTGTGGAATTTCTACATTTTCTTTTTTAATTGGATACTCTAACTCTACCATAACGAACGATTTTAACTCATTATGGAAAAACTGAAAAGTAACTTTTAGGGGATTTTTCTTACAGAACGACCAGACTGACGCAAGTCCCAATTTCTGCTATTATTTACAAATGGTTACAAAAAAAATTCTTCTATTGTCAATTTTATCATCACTAACTTGCCTGATTTTTTGCCCACCTTTATTTGCAAAACCTGCGGAAAAAGTCAAAGAATACACCCTGGAAAACAATATGAAGATTTTTTTGCTGGAAGATTCTTCCGACGCCCTTGTTCACATCGAATTTTCCTGCCGGGCAGGATTTTCATCTCAAACTCAAACCACAAACGGATTTTTTAAACTTTACACAAGACTTGTCCAGTCAAATGCCTCAAATCTGAAATTTTCTGACGTCCAGTGCAATGCAGATTCTTCCCGCTACATTTTGGAAATAGCCCCCCAGCAAATAGACAAAACCCTGGCCGCCTTATCCAAAATAGCTTTTTCACCAGCCTTCTCTGATGAAGTTTTTCTTGCAGAACTAACAAAACTCAAAAACGAAGTTTCAGATTCCGCTGATGATTTATCCACCTACATAAACGCCGCCATCGATTCCAGAATTTTTTCAGACGCCCCTTGGAAACACGATTCGGGCATCTACCCACCACTTTTCAAAAAAATCACAACAAGTACAGCCCGAAATACCATCAAAGAAATTTCTGATAAATGGTACACCCCGCAAAACTCAGCCATTTTTATTTCCGGCAATTTTAATTCCGAAAAAATCCTGCTTAGCCTGCGGTCGACTTTCGGGCGTTTTTATTCAAATTTTCAACCCCCGATTGAAAAACCTTCCCAGCCTGTCAACAAGCAGAGAAAATATGTTTTTCATAATTCAGAAATTTCATCAGATTTAACGCAAATTGTCGTTCAGTACACACTTTTGGATATGGAAGAAAGTGATTTGCTGGCAGCCAGCCTAAACAATGACGCTTCAACTTTTAAGCAACAGCTTCTTGAACTGCCAGAATTGAACATTCCTGGTTCAGAATACATAAATATTTCTTCCGCCCACAAAAAAAATTCTTCCCGCCTGATTATCCAAAGTCTTTTGCAAAAGCCGGAAAATAAAAAACTGGGAATTACATCTCTCCAGCAGGCCCAGGATTTTTTAGACCTGACAAAAGAAATTCCTGATTTTACAGAAAATCTCGAAATTCAGTTTGGCAAAAAAGAATTAATTTCGGAATTTGAAGAAACAATCTCAAATCCTCTTTATCTGATGAATAATCTGGCAAATTTCTGGGCTTTAGAACCTTATTTCCAGACAAGCGAAAATGATGACAGCCTTTATCCCTATTCAAAATTGACAAATCAAATGATGACTCGGACACAAAAAATCCTCAATCTTGAAGATCAGAAAATTTACGAAAAACTCCAGGCCGAAGAACCTTTTATTTTTGTCATCATTAATTCAAAAGATTACAAGGCAAACAAAAAAGCCTACGTCCAGGCCGGTTTTGAAGAAATTAACGAAAATAATTCCTCCTGGTATCTGCAAAATATGTACAAAGAAATTAAAGACCAATACAAGCCCGGCCAGGAAGAATTTTACTCAAGCCGGTCAAAATCCAACGACAATGCTTATTTTCAAAAAAATATTGACCAGATTCAGACCCGCCAGCTGGAAAACGGCATAAAAATCATCTCAAAACAAAACTCCAACTCTACAGGCATCTCGCTTTTGCTTTCGATCAAAGGCGGCAAGTTGAATTCCGCCCAAAATAACGGTTTTGAAGAAGTGATGGTAAATCTTCTGGCTGGAATTATCCAAAAAGAAATCAACAAAAAGCAATATGAAGGTCTGATAATCGGGAATGCCAGCGTTTCCGCCAAAACGGACATTTCAACCAGTTCAATCCTCATTAATTTTGAAAAAGAAGACTCTGAGTCGGTCTGCCAGGCTATCGCAAATTCTATAATTTTCGGCCAGGTTGCCCCCGCTTCTGCTGACAGGGCAGTTTCTTCAAAGCAATATCACAAAAGACTGGAAAACGGCAGTGCAGCAAATCAGCTTTTTTACGCCGCAGTCAAGGCAATTTACGGCAAAGGGGATTTTGCCAGGATTTTTGATACAGAAAATGATGTTTTGCAGGCCACAGATTATATGTCAATTTTATCAGCCTATCCGGCACTTTTAGACGCCGACCGTTATTCCATAATTCTTACTGGAGATTTTGATGATTCAATTTTCCCTATACTCGAAAAATCCTTTGCCATTTTTTCCAACAATAATGAAGTCCTAAATACTTATGATGATAAAGAAACAATCCCCAAAAATAAAAAAATTACCGCGAAAATCCGCCACACATTCCTCACAGACGTTCCAGCCGAGGAGGCGGGACCGCAACCTTCAGTTTTAATTCCAACAACAGAATTTTTAGATCCAGTAATTTACATCACAAAAGCCCCGGAAGCAGGCACAAAACAAGCCGCCATTTTTAATGCTATTTTGAACCAAATTCAAATCAGCCTGCAAAAAACTATCAACGAAAATAAAAAATTCAACAATTCGACAGTTAGCCTGCAATTGCCACAAAGCAAAATGAATTTTGGAAGTATTTACATTCAAAATGTAGAACACATTATAGAAGCCGATTCTGTTTACCGGGCTACGATTCAAACTTTGTTAAAAAAAATGCAAGAGCCGGATGCAAATGAAAAAATCATTCAGGAAATAAAAAATAACTGGACTCTAAAACAAATGAATGACACTTTCACAAACAGCGGAACAGCTTTTTTAATGCAAAAAGGTCTGGAACTTTTCCCAGAAGACGGCAAAGCAGATTTTTATCTCCAGGAATACAATTACATTCAAACAGCAGGCCCCCAGGATTTTCTGGAAGTCATGGCAAATTTTCCAGACAAGGCAAATCTAAGAATTTATTCAGTGGATGGCAAGAACTAGGTGGATTTGACAACGGAAGAAAACTAAAGCATATTGAAGAAGGAACACCGCAGTGATGTGGCTGTTTCCTTTCGGTTTTTATGAAAGCCTACTCTGAGTAGCTACACTGGGGTAGGCTTTATTTTTTAAGTAGCGTTCACTCCGTATCAAAACCTATTTTTCATAATTCTAAAAGCATTTAAACAAAAAAAGACTTGGAACAAATCCAAGTCTTTTCACCGGCTGCTGCAGGTTTTGAACCTGCGACACATGGATTAACAGTCCATTGCTCTACCAGCTGAGCTAAGCAACCATTTGTTCTTGCGAACGTGAATAATATAATAGTGAAAACCATAGAACGTGTCAACAGTTTTCACTATTAAAATTTATTTTTTTTCAAAAAATTACTTTTGCAAAATGAATTCTACACGGCGGTTTTTCCAGTTGTTATCCTTATCTTTTGGATTTACAACAGGTTTTGTACCGCCAAGACCTTCCGTTGCAAGAGCAGAAGCACTTACTCCGCGTTTAATCAGGTAAGCCTTGATTGCTTCGGCACGCTCCTTAGAAAGTGGAGTCAATGCACGGCCCCAAAGTCTAGGATTATCAGTATTTTCCTCTTCAGGATTATCTGTAAGCTTGTTTGCATGACCTTCAATTGTTACCGAGTAATCTTTGAACTTCTTCAAAATATCAGCAATACGATTCAAAATCTGGAGGTTTTTATCAACCTGGTTCTGGGCAAGTTTTTCGTTTGCTGTCTGGAAATTATCAGAATCAGATTCAAAAATGATTGAAGGAACAGCCATCTTCAAAACGCTGCCATCACGAATAACAAGGACATCAACAGGAATTACGCCTTTTACAGTAGAAGTCATTCCCAAATTATCTGTTACAGTGAATGTATAAGGATAATCCATTGCAGACTGAACACGTTCCGCATTTCCATTAGCATCTTTTTGAAGGTTACTCAAACCGTCCCAAATAATTCTTTCGGTAATTTGAGATTTTCCAGAAGTTTTCCAGAATGGGCGACCTTTTGGATCATCGATTGTGAATGACCAGTTTTTAATTCTTGCTTTTGTAGAACCAGAAAGTTTGATATACAAATCATCATCAACACCATCATTATCCGGGCTAAAGAATTCTGGGGCAGTCTGAACTTTCAACTGAGGAGGGGTTGCTGTACAAACAAAGGCAGAAGAAACTGCCGAAACTTTATTACCATTTTTGTAAGTAACGTCCAAAGTTCCTGTAAATGTACCCTCTGCGGCATTTCCATCTTTATCAGCACCATTCCAATTTATAGTTGCAGGGAGATTTGCAGAATCTTTTTCAGTCAAAGAATAAAGGCTGGTTCCATCTTCACGACGAACATCAAAAGCCCAGGCAATTATGCTATCCGTAACCGTAGTTTTGATTTCAAATTTCTGAGTATCGAGAAGGCCGTCATTGTTTGGAGAAATACCTTCGTATTCAGCTGTGATATAGCCCTTTGTTTCTCTATTATCCAGGGCAAGATTTTTCAATTCTGTAGAGAATGAGTTACCTGCATCATCAGTTGAATGAATTATGATGCTGTAATCACCATTTTCACAAATATTTCCAGATTCATCAGAGCCGTCCCAAACAAAACCCTGGCTAAGTCCATTCCAAGTGAACTTTCTGACAGTTTTGTCTTTTGCGTTACGAACTTCGGCAGTCCAAAGTTTTTCTGATGAAGAATCTTTGATTGTTACAGGGATATTTTTCTGATTTCCGTTTCCAGTTGGAGCAAATGCAGTCCAAGGAATTTCTGCAGAAAGTTTTGGTTCAAGGGTATCAAGTTCAAAGGCTTGTGTTGTTGCATTTGCCGTAGAACCGTTTGCAACTGTAATTGCAAGCTGAGCAGAATAGAATCCATCAGCAGATAAAATCTTATCATTATCTTTACCATCCCAAACAAAATTTACCGGGAGTTTTGAATCAGATTTTACAGTGTAAATAATTTTTCCATCAGCATTTTTAATATCAAACTGATAAGAAACAACGTCTTTTGTAGCAGTTACCGGGGTAAATGTAATTGTGTCTTTTACCTTATTGCCATTTGGCGAGAAAGCTGTATCAGACATAGCGAGCAAAAGCTGGGCTTCGGTTGTATCAAATGTTACAAATTGGGCAGTTTCGCCACCACCAAGGTTACCAGCCTGGTCAGTTCCAAAAATCACAAACTTGTACTGGCCTTTTTCCGCAATTTCGCCCTTATCATTAATACCATTCCAGGTAACAGATTCAGGAGGATATTCTCCAAAATCATAAGATTTTACGACACTAGTACCATCAGCGGAACGGATTTCCCCTTTCCATGAAGTTACAGGAGCACCAGCAGATGGAGTAATCATAATTGCAAATTTTACAGAATCTTTTGCACCGGCACCAAAAACTTTATCAGAAGAAGTAATCTGGGCAGCAGGTTTTTCTGTATCCAAAACCAAAACTGGAGAAGTCAATTTTGCAGGAACATAACCGTTCAAATATTTAGCGGTGACAGAAGCCTGATATTCGCCATCAGGAAGTTTTTTGCCGTTTGAATCCGTACCATCAAAAATGACTGTTTCAGGAGGATTTTCGCCAGAATTTGTCTGATTGTATTCTCGGACAATATTTCCCTTTTTATCTTCAATAGAAAGTGCCCATTCAACAAGTTTATTTCCAGTTTTTGCATCTGGAACAGGAATTGTAAGGTTAAATGTGATGTTCTGAGATTTACTGTCGGTCTGTGGTGAAAAATAACGAGAACCATCTACATAAATGTTGGTTGCAGGTTTATCAGCCGAATAAATGATATTTGTAATTCCAGTTTTTGGAGCTACGTTTCCTGCCCGGTCGGTGGCGGTAATATCATAAGAATAAACTCCATCAGGAAGCTGGGCTTCTTTATCATCTGTACCGTACCAGTTGAATTCTGCAGGCTCGGCGTTTGTCCATTTTACAGTTTTTACAACAGTGCCATCGGCAGAGCGGAAAGTTCCAATCCAGGAATCTTCCACAGAACCAGTCTGTCTGATTTTGAATGCAGATTTTGCCCCCTCGCCAAAAATCTTATCACCTGGCTGGGCAAGTTCAACTTCTGGGGCAAGAGTATCAACAATCACCTCATACTCTTTTGTCTTACCTTCGTTGCCGTTATCATCAACAGCACTTACATAGTAAAAATATTTGCCATCAGGAGCGGTTTCACCATTATTCATAGCACCGTTCCAGGTGATTGATTCAGGAATCTGAACCCCGGATTTTGCCGTTACAAGCTGCTTAAAAAATGATTTAAAACCAACTTTTTCTGGCAGGGCAATTTTATTTCCGATTGTCCTTACGACATTATGATTTTCGTCCATGATTACAAGACTCCAGCCTTGTACATAACGCTTGTCATTAATTTTCAGGGGGATAACAAGTTCGTCCTGCACGCCATCATTATTAGGAGAAATGTATTTTGGAAGAGCAAAAATAGAAGCCGAAAGCAGAATTAAAAGAAATCCTATAGATAAAAACTTTTTCATCATTTACCTCCTACTCCTGATCCAGACCAATTAAAATAATTTCTGGAGCAGAAGTATCTTTCATACCAAGATCAACATCAACTCCTGCAGAAATTGCATGAATGCCCTGGTAGAGATTTTTATAAGCAGCAGAAACGGTCATTTCGCTCTGGCTCCAGTCTTTTGAAGCAAAATATTCGCTGTTTTTAATGTCGAATGTAAAATTAAAAATCAATCCGATTGAAGGAATATAATTTTTGTGACCATTCAAAGATTCACGCAGGTTGAATTTTTCGCCAAGACTGATAAAAAGCATATTTTTGATTCCAGCCTGCAGGTTCAAATCAACAATAAGATTTTGGAAAGCCGGCAATGTAAAATCCAGGGCAGCCCCGATTTCAACATTATCATTTTTAAAAAAAGAACCAGCCGCACCAAATTTTAAAGTTGCAATGCTAGGATAAGCAGAAATTGCTTCGTCCATAGTCATTCCAAGTCGCAAAAGGTCTGAATAATTTTTTCCAAGATTAAGGATTGAAGCCCCGTAGCGGAATTTTTTGAAAAATCCTAAATCCCCATAATTGTAAAGGAAGCCAAGGTTAGCCCCTAAAGCCCAGTCTGTGCCATATTTCCAGGCAAAACCTCCTGACAAACTTGCCCCTACATTCAATTTATCAGTAATTTCTTTGGAAAGTCCCACTTTTGCATTAACAGAATCACCAAGATACATTTCCTGGGTAAAATTTGCAAAAGTTCCATTTAAATAACCGCTGAAAACATAAAGTTTAGACGGAATGAGGATTGCACCCTGCAGGGCAGCCCCCATCTTTGACTCATCTAAATCATTGCCAGAAACAAGAACCGTACCTGCAAGGTTTAAATTTACCCGCTGTTCACTGGCGGTCAAAGCCGGATTTACAACAATTGATTCTGCACCTGCTGCAAAAATTGCACCACCAGTTACAGAAAGACCTCCAGAAAGTGCACGAGGACTCGAAAGTAAACACATATCTTCGCTTCCAACAGGAGGATTATAAGCATTTAAGGCAGACAAAAGTAATGTGGCCATTACTGCTGTAACTGCAAATTTTTTCATAAGAATCTCCTTCTTTATTGGTGTACCCCTAACGAAGTTCCGTTAGAAGTATCAAAATTCGCCTACATTATATAAGAAGCCTCTATTTTATTCCACAAAATTACAAAATCAGAAAATCCAAAAAATCTAAAAACTTGAATTAACCTTTTAATTGACTTATATTCTTTATTATGGATATTAAACAGAATAAAGATAAATCGGAAACAAAAACACCGGAACATAAAGAAGGCTTTTTTCAAGCTTTATTTGCCTCCCTTTTTAAGGTTTCCAGTCCTGAAGCAGAAAAAAAACGAAAATTAAAAAATATTGCCAAGGCCTTTTCAAAATCAAAATATCACAATTTTTATAAGCCGGCTTCTAACGAAGTTCAGGCTCCTTTTGGCAAGCTGATGTTTGATATTTACAAAGTTATTGCTCCGGCTCAAATTCTCTTCAAAAATGCAACAAATCCTGCAATTTTCAAAAGGCAAATCATCAATTATCTGATTTCTGATAATCAGGCAGAACTTTTAGCCCAAATTGATGAACAAAATATCATTCAGATGGCAAAAAAAATCCCACTTTCCCAGTTGCAAAAAGATGTAGAAGCAAAGTTGCAGCAATTTATGAATGAATTCGATGATGTAAAAAAAATAAAAGCTGATAATCTTTGCAAGGCTTTTACAATTTTCCAGGATTTTTGCGATTATGATTTTTACGTTTTAATCAAAAAATTTGACTCCAGTTTCCGTGAATACAATTTCAACGTTACGCCAAAAATCGACAAGGTAAATGGAACTTATGTTGTCAACGAAATTAAAGATTTTCTGGCAGTTGCCTACTCCATCACCGATGACAATATTGACTGGTCAGAATTATTTAATTTCCTGAAAGAAAGTCAGAATAAAGACCTTATTTCGCTTGGAAACTGGAAAAAAATTGTTGCCAAAATTAAAAATATTCAGATTTCCAGGTCTTTGGATCTGGCAATTCAGCATATGTCAGAAGAGCCGGATTATGTAACAGAAACGAGTTATCATTATCAGCCCTTACTGGAACCTTATGTTGATAAAATTGAGGAAGAAACCAGGGCTTTGCTCTCAAAAATTGCCTATGAACAGAAAGAATCGAAGGCAAATTCCATTTGTATGCAGATTTTTGGGACAGCAGACCCTCAAAGTTTAAAATATTACGTTTCGGGCTTTAATCCTCCTCTCGAAAAAAAGGATTTAAACACCCTGGAATACACAGAACCTCTAAATTATCTGAAAACATTCCTTGTTGATTTTGTCAAAAAAGAAATTCGCGAATTTTATGATGTAGTCATAATCCGAGGCCAGTGGGATGCCACACTTTCCGCCCCATTTTCAAATTCTTTCCAGGAACTCTTAAAAACTTCTGATGAAATTACCGCTTTTGATGAAAAATTTGCGGAAGAAGGACCTTGGGGAATGAAAATCAAAACCCTTTTGCCCAAAACCGCCCATGACGCAGGGGCTGAAAGCATCATAAATCGAGTCGTTTCTGATGGAAATGACCAGGCTCGTGAATTTATCATCAGTGCTACAAAAAATCTAATTGTAATTGGAAAAACCGTAAAGCAGTTGATAGAAGATTACACAAAGCCAAAATCAGTTCTAGTTGCAAACTGGAAAGAACTGGAAAAATTTATAGACCAGCCGATGAAAGACTACAGTGTGAATATTTATAAAAAGCTCTATTTGTTTGTTCAGCTGATGCAGACCTATGTGGGGTAAAAAAATCGCTAGAAAATATTTTTTAGAGATTCACATAAGGGCATCTCTAAAAAATCATCTTCGATGTTTTTTCAGAGATACCTGCGCATTCTAAGTCTTGGAAATAGCAAGACTTAGAAGAGTGCGTTTTCAAGGTTGCCTAAAAATTGCAATTTTTAGAGGATCCCATAACAAATTATTTTTTATAAAAATCACCGCCTCCAAAATCTTTGAGGCTTCATCAATAAGTGTGGAAGCCCTGTACCTGACGACCAGGTAATTTT
>CAVFQN010000006.1:0-13696 GCA_963624615.1 Treponemataceae bacterium | reverse complement strand
GAGTAAAAGTTTCTACACGCAGGGCTTTCGCATTATAAATTCTAAAAACTCTGAGCAGACAGTTTTCGCAACCGCCCCGCACCTTTTCCCTTTGCCTTACTAACTTACCGTCACAACCGAATCAGTAAAACTCCCTATCTTTCCGCAATTTTCAAACTTTTTTCCAAAATTGTGTCCGAAATCGCAAAGTTCACACCATATTAACAATAGAGATTGCCTTAAGGGCAGCATCAGCAGTTTTATCCCCAAAATCAAAGCTTAATTTTTCTTCTTTCCTAAATATGCTTCTCGAACCTGAGGATTTGCCATAACTTCCTGGCCAGAGCCTTTCAAAACAATCTCGCCGGTTTCCAAAACATAGGCAAGGTCAGCGGTTTTGAGTGCCATATTTGCATTTTGTTCTACCAGAAGAACTGTCACACCGGCTTTATTTATCTGCTTGATAATATCAAAAATCAGCTGAACGATGAGAGGAGCAAGTCCAAGGGAAGGTTCATCCAGCATGAGGATTTTTGGCCGGCTCATAAGTGCACGTCCAACCGCCAGCATCTGCTGTTCGCCACCCGAAAGTGTTCCTGACAGCTGCCAGGAACGTTCTTTTAGGCGTGGAAAAAGTTCGTAAACCCAGGCTAAATCTTTTTCGATTTCTTTTTTGTCTTTACGAAGATAGGCACCGATTTTCAGATTTTCCTGAACTGTCAAATCTGAAAAAACCCGGCGACCTTCCGGCGACATGGCAATTTTTTCTCCACAAATTTTGTTGATTGGCAGACCTAAAAGTTCTTTTCCATCTAGAGTAACGCTACCACTTTCGGCTTTTACCAGCCCACTGATTGTTCTGAGTAAGGTTGATTTTCCTGCCCCATTTGCCCCAATCAGAGCAACGATTTTTCCATCTGGAACTTCAATATCAACCCCGCGAAGTGCTTTAATTCCGCCATAAGAAACATGCAAATCTTTAATCTGTAACATTAGTTCACCTCGCTTTCGCCAAGATATGCGTTAATAACTTCAGGATTATTCTGGACTTCTTCCGGGCTGCCTGCGGCAATCAAAGCACCGAAATTTAAGACGTAAATCCGGTCAGAAATATCCATTACAAGATCCATATGGTGTTCAATCATCAGGATTGTAAGGTGAAAATCATCACGAATTTTATAAATAAAGTGAGTTAAATCGGCAGTTTCCTGGGGATTCATTCCGGCTGCCGGTTCGTCCAAAAGCAAAAGCGAAGGTTTTGTTGCCAAAGCTCGAGCTATTTCCAGGCGACGCTGCAAACCGTAAGGTAAAGATGTACAAAGCTCGTCGCGGACATCATAAAGCCCCAGAATTTTTAGAAGTTCTGTAACTTCTTCTCTTTGACGTTTTTCTTCCTTCCAATTCAGGCGGAAAGTTGCAGAAAAAACGTTTGAAGTGCGGCGAAGGTGTTTTGCAATCAAAACATTTGTAAATACTGTCTGACTTTTCCACAGTCGGATATTTTGGAAGGTTCTGGCAATTCCAAGTTTTGTAATTTTATCTGGTGTCGGTTCTAAATGTCTTGTAAATTTTCCATTATCAGATCCGGCATAGATTTTTTTCATTTTTCCCCGAGGAAAATTTTCGACAATTTCTTTTCCGTTGAAATAAACTGCTCCATTTGTTGGAGCGTAAACTCCGGTCACTACGTTAAAGGCTGTCGTTTTGCCGGCTCCGTTTGGACCAATCAGCGAGACAATTTCGCCCTTATTTACTTCAAGACTTAAATCATTTACAGCCACAACGCCACCAAACTGCATTGTGACATTTTCCATTTTCAATACATTTTCGCTCATATACGTCACCTTACTTTGCAGTATTTTCGGCAGTTTGGGCAACAGCCCCGGCATTTGCCCTATCAACTTTCGCACCATCAGCCGATTTTTCCTTCTTTTTGAATTTTGATGGCAGAGTTTTAAAGAAGTGCCCTATTCTTTCTATGCTGAATTCTTTATCACCCATAATTCCTTTTTGATAGAACAAGACGATTATCATAATCACAACTGAAAAAACGACTTTTCTAAAACCCGGACGGAGAATTTGAATGGAAGTAAAATTCAAATTTGAGTTATCCAGGAAGCGGAGCCACCACTCTGAACAGGCGATAAAAAGGAATGACGAAATACAACTTCCTGTCACCGACCCTATTCCACCAATTACGACAATCAAAAGGATTTCGTAAGTCATAGCCGATTTAAATTGACTGGCCTGAATTGTTGTCTGGAACATAGCCAGCAAGGCTCCTGAAATACCGGCAAAAAATGAAGAAATTGTAAAAGCAAGTCTTTTATGATGGGCAAGATTTATTCCCATAGCTTCTGCCGCAACTTCATCATCACGAATGGCTTTAAATGCCCGACCATAAGTAGAATTAATCAGTAAAACGATGATTGCAATACAAATTCCGCTGACTGCAAAATAAAAAATTGTTGACCGATAGGCAGGATATTTTCGCAAAAGATTTGAACCGTTTGTGATAATCCCAAGTTTATCCCACTGAAAAATTGCACGAATGATTTCTGCAAAACCTAAAGTGGCAATGGCGAGATAGTCGGATTTTAATTTGAGAACTGGGAGTCCAATCAGATAGGCGAACAAGGCAGCTACAAGACCTGCAAGAATCAGGGCTACGGCTACGGGTAAAGTGAATTGAATCAATCCTCCATCATAATACTGATAAACCTGGGCTCGCTGGGCAATAGGAATTGTAAAAATTGCGTAAGTGTAAGCCCCCAAAAGCATAAAACCGGCCTGTCCAAGACTGAAAAGTCCTGTAAAACCGTTTAAAAGGTTCATTGAAACAGCGACGAGAGCGTAAATTGCACCTTTTTTCAAAACCGTAAAAACAATCGAAGTGCGAGGCAAAATCTGTTCAAGAACGACAAGCAGAACAAACAAAAGTGCTAGAAGCCCAAAGCTGATTAGCATATCCCGTTTTTTATTTTTATTTTCCATCTGTTTTTCCATTAGTAACCACCTCGAAGCTTAGACTTTGTCAGTCTGTTTTTCGCCAAAAATACCAGTTGGCATAAACATAAGAACTACAATCAGCAAAACAAAAGTGAAAGCGTCGGAGAAAGTTGTCCAGCCCAAACCTTTGATGATGTTTTCACAAATACCAATGATAAAAGCCCCTATTACAGCACCCGGAATAGAACCAATTCCCCCGAAAACCGCCGCAACAAAGGCTTTTAGTCCCGGCATACCGCCTACAGTCGGAGTAACGCCAGGATAATTTGAAAAGAAGAGAATTGAACCAATGGCAGCCAAAAAAGAACCAATAATAAATGACATGGAAATGACAGAGTCAATTTTGATTCCCATGAGTTGGGCGGTTTCAAAATCGCGGGAAACAGCCCTCATTGCCATTCCAATTTTTGTGTGATTGATGAGCAAAACCAAAGCAATCACCAGAATTATAGTTAGGATTGGAGTTATTACCGTTACGCGTTTTGTGATAGCTCCAAAAACGGTAATGGAATCACTAATCCAAGGAATTTTTGGATAAGTTTTTAATAATCCACCTGTAATATACAAAGCAAGATTCTGAATCAGATAAGACATACCAATTGCAGAAATCATAATAGACATACGAGGAGCGGTACGAAGAGGTTTATATGCAATTCGTTCAACTGCAAAGCCCAGAAGAACGGTCAAAATAATTGTAAAAGGAATCGAAATCCATAATGGAAGGACGGTGTAAGAATAAATCATGATAAGACCGGCTGCCATAAAAACATCACCATGGGCAAAGTTGATAAGTCTGAGAATACCGTAAACCATTGTATAACCAATAGCGATAAGGGCGTATTGTCCGCCAGTAGAAATTCCGGCAAGCAGGTACGGCAGGTTTGATTGGATAAAGTCCATTAAAAAATCCTTTATTTGATAAAATTTTCAAAGTTGCCTCTAAAAATTGCAATTTTTAGAGGCTCCCTTTTGTAAAATGTGAATTTTATTAATTATATATCAGATTTGACATTTTTACATAAAAAAAATGGGAAACTGCAAAATTACAGTCCCCCATTTTCTGTTATTTTTTATTATTTTACAGTCTGCTGAGCAACGAAGTCCCATTTTCCAGTTGTGGTGTTTACTTTTTTAATATAAGCAACATCACGAATTGCATCACCAATATCATTAAATGCAATTGAACCAGAAACTCCCTTGTAAGTTGTAGAAGGAAGAGCAGCCAAAATATCTTCAGGCTTTACAGAACCTGCTTTTTTAATAGCTTCCAAAGCTGTGTAATAAGCATCAAATCCCATTGCAGAAACAGCAGCGATTTCATCATCACCACCATTATTTGTTTTAGCAGTAGCGTTTGTGTTGATGTAGTTGCGGAAACCATTTACAAAATCTACAACTTGAGCATCATCAGAACCTTCTACGAAGAATGTTGTAACGTAAACATCAACATTTGAACCTTTTGCAGCAGCAAGAATAACGTTGGAATCCCAAGTATCACCGGCAAGAACAGGAATGCCCAAGTTCTGAGTGTTAGCCTGTTCGATGATGAGGGCAGCAGCTTCGATAGAAACTGGTGAGAAGAATACATCAGCACCCATTTTTTTTGCATTAGAAACATAAGCAGCAAAATCAGAAGTTCCGTCTGGGAAAGTTTCTTCTACAACTTCCCCACCAAGTTTTGTAAATGCTTCAACAAAGTAATTTACAAGACCGCCTGAATAATCATCACCAAGTTTAGAAAGACAATATGCTTTTTGAGCATTAAAATGTTCCTTAGCCAAGTTAGCGTGAACAGAACCCTGGAATGGATCAAGGAAGCAAATACGGAAATAGTGGTCATTTCCAGCAGTAACCTGAGGATTTGTACAAGTTACCCCAATTGCAGGAACGCCGGCTGCCGCAAAAGTATCAGAAGCAGCGATAGAAACTCCAGAACCATAAGAACCAAGAACTACAGCAACATTTTTTGAAACCAATTCAGAAGCGGCAGTTACAGCCTTATCATTTGAAGATTCATTATCAACAATTTCAAGCTGAACTTTGTATGTTTTTCCACCGATTTCTACCGTTGGAGTGATGCTATTAGCATACTGCATACCAAGAGTTTCCTGTTTACCACCAGCCCCGTTATCACCAGATGCAGGCTCATAAACACCAATTTTTACTACATTCTCTTTTTCACCGCCACAAGCAATAAATGTGAAAGCAGTTAAAGCCAAAAGAGCAAGTTTTACCAATTTTTTCATAATTTCCTCCGTTTGAAAAATGAAATGGTATTTTCGCAAAAAAAAAGGCTCTACACTCCAAAAAATGTAGCGCCCTTGCTATTAGGTAATATTACCTAGATTAGAAGAATTTGTCAATTAGAAGAAACTCGCCCTTAAATATCTCTGTTGATATCCACCAGGCAAAGATTTTTTGCAGAAAAGTTTGTTGCCAGACAGTCTGCCATGGCGTTTGCGGTGTCCATCGCGGTAAAACAGTCTATGTCGTGTTCTACGGCAAGTCGGCGGAGTTTTACCGATTCTGAAAGAGGGTCGCGGCCTTTTGCCGAAGTCGATACTAGGTAGTCAATTTTGCCACTTTCCAGCAAGGTCATCACATTTTCCTTGTAGTTTTCGTGAACTTTGGCAACGTATGTAACCGTCATTCCAGACCGCTCGATGGTGGAAGCGTTTCCGCTGGTCGCGTAGAGTTCAAATCCTAAATCAAAGAATTTTTTTGCCAGAACCGGTAATTCCGGCAGGTCGGATTTTCTCACGCTAAAGAGGATGGATGGGTGGTGGGTAGAAGAAAAATCAGCCCGCCCTTCGGTGTTATTTTTGACAGCCCTGGAATGAATCTCGCTCTCGGTGTCTTTTTCGCCAGCCCTGGTGTTATGTTCGTCGCCCCAGGTGGGATGTTCGCCCACCTCGGTGTCACATTCCCACACCCCGGTGTCTATTCCGCACTCCTCGTTGTCCATTTCGCCAGCCCTGCAATCCATCTTCCACCCGGCTGCCAGCATTCCCTTAAAAACAGCCTCCTCTTTCGTCGGGGCAATTCCCAAAACTTCCCCGGTGGACTTCATTTCCGGGCCCAGGTGGGTATCAACATCCATCAGTTTTTCAAAACTAAAAACCGGCACTTTGACCGCAAAATAATCCGGCTGGTGGTACAAGCCTGTCCCAAATCCCATATCCCTAACTTTTTCACCAAGCATAGCCCTGGTAGCAAGTTCTACCATCGGCACACCAGTAACCTTGCTCAAATAAGGCACAGTTCTAGAAGATCGAGGATTTGCTTCAATAATATTCAATTCTCCCTTGTAAAAAAGCCATTGGATATTCACAAGCCCCTTAGTTCCCAAAGCAAGAGCCATAGCCGTAGATTTTTCCACAACACTTTGAGTCATCTGATCGGTAAAATCAAAAGGAGGATAAACCGCAATAGAATCTCCGGAATGAATACCTGTTCTTTCAATGTGTTCCATAATTCCCGGAATCAAAACATCCTGTCCATCACAAATACAGTCAATTTCCAGTTCAGTTCCTTCCATGTATTTATCAATCAAAATCGGATTTTCAATTTTCTGAGCCAGGATAATCTTCATATATTCTTTGATGTCAGCGGAATTTCGGGCGATAATCATATTTTGACCGCCCAAAACATAACTGGGCCTGAGCAAAACAGGATAACCAAGCCTTGCAGCCGCCTCCAGGGCTTCCACTTCCGTCAAAACAGTCATTCCCTTAGGTCGGTTTACCCCAAGCTTTTCGCAAAGTTTTTCAAAACGTTCCCGGTCTTCGGCAAGGTCGATTCCATCAGCGCTGGTACCCAAAATCAAAATCCCCTGCTGATCTAAGAATTTTGTCAGTTTGATGGCAGTCTGTCCGCCAAAAGCCACAACAACGCCCAGTGGTTTTTCCACCCTGATAACGTTCATTACATCGGCAGGTGTCAGCGGTTCAAAATAAAGTCTGTCCGCTGTGTCAAAATCCGTAGAAACAGTTTCCGGATTATTGTTGATGATGGCCACCTCGTAGCCAAGTTTTTTGAGTGCGTGTACACACTGAACCGAAGCATAATCAAATTCAATCCCCTGGCCAATCCGGATAGGCCCTGAGCCAAGAACTAGGACAGTGCCTTTTGAGGAGGGGGAAGCCTCCCCCTCGCTCCAGCCCGCTGTGCGGTCTTCCACTACCCCCTCTGCGGGCCTCAAACGCCGGCCCGCAACGCCCGCTCCATCTTTGTGCAGCTTTTTCAAATATTCTTCCGCTTCATCCTGGCCGCCGGTCGTCGAATAAAAATATGGTGTTTCTGCATTGAACTCTCCGGCACAGGTATCGACCATCTTAAAAGACCGAGGTTCATAAAGCAGGCCTTTAGAAAAAGTCCCTTCCTTGCCAAACTTTTCGCCCAAATCATCATCCAGCATATCTCTGGAATTTTCCGCATTGGCAATCTTTTGCAATTTGTATAAAAACCACCTGTCAATTTTTGTAACTTCGTGAATCTCATCAATGGACATACAGGCTCTTTTTATAGCCTGGTAAATTGCAAAAATCCTCTGATCGGTGCACTGGCCAACTCTCTCGCAGATTTTTTCATCATTTTCAGCCACAAAAGCCGGCAAATTTAAATCTGTAAGGCCAAGTTCCGCACCCCTTACCGCCTTCAAAATAGCTTCTTCAAAATTCTGCCCAATGGCCATAACCTCGCCAGTCGCCTTCATCTGAGTGCCTAGTTTTCTTTCCGCATAAACAAATTTGTCAAAAGGAAATTTTGGCATTTTCACAACGACATAATCTAGCACAGGCTCAAAAGCAGCCGCCGTTTTTTTCGTAATAAAATTCGGGATTTCGTCCAGAGTAAAACCAACCGCAATCAGAGCAGCAACTTTTGCAATCGGGTAGCCAGTCGCTTTAGAAGCCAGGGCCGAAGACCTTGAAACCCTCGGATTTACTTCAATCACAGCATATTCAAAAGTGTCCGGATTCAGGGCAAACTGGCAGTTACAGCCACCTTCAATTTCCAGAGCCGAAATAATATTCAGAGCCGCCGACCTCAACATCTGATATTCTTTATCCGCCAAAGTCACCGTCGGGGCAATTACAATCGAATCGCCGGTGTGAACGCCCACCGGGTCAAAGTTTTCCATCGAACAGACAGTAATCACATTGCCATGCGAATCCCGCATAACTTCAAACTCAATTTCCTTCCAACCGGAAATACATTTTTCCACCAGAATCTGACCAATTGGAGACCGGTGCAAACCGTTATGGGCAATTTCATCAAATTCCGCCTCGTTATTTGCAATTCCGCCCCCAGTTCCACCCAGAGTAAAAGCCGGCCTGATAATAACCGGAAATCCAATTACATTTTTTGCAAAATCCAGGGCAGAATCATAATCAGTCACAACTTTAGACGGAATGCAGGGTTCGCAAATCTCTTCCATCGTATCCTTGAACATCTGTCGGTCTTCCGCCTTATCAATGGTGAGCGGTCTTGCCCCCAAAAGTTGAACCCCATGTTTTTCCAAAAATCCAGATTTTGCCAGTTCCATGCTCAGAGTAAGCCCGGTCTGCCCTCCCAAAGTCGAAAGCAGAGAATCCGGTTTTTCCCGCTCGATAATCCTCTCCAGCGTTTCCACTTTCAGAGATTCCAGGTAGATTTCGTCCGCCATAGCGTGGTCTGTCATCAGCGTGGCAGGGTTAGAATTGACCAGACAAACTTCCAGCCCCAGCTGTTTGAGGGCCTTGCAAGCCTGATTTCCCGCGTAGTCAAATTCCGCCGCCTGACCAATCACAATCGGTCCAGACCCAATTATCATAACTTTGTGGATTTTCGGATTTAATGGCATATTTTTCCTTCTATATCTTTTTTCAAATTTTGGCGTGTCCCCGCCTGTGGCGGGGTCGCTATGTCCGCCCTTCGCTAACGCTCATCGTCCTCACTTCGCTGCGCTTCGTTGCGGTCGACTGCTGCGCAGGGGCTCCCAGCGCTCACGCAGGTTTTACCGTTTTTTCATCATCTCTACAAACTTATCAAACAAAAAGTTCGTATCATGAGGGCCTCCACAGGCCTCCGGATGAAATTGAACGCCAAAAGCCGGAATATCATCATAATCTAAACCTTCACAAGTGCCGTCATTGCAATTTACAAAAGAAAGCTTTGCACTTTGGGGCAAAAAATCATTTTCCACCGCATAACCATGGTTCTGGCTGGTAATAAAAATCCGGCCAGTTTTGCATTCTTTTGCAGGGTGGTTCCCACCCCGGTGGCCATATTTTAATTTAGAAGTTTTTCCACCGCTAGCCAGAGCCAGCATTTGATGGCCCAGACAAATCCCAAAAATCACCAGTGGCTTGGTTTTTGCATCGGCAGATTTTTCTGTCATCAGCTTTTTATCATAATCACAAATTTTCGCAATTTCAGAAATTACCCCAGTATTGTCGGCAGGGTCGCCAGGTCCGTTAGAAAGCATAAGCCCATCCGGCTTAAGTTCAAGAATTTCTTCCGCCTTAGCAGAATATGGCAAAACCGTAACTTTCACTCCCCGCTTTTCCAGTTCCCTTTTAATATTAGCCTTGGCTCCAAAATCCCAAAGAAGAACGTGAAGAAAATCACTACTTCTAGCCATTGTTTTTTCCTGGCCATCAATTTTTTTGTAGCTTACGGTTTCCACCGCATTTTCGATTTTATAATTTTTGATTTTATTTAAAAGTTTTTCCGTAATTTTTAGGCATTTTTCATCGCTGGTAATCATTCCATTCATGACTCCAACTTCCCGAAGTTTTTTTGTCAAAGCCCTGGTGTCAAGCCCACAGATTCCAACAATATTTTGACTTTTTAAAAAAGAATCCAAATCTCCCTGGCAGCGAAAATTGGAAGGCAAATCACAAATTTCCCGAACAATATATCCCCGAACCCAGCTTTTTTTACTTTCAAAATCCTGTGGAATAACCCCATAATTCCCAATCAAAGGAAAAGTCTGGGTCACAATCTGACCAAAATAACTGGGGTCAGTCAAAGTTTCCAAGTAGCCTGTCATTCCAGTCGTAAAAACCGTCTCTCCGATAGTCGTACCCAAAGCTCCTACAGGACTCCCCTTAAAAACACTTCCATCTGCAAGAACTAGATACGCCATAAAGCCTCCAAAACACCGTCATTCCGGTCCTAAAACAAGTTCAGGATGACGTTCCGGAATCTCAAAACAATTTTGAGCAAAAAAAAGACGTCCACTTTACTCAGAGAAACTAAGCCACTAAATAAAATGAACGCCTTTGTTCAGTTCTGCTTATTATGATAAAACTATCAGAAATAAATGTCAATTACATAAATCGCAATCCCTAGCAATTCCCTTCAATGCTTTACGCTCCCAACAATTTATCGCTGACAACTCCGCTGGCTTCGAATTTTTCCAGCAAGTCTTCCACTGTGAGTTTCTGTTTTTCTTCGCCACGAACATCAAAAACAATCTGGCCGTCCATCATCATAATCAGGCGGTTTCCAAAGCGGATTGCGTCACGCATATTGTGGGTAACCATAAAAGTAGTCAATTTATCTTTTGCAACAAGTTCTTCGGTAAGTTCAAGAACTTTGCGAGCAGTTTTCGGGTCAAGGGCGGCCGTGTGTTCATCCAAAAGCAGAAGTTTTGGCCGCTGCAAAGTTGCCATGAGCAGGGTCAAAGCCTGTCTCTGACCTCCAGAAAGAAGGCCAACTTTTGCGGTCATTCGATTTTCCAATCCTAAATCCAAAAGTGCAAGTTTTTCTTTGTAAAATTCTTTTTCGTCATTTTCGATATGCCATGCAAGTCCGCGTTTTTTACCACGTCGCATTGCCATTGCAAGGTTTTCTTCAATTTCCATGTTGGCAGCCGTTCCCATCATTGGATCCTGGAAAACTCTTCCCAGATAACGGGCTCTGTAATATTCAGGCTTGCCAGTAAGATTTTCTCCGTCCAGGACAATGCTTCCTGTATCGGTATAGTGAACGCCCGCAATCAGATTGAGCAAAGTTGATTTTCCAGCTCCATTTCCCCCGATGATAGTAACAAAATCACCATCTTCGAGTTCCAGGTTAAGACCGCGGAGAACTTTTTTTTCTGTAACAGTTCCCGGATTAAAAGTTTTGGTTATATCAGTAAGTTTCAGCATGATAGACATATAATTTCGCCTCTTTTCAGTTAAATTTAGTTAGATGAATTATCATGCTTGTAGTTGTCATCAGCATGTCTTGTATTTCTTTCGTTTGCAGGCCCCTTGTAGGCTTTTCGACGTCTGTCAATTTTCTGTTTGAAAACTGGTACAGAAAGTGCAATTGCAACGACCAGAGCTGTCAAAAGTTTTAAATCTGTTGATTTAAGTCCCAACTGCAAAACAACTGCAATTACAATTCGGTAAATGATTGAACCAAAAACGACGGAAATTAAAGTCCACCACATTCCAAAGTGCGAACCAAAAATTACTTCGCCAATGATGATTGAAGCAAGTCCAATTACGATTGTTCCAGTTCCCATTCCAACATCAGCATACCCCTGGCTCTGAGCAACAAGGGCACCAGACATAGCAACCATTCCGTTAGAAATCATCAATCCTACAATTTTAGTTGTATCAGTGTTTACGCCCATAGCTCGAACCATATGTTCGTTGCTTCCTGTAGCCCGGATAGAACTTCCGTATTCAGTACCAAAAAACCAATACATGGCTACAATCACAACCACAATAAAAATCAAACCTATAAATAAAGAACTGGTTGTAGATGACATTGATGAGCCAGTTAGATTTTCCCAGGTATTTCGCAATTTTGACATCATGGTGTCGCAGCCAAGCAAAGGTGTATTTGCCCGCCCCATAATACGGATATTAATAGAATAAAGTGCAATTTGAGTTAAAATACTTGCCAAAAGAATATTGATATGGAGTTTTGTGTTCATAAAGCCAGTCACAAAACCACAAGCAAGTCCCATCAAAAAGACAAAAAGAAGAGTAAGGAGAGGATCCATCCCCTTAGAGGCAATCAGCACTGCCGAAACGGCACCGCCAGCAGCAAAACTCCCGTCGACCGTCATATCGGCAACGTTCAAAATCCTGAATGTAAGGTAAACGCCCAGAGTCATCAGCCCCCAAAGAATTCCCTGAGATACAGCTCCTTCCATCGCAAATAAAATTGACATTTACAGTAACTCCCGTAAGATACCGCGGAAAAACTTTTTCAAGAATAACTTTTCAAAATAGAATCGCGGAAAAAAAATAAGTGCAGACCGGCTAAGGAAAAATCCTCAAATTAGCACAAGCCTGCACCTATTTTATCCGAATTACAGATTTGTAGGAATACTAATTCCTAATTTTTTTGCAGTTTCCTCGTTAACTTTCAGGTTACATTTATCAAGATACTGAATTGGCATATCTTTTGGCTTTTTGCCATCGCGGAGGATTTCAACAGCCATTTTTGCAGTCTGTTTTCCGAGCTCATAGTAATCAATACCATAAGTTGCAAGACCGCCGGCATTACACATACCTTCTTCACCAACAATTACAGGAATCTTGTTTTCAACAGCAATCTGACCTACCAAAGCCATACCTGCTGCAATCATGTTATCAGTTGGAGAATAAATTGCATCAACTTTGCCACAAAGTGACTGAGTTACCTGCTGAATTTCGTTTGAATTAGAAACAGTTGCTTCGATATATTTCAAGCCAAGTTCATCACAAGCTTTTTCGGCAAGAGCAATCTGGAAATAAGAATTCTGTTCGTTTGAACAGAAAAGCATACCAACAGTTTTTGCTTCTGGAACAAGTTGTTTCAAAAGTTTGATTTGAGCAGCACAAGGTGTAAGATCCGAAGTTCCAGAAACGTTTGTACCAGGTTTTTCGTTAGATTTTACAAGTTTTGCAGATGCAGGATCGGTTACAGAAGAAACAAGAATTGGAATATCCTGAGTGAGGTTTGCAACGGCCTGAGCGGCAGGAGTTGCAATTGCAAAAATCAAATCGTCGCGGTCGTTTACAAGTTTTTCAGCGATTGTAACACAGTTTGCCTGTTCACCCTGGGCATTCTGGTAATCAATCTTGATATTCTGACCATCAACATAACCAGCTTCTGCAAGACCGTCTACAAAACCCTTGTAGTTTGCGTCAAGAGCACTATGCTCAACCAGCTGAATAATACCAATTTTAATAGTCTTTGCCTTTTTTGCCTTCTTAGGCTTAGCTGACAAAGCTGTTACACATACAGCCACCATCAAAAGGGCGGCAAACATTTTTTTCATACAATCCTCCGGAATGTTTCGTTTAAACTATTATAAAAAGGATTTTAATGATTTTCAATACCACGAAAGGTTTTAAGTATAATTAAAGATTTTATTGAGACAATTATCCATAAAACTATAATTTGAGAGATTAGTTTACCTTTTGCAATGCAAGAATCTGTTCCAATGGCAAACCTGTCACTTTTGCAACTTGTTCAGGTATCATCTGCATATCAAGTAAATTTTTTGCAGTTTCAAGGGCTTTTTCTTCTTTACCTTCCGCTCGACCTTCTTTACGACCTTCTTCTCGCCCCTCAGCCCAGCCTTCTTCTCTATTCTCTTGAATCATCTCTGAAAATGTCATATAGTCTTTCCTCTCTTTGGGTGAGATTTGTAACGTCTAAATACCCCCCCGCTGCCCCGCGGTAGGCTATGGAGCAGCTGCGAAGGCAACTTCAGTTGCCGAAGCAGAAGACC
>CAVFQN010000005.1:0-2025 GCA_963624615.1 Treponemataceae bacterium | reverse complement strand
CTCTGGAAAGCTTCACATTCAAGAATTCAGGCAATCTATGAAGTACAGAAAAAAATCAGAAGACATTTTCAGGCAATTATCAACACTGCAAAATATCAAAATGTCATGCTGAACTTGTTTCAGCATCTCTATCGTATAGGGCGGAATGCCGAGGAATTTCGCCCTATACTTATCGCCCAAGCCTGACTCTCAAGTCAGGTCGCTGCGACGACTTGGTCACCCTGAACTTGTTTCAGGGGCGGGATGACAGATTATAAAGCCCGAAATCTTATCAGTTTTATAACCGCCTGTCTTTCGTTTTCTAAGGCAGGCTTGTTTTTATATGTCATCTCTCTAAAAGACAGCGAACTTTTTTCTTAAATCTTTGTTTCAAAAATATATCTTTTCAGCAAAAATCCACAGAAATATGGAAAAGTGTAAAACTTGCCGTTAAAGCCAATATTTTTGTTGCAGAGTTTTATGCCGTATTTTATGTCTGGGTATTTTTCTTTTTCAATCAGATTTTTTAGTGAGGCACTTGCATTGTCTCCAGCTTTTACTTCTACGGGAATTAACGACTTAGCGTCGCGGATAAAAAAGTCCATTTCCAGTGTGGATTTTTCGTTTTTGTAATAATAAAGGTCATAGCCTTGTTTTACTAACATATCTGCAGCAATATTTTCATAAATGGCACCTTTGTAAAGATTAAAATTTTTATTCTGCCGTAAATCTGCCTGGGATTCCTGGTCAAGACTTGCAATTAAAAGCCCTGTGTCTCTGTAGTAAATTTTAAAATCAGACGATTTGTAGTTTCCTTTTAAAGGAAGCGCGGCTTGTTCAAGGCAGTAGCATACATTTATAATTCCTGCATCTTTTAGCCAGTCCACTGTGCCGACATATTCGCGGTTTCTTGCTCCAGGACTTACTTTTGTAATTTGAAAGCGTTTATTTTCTTTTGCCAAAAAGACTGGAATGTGATTGTAAATATTTTTTACTTTTGCCTTATCAAGTCCCTGAACATATTTTGTGATGTCTTCTTCATAGGCGGCTAAAATCTGTTTTTGTTCTGCAAGAGTTCCTGAATAATTTTTTTGTTCAACAAAGAGCCGCACAACTTTCGGCATTCCGCCCAAGGTCATATATTCCCTGAAATTTTCAAGCCAGACATTGTATTCAGTTTCAGTAAAAGGCTGAGTGTTTTTTATGTGTTCAAAAATCGTTTCAATCTGTTCGTCGCTGTAGCCTTTTGCCCACAGAAATTCTTCAAAATCAAGCGAGTGCATTTCGTAATCCTGTTTATAGCCCACACTTACGGATGTAATCTGATTGTAATTTACTCCCAAAAGAGAACCTGAACAGATAACATCATATTTTCCATCGAGTTTAAAAAACTTAAGGCTTGTAGTGCAGTCGGGGCAGGCTTGAATTTCATCAAAAAGAATGAGCGTCTGGCCTGGAACAAATCTTAAATCCGGATTTATGAGCGTAATTTGCCTGATAATTATTTCTGGAGAATAGCCCGCAGTAAAAATCGTTTTATATTCCGGCGAAGTTATAAAATTGATTTCTATAAAATATTTGTAGTTCTGTGCGAATTTTTCTATTGAAAAAGTTTTTCCAATCTGCCGGGCCCCTTTTATTATGAGAGGCAGGCGGTCTGGATTTTTTTTCCATTGAAGTAAAAAATTGTCAATTTTACGTTTTAAAATCATGATTTTTCCCCATAAGTACACCACGTTAGCGGCAGCGCAGGAGGTACTGTTGCTTTTATCACATTTTTCCAGATAATTTTAGAGGATTTATCACATTTTTCCAAGTGAATTTGAATTAAAATCACATTTTTTACCAGTCAATAAAAGGCTTTGTTGTAAAGGGCAGGCTTGTTTTTATATGTCATCTCTTTAAAAACACTGTAAATCTTCCCCATATATGCTATAATTTACTTATGGCTCAAGGAAGATTTTTACCAATCGGTATTCAGACATTTTCAGAAATCCGCTCCCGCAATGCAGTTTACGCAGATAAAACAGCTTTTGTTTACAAACT
>CAVFQN010000004.1:0-9110 GCA_963624615.1 Treponemataceae bacterium | reverse complement strand
ATCTTTCTTTTTTCAGATTTAGAATAATCTTTGTACGAAATACAATTGTTTTGTTTTCTCAAAGCTTCTATATTGCTATCAATGGAAATCAAAAGCAAAATTGGTCCGTTAGTTATAGCTGCTATAATAAATCCAACGAGTAGACCTACTAAAAGATCTGTTACCGGGCTTTCATATAAAATCTCACTCCATATTGCATAACCCATTACACCACCAATGATAATAATTCAAACGCATAAAATGCTTACTAACTTTTTGTAACATTCTTTCATAAAACTTTACTCCTTATAAAATGATATTATATCCACTATACAAAAAAAGTGTTCTGTCAATTTTTCTTTTTCTCTCGAAATTGTACTTTTTCCCTAAAAAAAGCACCCAGGTTTTCCTGGGCGTTCCAAAAACATTATACTACGCTTACTCTATCTCTACGTTACCTTACTTTGTTACTGAAACCTTCAACGCCTTGCATGCGTGTGGCGGAATTTTAAACTCAGCCTTGGCTCCTAAATCCTTTCCTGCCCACAAATCGCGGATATTGTCATCTTTCCCGATTGCCAGGTTCAGTTTTACAGTCTGTTCTTCTTCACTCAAATTGAACAAACATTCATAGTAGGAAGTCTGATCCGGACATTCGTTTATCCAGGTCACAATATTTTCATTACAACTTGCAGAAACCTGGTAGGCTTGCAAAGGATTTTTGTTCATCTGAATAATTTCCGGGTTTGTCAAAAGGCTCAAGTTAAAATCGTCCAGTTGTGGCAAATCCGTTCCAATCATCAGAGGGGCTCGGAAAATTGACCACAAAGTCACCATAGTTCTTGTTTCTTCCTGGGTGAATTTACATTTCCAGCCTTTGTTTTCCGGGTTTTCCATATCGCCCCAGCCGTAGCCCAAAACGTTCATCGGGAGCATATCACAATCTGGCCAGTTGCCGTTGCCGACGTGGGATTGCCAGACTTCGCAACGTTCAAACATGGCTTTTAAAAGTTTCCAATCATCCCAAAAATCATCTGTAATACGCCACATATTTGCGTAATTTTTGTAATGGTGGGCTTTTTCTATGACTGCAGGTCCTGGGGATAGTGACAAAACCATCCCCCTGCCACTGTGTTCAATTGCATTTGCAATCATTTCAATTTCTTTTTCTGCAGAATAAGGATTTGCAGGATACATATTTGTGTTGCAAATATCATCAACTTTTACATAATCAACACCCCACTGGGCATACAATTCAAAAACTGAATCATAATAATCCTGGGCGTAAGGTTTTGACGCATCAACTCCATACATATCCGGATTCCATCGGCTGATAGAATAAGGATTTGCAATCATATCTGCTGTGATTTTTGTTCCGTCGTGAGTTTTGATTGGAAGATGATCGTGGGCTGCAAAACGTGGAATTCCTCTCATAATATGAATTCCAAATTTCAAGCCTAGAGAATGAATATAATCAGCGAGTGGCTTAAATCCGGCTCCATTTGCTGCAGACGGAAAACGGTTTTCGGCTGGAATCTGGCGGGAAAATTCATCAATATTAAAGCGACTGAAAGGAATATACTGAACACCCTGACAATTTTTTTTGCCGGCGTCCGGGTCTGACCACTGAATATCAATTACGACATATTCCCAGCCATATTTTTTCAGATTTTTGGCCATGTAATCAGCATTTGCTTTTACCTGAGCTTCATTTACTGTCGTGTTGTAATAATCATAAGAATTCCAGCCCATCGGTGGTTCTGGAGCAACGTCATTTTTGTTGTAAGCCATTTTCCGGCCTCCTTTTATTTTTAAGATTTCCTTTAAGATTTCAAAAAATGATAGGGTGGAGTGAAATTATCACCAATCAGCCCAAAATCATCACCATTTACCTTCTATGCAGCTTGCAAATTTATGTCTTGCCCTGAACTGAACAAAACATCCACAGTTTGCACAAGTCATTTTTCCTATAAGTTTAGGACAGGAATTACAAATTTCCAACCTTTGTTTATAGACTTCTTCACCCACAAAATCAGAGATTTCTTCCTGGGCGGCCATTTCTTCTACTAGTTCTGGCGTCATATCCATAGAAGCAAGATAAGCTTTATTTTCGCAAACAGGACAGATTTTATCAGGGGAAGGGGGATTGTTTTCCATAAATTTTTCCATAACCAGGCAGACCTAATTTTTATTGTAATTGCCAATGGTTTTATTTTCTATTATATTTATTATATGACTACAAAATCAATTTACAATGCTCCTCTTTTTTTTTATGAGGACGAAGAAAAAAAACAGAAAGCGCCAGAACAGTTTGCAGACAAGTTTCTCAAAACTCGTCAGGTTATTTTAACTGGTGAAATCAACAAAGAATTAGCTGATTCAATTGTTCGTCAGCTCCTTATTTTGGATTCAGAAGATGAAAAAGCCCCAATTTATATGTATATTGACTCGCCTGGTGGGGATGTTGATGCTGGCTTTGCCATTTTTGATGTTATTCGTTATGTAAAAGCTCCTGTTTTCCTTATTGGAATGGGACTGATTGCTTCTGCTGCAACTTTAGTTTTGCTTGCAGTAGACAAAAAAAATCGTATTGGTCTGCCAAACAGCCGTTATTTAATCCATCAGCCTCTCGGTGGAATGCGGGGCGTTGCAACTGATATCGAAATTTATGCAAAAGACATGGAAAAAATCCGTGCAAAATTGAATAAAATTATTGCAGACCAAACAGGAACTCCTTTGGATCAGGTTACAAAAGATACTGATAGAGATTACTGGCTGGATGCAGAAGAAGCTGTAAATTACGGTCTTATCAGCAAAATTGTTACAAAAAAGGCTGATTTGCCTAAATAATTATGACTTTTTTACTAACTGATGAACTTATAGACAGCATCATCTCGGCAATGGAAAATCAGGAAAAAGTTTTTCTTGTAGATGCTGCTTCAAATCAGTTGGTTGAAAGTGGTAATCATACATCTGATGATGAAAATTTTTATGATTTACCTGAATGGAAGCCTGCAGACGGTTTTTTGATTCGTGAGGATTTTGTAAATCAACTTCACTCGCCGCTTGCTCATGATAAATTACAGAGTGTCTTGCATTCAGGAAGGGGGGTATTTAAGAATTTTAGAAATGTTTTAAAAGATTACCCAGAAATTGATAAACGATGGCATATTTTTAAGCACAGAATTATGTCAGCACGTATCAACGAATGGTACAATTCCTTGCGAGAAATATGGGGACTTGAAAAGTTAGATCAGCTTTCGGAATCTGATGATTCTTTGGTGCATGATGATTTTTCTTTTAAAGAATATGATTCGTCGGTTGATAAAAAAACAATCCTTTTGAATATTGACGCAAGTTGGTATGATGATGAAGAAGTTCCGTCAGAAGTAAATGAAGCAATTTGTAAAATGTGGCTTAATCATTTTGAAAATGACAAGTCAGATTTTCAGACAGGTTATGTTTGCTACAGTCTTTCTGATGAGTTTTCAGGATGTATAACAGTATCATCAATTTTAGACAGACAGAAAAACATTTTGACTATTACTAGTCTTTTTGTTCCTGAACAGTTCCGAGGTTTGGGCATTGGCACAGAGCTGATAAATCTGTGTATTACTAAGCTCGAAAAACTTGGAAAAGGGTGGGTTTTAATCCCAAATTTTATTGCTCCGGATATTTTACAGCCTTTATTAACTAGAATAGGCTTTAAGAAATTTAATTCCGGATATCTTTTACAACTTTAAAATTACTACCGTAAAACGGTGATTTATTTTTAATAGGAGACTAATATGTCATTTAATCGTGAATTTAAGATTAATGAAGATCAGGTTGCAGATTACCTTCAGTCAGCAACAGAAAAAGTTAAAACTGTAGAAAATGTAGATATGCTTTCAGATTTGAACAAACTTTTCAAAAAGAATGTTCCACTCACAGTAAGAAAGTATGTTATTGCATTTATGTTGAAGGAAAGTTTAAAACATTACCACTCATTTGGAAATTCTCGTCGTGATCGTAACGACCGCAGCGTTCGCAATGATCGCAACGAAAAAAATAACCGCAGAATTTCTCGCGAACGTCCTTTTGCTCCAGCAGCTGATTCTGCCGCTCCTCTTGCAACTACAGAAGAACGTCCTCGCCATCCTCGTGTTGAAATTCCAGAAGGCGAAGGTACTTCAATCTTCATCAGCATTGGAAAAAATCGCCGGGTTTATCCTCGTGACCTTGTTGGTCTTTTGATTGGTGCTGCAGGAATTGATCGTGAATGTATTGGTGATATAAAAGTTCTGGCAAATTATTCTTTTGTTCAGCTTTATACAAAAGATGCTCAGACTGCAATTGATAAATTGAATGGTTATGATTATCGTGGCCGCAAGTTGGCAGTAAGTTACAGTCGCCAGAAGACTGATGATGAAAATGCCGAAAATGCTGAAATTCAGTCGGAAATTGCAAGCCCTGTTTCTACAGCAGAATCAATGACAGAACAGGAAATGGCAGCCGAAGATGCAGCAGCATACGCAGCAGCAGAAAAAGCAGCCGCTGATAAAGAACCTTTTGGAATGTAAGCGATTTTTGCGACAGACTGAAAGTTAAGGGAATCTCTAAAAATTGCAAATTTTAGGTTCCCTTAAGTCTTAAGGTGAAAGGGACTGGTTGTTTTGATAGCCGGTCTCTTTTTTTTTATTTTTTAGGGAGAATGGGGATTTTATGGCAGTTCATGTAATTAGAAGTGGGATTTTTGGAGTTAATAGTTTGATTGTTGGGATTGAAAATCCTGAAGAAAATGGCCGCCCTGGAGGCGAAAAAAAATGCTTTGTAGTCGACCCTGCAGCCTGTTCCCTTTCCCATGACGAAAACTCAATTACAGATTATCTTAAAAGTAAAAAACTGGATTGCCTTGCCATTGTCCTGACCCATTCTCATTTTGACCATATCACAGGAATTGCCCCTGTAAAAAAGTCTTTTCCCCAGGCAAAAATCTGCATTCACCAAAGCGAAGCCCTGGAATTGCAAAATCCGCCGGGACCAATGAATACTTCTCTCGTAAGTTTTTTCGATATTCCCCAGATTTTTGATACTCTTGCAGAACAGCCACCTGCCGACCAGCTTTTGCACGAAGGTTCAGACATTTTTGGCTGGAAAGTTCTGCATACTCCGGGTCATAGTCCCGGCTCAATCTGCCTTTACAATAAGGCGGAAAATACTCTGATTTCTGGCGATACACTTTTTGATTATGGCGGTTACGGACGTACGGATATGTACGGTGGTGACGAAGCGACAATCATTCATAGCCTGGCCAGATTAAAAAAGGAAATTCCTATGGGAACTCTCGTTTATCCAGGCCACGATTCTTTTGGATTTAGGTTTGATTAGAGGATTTGTCTGGGAATGCGGACTGTCGCCCCTAGGTGACAAATTTTCCTGGGTGGTGTGTGAACGCCCGGGAGGTGTGCAAATCGCCTACTTGGTGTCAAAATCCCCCGACCAGTCAATTTTCCCTTACCAGACCGGCGTCCAGAAATCAAAACTTTCGCTTCCATCAGATTTCAAAGTCATTTTGATAAAAACCAGATCTACAAAAGTTTTTTCTACAGTGGCAATGGCAAAACTTGCCGGCTGGCCACCTCGTGGCCTGGAACAACTGCCCGGATTTACGAATTTATAATCACCTTGCCGGCTTTCTTCGGCAAAATGGGTGTGGCCAAAAAAAGCGGTACGACATTGTTCAAGTTGCATTTCCAATCCCAGATTTTCCATTCCAAAATCGACGCCTTCCCGGTGACCGTGAGTTACAAAAATATTCTGTCCATTTACCGTAAAAACCTGGGAATACGGAATTTTTAGTGAAAAATCACCATTTATCGGGTAAGTTCCTGGATCGTTATTTCCGCGGACAAAGGCAATTACCGGGGGAATGCAGGCTTTGAGATCATCATCATAAAAAGCGATTGCAAGCAGGTTTGCTAAATCACAAGCACCATCACCACAAAAAATAAAGGCGTCGCATTTTGCCCCATACTGGCGGATTATTTTTTCCATCTTTTTATAATTGCCGTGGGAATCAGAAAGAATCAGAAGGCGGGCGTGGTCTTTTTGAGACAGGGCGTCAATATCTTCCTTTGAACCTATTAAATTTTGATATTCCTGAATAATTTTGTTCAACATGAAAAAATCCAATCTACCTGTCTTAGTTTATCTGGCTCAGGCACCCAAAACAAAGTGATTAATTGACTGCAAGCCTGTTTCCGGGTCAACATAATGGCGGATATTTTTACCTTTCAACATTTGTAGCAAGTGGGCATAAATTGCCGTAGTTTTTTTCAGCGAATAGTCTAGAGTGATCATATAATTCACCGTTTCGCAAAGAACTTCCGGGGCTTCATCAATCAACTGGCCGTCCATTTCTTCATTTTCAACTTCCCCTGCCAAAGCTGCCGCGTGACCTTTATCAATCACAATATCACAGGTCGACTCCAAACCCAAAATATCATCTTGTGGGAACAAAGCAATCACCGGATAAGGAACTTCTTGTTTCCAGGCATCCTGATTTCTAGCCAAAGCCGAATGGGTATTTTCTGGAGCCCCCAGGAGGATTACTCCGGCCCAGTCTTTTGTCTCGTCCTGTAATTTTGAATAAAGTTCGTTGACGTAACTTTTTGCGTTATGCTTAAAATCGTCAGGGTAAACTACGGGGTAAATCAATCCTCCTTTTGAATCCAGACCAAATTTTTCATCAAGAAGATTAAGGAGATTTTCTTTTGTGTCATTTTCATTAAAACCGTAGGCAAATAAAACCAAAATCCTTTTATTTGTGATATGCCAGCTTTGAGGTTTAGAAACTATATCAGCAATATTTCCATCTGATGGAAGTAATTCTATGGAGTCTGTGTCATTCTGCTGATTATTATTTTGATTGCAGGCAAAAAAGGCGAAAATTGAAAGTCCCAGAACAAGGGCAAAAGTCTTTTTTACAGTTTTTTTGAAAATATTTTTTATTTTTCCCATACCCATTCTGCTATTCTATCCTATTTTATTTTTCTTGAAAAGAATGTCATTTTTTTGATAGTATGGAGTATGAATGTTTTAAAGCCCATCTTAGAGCTTATTGGTAGTCTTGGATTTCTTCTTTATGGAATGAAATTGATGAGTGACGGGGTTCAGCAGAGTGCTGGTGAAAAACTCCAGCGGGCTCTTTCCGTTTTGACTGGAAACCGTTTTATTTCGCTGCTGACTGGGCTTATCGTAACAATGATTATTCAGTCATCAGGGGCAACTACCGTTATGGTTGTTACTTTTGTAAATGCCGGTCTGATGACTTTGACCCAGTCTGTAGGCGTAATTTTTGGTGCAAATATTGGTACGACAATTACCGCATGGATTGTTTCAATTTTCGGATTTAATTTTAATATTTCATCTTTTGCAATTCCTTTGTTTGGTGCAGGGTATTTTCTTTCTATCATCAATAAAGGGGCTTATAAAAACTGGGCCGAAGCGATTATGGGCTTTGGTCTTTTGTTTTTGGGATTGAGCGGACTTTCTGCCGTTTTTACTCCCGAAGAACTGGGCTGGCTTTTTAAGGTTCAGGGAACTGGACCTTTAGCATTAATCGCAGGTTTTGGGATTGGTGTGGTGATTACTGCCCTCCTGCATTCATCATCAGCCTTTACTGCTATTGTCATTACTATGGCTTATAACGGTCTGATTAGCTGGGAACTTGCAGCTGCCATGACTTTGGGAAGCAATATCGGTTCTACAATCGATGCAATTTTGGCTGCAATTGGAACTTCTGCCGACGCAAAACGTTCTGCCGTAATCCATGTAATGTTCAACATTTTTGGAACATTCCTGGCTATGATTTTCTTCCATCCTTTCTTGCGTTTTGTAATTCTCCTTACCCCTGGCCATGAAAATTCCAATATTGCAATCAGAATTTCCATGCTTCACACGATTTTTAAGACACTTTCTACCATTCTCTTTCTTCCTTTGCAAAATCCTCTTGTCCGCATTTCTCAAAAAATCATCAAAGACGGTGCAAAAGAAAATTCTGCCACTTTCCGCCTGGAATTTACAGAACTTTTGGGAAAAGACAGCGTTACAACTCACATTATGCAGGCAGAAAAAGCCATTGCCGATATGACCGATGTCGTGAGCGGTATGTTTGATAAAATCCAGATTGGCGTTACAAAGAGAACTCCCGAATTCATAGAAAAATATGCCGAAGAAAGTGCAAAAGCGGAAGATTATGTTGACCAGATGCACGAACAAATCACCCACTTCCTTATAAAATGTGAGTCGATGCCACTTTCCGATAAGCAAATTAACCACATTTCCAGCATGATTCAGATTGTTGATGAACTTGAAAATATGAGTGATTCTTGTTATGCAACAATTATGCTCGTTGTGCGCAGTATCGATAAAAAAATGAAATTCCAGCAGATTGATATGGAACGCCTTTTACCTTATCTGGAACTTGTCCGCCAGTTTCTCCAGTTTATCCGCAGAAATATCAACAGCCAGTTGACCCCGGAAAAACTGGAACTTGCAGCAGAACTGGAAGACGGAATTGACGCCTTCCGCAAAGACCTCAAAAAAGTTGCCCGAAAACGCCTGGAAGCCGGTGCAGACGTAAAAGCCGAACTTTTGTACATAGACCTTGTCCGCCGTATAGAAAATATTGGAGACAATTGTTTTAGCATTTCTGAAAGTTTGACTGGGAAGTTTTAGATTTGACAACTTTAAAAATGCACAGGCATCTCTGAAAAAGCATAGAAGATGATTTTTTAGAGATACCCTTGAATGTCCGAGTGAATAAAAAAATCCCCCGAGCCTTTTTCGACTCGGGGGATTTTCTATTTTTGCAGGATTTTTTAGCCTACAATTGCTTTTACAAATACTTCTTTAGCACCGCTGTCAGCCTTTACAATAAGACCGTTGGCAACTCCGCCCTTTACTTCAAGTTTTACATCTCCTGTGTTATTTTTGCTTTCTACAGTGATGTGGTAAGTAACATCGCGGAATTTTCGGGTAAATTCTGCATTTTTTATGTGTGAAGGAAGACGCGGTTCAATTTCCAGACCTTCGTGCTGTGGACGCAAACCGCAGATGTACTGGCTGAGTGCTACAAAGTTCCAGGC
>CAVFQN010000003.1:0-5324 GCA_963624615.1 Treponemataceae bacterium | reverse complement strand
CTTCTAACGCTCCTGAACTTTTGGCTCAGCCTGATATTGACGGCGGCTTGATTGGAGGAGCTTCTCTTAAAGCTGAAACATTTGTTCCAATTTGTGTTTTGTAATTGGGCATTACATTGACGAAACATTTCTTTTTTACTATTATGGTTAGCACTTTAATAGTAAAAAAGATGGAGAAAAAATAAATCATGAGTACTTTAGGTATTGTTTTATTAGTGTTCTTTGTAATTGTAAGTCTTTTACTTATTCTTTTAGTTTCTATTCAGGATGATGGTGAAAACGGAATGGGCGGTCTTTTGGGCGGTCGTGGAACTGCTGCATTTGGTTCTCATTCTGCAAGTGTTTTGACAAAGACTTCTTTTGTTTTTGTAGTTTTGTTTTTTGCCCTTTCTTTGGCTTTGGCTCTTGTAAACAAGGCTCCAAAAGTTGAAAAAGATCTTATGCCAGCTGCTGCTGTAGAAGAAACTGCCGAAGAGGCAACAACTTCTTCAGACTGGTGGGTGACAGAAGAAGCTTCTGAAGTAGAAGTAACTGAATCTGCTGAATAAAACAGATGATACAGCCTTGCGACTGTAGAAATAAATACAAAACGGTCGCGGTTGTATGGAGTTTAAATCTTTCCGATTATAAACGCGAAAAAGTAAAGAATGATTGGGACGGTTTGAATTCACCGAAAAAAGTGTGCTAGAGATCGGGGCTTTTTGGGAAGTTTTGATCAAATAAAAAAGTTTGAGTCTTAATTTTTTTTCGGAGGCATTTTTATGGCAGTAAATAATCCTGAACTTGATGCAATTAATCATCTTATTGAAGTTGAAAAATCTGCATCGGCTCTTATCGATGACGCAAAAATAGAAGCTGATAAGAGACTTTCCCAAGCACGTCTTCAATATAATTCAGAATACAAATCAAAATATGACCAGCTTGTTATGCAGATGGAAGCTGATTTCAATTCTAAACGCGACGAAATCGAATCAAAATACAAAAAGCAGATTGATGAGTATAAGGCTTCGCTCGAAGGTAAATCTCAAGATGAAAAAGCCTTTGATTCTTTGCTAGAAAAACTTCTCTTGGCATAAAGGAGAATGTGTTATGGATAAATCTGCTGCAGGCTCTTTTATATTTGCTAAAGCCAGTGGAAATTTGGGCAAATCTTTTGTTGGGGCTCGAAGCCAAATCCTTTTTGAACAGAAAAATCTTGGGGAATTGTGGACTTTGCTCTTTAAATCTCCTGTTCCTGTGATTCCAGAAGTCCTTTTGGCAGAAAAAATAGAAACAGAAGCATTTTCTCGTTTTTTTGACAAGTATATTTCTTTTGTAAATGCTTATGACAAGCCTAATTCAATTTTGACGGACTTACTCTGTATTTATGAAGTTTCAAATCTAAAAGTGATTGCGGCTGCTCTGGCAAATGGTGAAATAAAGGCTCCTAATCTTATGGATCTGAGGACTTTTGCAAAATGTAATTTCAAAGCCTGGCCGAATTTGGTAGAAATTACGGCAGGAACGCCTTATTCCTGGTTGAACAAAACTCCATCAGTTCATGACTTGCAGCATATTGATTATAAACTGGATCTTTTTGTAGTTCAGCATCTGTGGCAGTCTCTTCAAAAAACGGCTGGAGAAGACAAAAAAGTTCTGGAAGAAATTTTCTCTAATGTTTATGTAATAAAAAATATAGTTTGGGCTTTGAGGCTTCGCATTTATTACAAAATGGATGATGATGCGATTATTAAAAAATTAATTTATGTGACAGAAGGCCCAAGTTTAGAAGATCCGGTTGCCGCTCCTGCCATGAAGGTTTTGGAAATGCCTTTGAATGATGCTGAGGTTTGGGAAAAATGGACTTACAAGGAATATGTAAATCCTTACGTTTCCGGTGAAAATTGGCAGATTGATCCTGCCTGGATTGAAAAAAAAGCTGCCATCAAAGTGAATAAACTTGCTATGAAGGCTTTTCACCAATATCCGATGACGGACTGTTCTCTGGTGGGCTGGTATAAAATTAAAGAATATGAACTAAACTGCATAAGAACGGCAGTTGAAAGTTTAAGATTGAATATAAACACAGAAGAAGCAATGCAAACTGCAGGAATTATTGCAGAAGGAGGATTAAGTGGCTAGAACAACCGAAATGAGGTTACTGGAACTTTTGGTTTTTAAACAGGATATTTCGACTGTAATTGAATATATCGGGAAACAGGGGAATTTTCAGTTTCAGTCTAAGTTAAAAGATAATAAAAATGATGATGAAGAAGCGGTCGGTCCGAATATTGACGGTCAATTTTATGATGAACTTAAAAAGATCTATTCGGATTTAGTTTTTGATGATTTGTCAGTTAATCTCGAAAATTCTACTTCGCCTACGGAAGAAGATCGTTCTGCTGCCAGTAAATTAATTTCTGCTTATAGAGAATTGCAGACCAGGCTTTCCGATGCGGCAGAGGAGGCTTCAAAAGTAGCTGATGCCTATAAAGAAGCTATGGCTTTTTCAAATCTTCAGGCTTCTTATTCAGAATTGGAGCATTTGTCTTTTATTTCTCTGAAAATAGGAAAAATTGCGGCAGAAGATTTTGATAAATTGAAGGATGCACTTGAAGGTCATGCGGCTGTAATCCCTCTGGGAAACGATAAATCGCGGATTTTGGTTGCATCATCAAAGAAGAGTCGTTTTTCTCTGGCTACGGAACTCAAAAATTATAATTTTGCCGAAATGCAGGTTCCGTCTGATTTTAAAGGTGTGCCAGCAGATGTTCTGGATGGATTAAAATCAAACAAATTTGCAACTGAGAAAAAACTTGAAGAACTTACTGCCGAAAAAGAAAATTTTGCAGAAACTCACAAAGGCCAGCTTGTAAAATTACTGGCAAAATTTGCAATTGCGGTTCAGATTGGTGATATTACGAGAAAACTTGAATCTACAGAATTGGTTTACCGGGTTACAGGTTGGATTCCTGCAACTGGAGTAGACCAGTACATGAAAGATTTGGACGAATTGACAGAAGGTCGAATTGCTATTCGTGATTATGAACCTTTTGAAGTTCCGAGCGTTATGTCTGGAAAAGAGCCGGTTCCTGTAAAACTTACCCATGGAAAACTTGTTAAAAACTTTGAAAGGGTGATTTTTTCTTACGGGTCGCCAGTTTACGGTACAATTGACCCGACCCCTTGGGTAGCAATCTTCTTCACAGTTCTTTTTGGAATTATGTTCGGTGACTGCGGACAGGGCTTAGTTCTCTTCCTTGTCGGGCTTTTAATGACGCTGAAAGTTTTCAAACTTGGTGGCTGGGAAAAATTTGGCCGGGTTTTTATGTGCATTGGTGTTTCAAGTTCTATTATGGGACTTTTGACCGGCGAATTCTTTGGAACAGAAGAATTGCTTGAACCATTTGCCATGTGGATTACAGGTTTGTTTGGCAATCCTCATGCTCCGATTGTAAAACTTATGCCGAATGGTGATCCTAAGTCTATTATTGCTATGTTTGCGGTGTTTGGGGTTGCGGTTGGAATTGGTTTTATCATCAATACTTGTGGTTTAATCATCAATATCATCAATAACATTATCAGAAAAAAATATGGTGACGCCTTTTTTGGAAAAAATGGTCTTGCCGGTGCAATTTTCTTCTGGTATGTGATTGTCCTAGTTATTAGAATTGCGGTCTGGCATCATAAAATTGCTGCTTATGACTGGATTATAATTGGAGTTGCTCTGTTCTTTGCGGCATTTGCGGCTCCTTTTGAGCGGCTCTTGAATCACGAAAAGCCTTTGCTGGAAAACGGCTTTGGTTCTTACGTAATTTCAAGTGTGGTAGAAATTATCGAGGTTGTTTCCGGTTATCTTTCTAACACTGTCAGCTTTGTCCGTGTTGGTGCTTTTGCATTATCACACGCTGTTTTGAATTTCACAATTCTTACATTGACAAACTTGTGTGGTGGTCAGGCAACAATTGGTGGAATCATAGTTTTGATTTTGGGAAACGCTTTGATTATTGTTTTGGAAGGAATGATTGTCGCAATTCAGGTTGTACGATTGCAGTATTATGAATTCTTCAGTAAGTTCTTCCACGAAACAGGACGAGAGTTTAAACCGTTTAAATTTAATCTGTAAAGGGAACCTCTAAAAATTGCAATTTTTAGAGATGCCCTAAATTATTATTTAGGATATGGGCTAAAAAGCTTAGACCTAAAAAAGAGGTGTTATATGAAAAAGAGAATTTTTGCAATCTTGGCAGTTTTGGGAAGCTGTGCTGGTTTGTTTGCACAGGAAGCTGAGGCTGTAGCATCATCTTCTACTGGTGCTGTAAAGTATCTGGCTGCTGCTATAGCAGTTGGATTGGCTTGTATTGCCGGCGGTATGGCTGTAGGAAAAATTGGTTCGGCAGCTATGGGCGCCATGAGCGAAAATCCGGAACTTTCAGGTAAGGCTCTTCCATTCTTGGGGCTTGCAGAAGGTATTTGTCTTTGGGGAATGCTTGTTGCAGTTCTCATCTTGTTCATGTAGTTAGAGTTTCAAGAGAATTACGAGATTAATTCGACGGGATTAAATTGAAATTTTACGTTATTGGTGAACGAGAAATCGTTCTGGCCTTCAAATTGACTGGCGTTGACGGTTCAATTGCAGAAACAAGGGCGGAAGTTCTTGATGCTTTTAATCGTTTGACGGGGAAGGGGGGAGTTGTAAATGTTCCTTCCGGAGAAATCCCCCGGGTTTTGATTTTGACAGAACACGCTGCCAGCCAGATTGAAGACGAAGAAGTAGCATGGCAAAAAACAGGTAAATTTCCTCTGATAGTCGAAGTTCCGGGCTTGGACGGACATTTGAAGGGTAAAAAATCACTTTCGGATGCAATTAAAGAAGCTGTTGGTGTCGATGTTTAAGGAGATTTTTAAACTTATGGATAGGGACTTTCTAAAATCACAATTTTTAGAGGGCTCGAAGATCATTACAGAGGTTTAGAATGCAGGAATTACGTTCTACAGATATTTTGGATAAGGAAATTCAGTCAGAGGCTAGAAAAAAGGCTGAAGAAATTCTTAAAAAAGCTGATTCTGATTGTGCACAAATTTTGGCTTCGGTGGATGAAAGCCTTGCAAAAACTAAAGCCGAAAAAGAAGAAGCTTACGCTAAAAAACTTGAGGCTTTTGAAAAAGATCAGATGGCTTCTATTCCTCTCCAGAAAGAGTGCTTTGAAGTTTCTTTTGTTCAGAGTGCTATTTCAAAAAATATTAATAAATATCTAGCTTCTTTATCAGAAGAAAAACGAATTGAAATTGCAGTTAAAGGTTTCGATTTTGAGAATCTGGTACAAAATCAAAATATGACTGCT
>CAVFQN010000002.1:0-7845 GCA_963624615.1 Treponemataceae bacterium | reverse complement strand
TGATATTTTTTTTTATTTTTTTGTGATTACCCCACTCCAATGAAAATTTCCAATTGGTATTGTGGGAGCATTTTCCCATTAGCTTTTTCATCCACATCGAACCCCTCGTTTTGGGCGATTTTCCCCTTTTTCAACAAAAATATCCCTCCAAAGCCAAAAAAATACTTTTTTTCTGAGCAAATTTTACCCAGGCAGTTTTTTTCCACCCATCAATTTTGAGCCCTTTTGACTCAAGAATTTGCAAATTTCCTCAAAAAATCACCACTTTTTGACGCAGTTTTTGATTTTTAATCCACAAAATGCTAACCTAGTTCTTATGAAAATCTTATTCAAATCATCAATCCTAATAGTTCTTTTATTTTTCATATTTTTTATGATGATTTCCTGCAGTCTGCGAAAATCTGTCATATCTTTTGAAGCGATGGACACTTTTATGACCATTCAGACCTACGGGAAAAATGCAGAAAAAGCAGCAGAGGAAGCCAAAAACGAAATCCTAAAATTAGAAAATCTTCTGTCTACAACCAAAGAAGGTAGTGACCTTTATAAAATAAATCAAACAACAGAAAACCCAAAGTTTTTGATTTCTCCTTACACAAGCCAGATTCTCTCTTTTGCTCTGCAAATGGCAGATCGCACTCAGGGAGCCTTGAATCCTGCCCTCTACCCCATTACTTCTGCCTGGGGCTTCACAAATAAAAATTACCGGCTGCCATCCGACGAAGAAATTGCAAATCTTTTGCCCCTAACCGACTATCATCAAATTACAATTCAAGACAATTATATTTCTTTAAAAAAAGGAACTATGCTTGATTTGGGAGCTGTCGGAAAAGGTTACGCCGGCGACAAGGCGATTGAAATTTTGCAAAAAAACGGGATAAAATCTGCAATTTTAGATTTAGGTGGCAACATTCAAACGCTGGGAAGTAAAACTGATGGTTTAAAATGGTCTGTCGGGATAAAAAATCCATGGGGCAAAAACGCTGTTGCCGGACTCCAAGTCATAAACGAAGCTGTAATTACAAGTGGCGGTTACGAACGCTATTTTACAACCGATGACGGCAAAAATTACATTCACATTTTTGATCCAAATACTGGCCGACCTGTGCAAAATGACCTTGCAAGTCTTACAATCATTACAGAAAAAGGTTTATATGGCGATGCTCTGAGTACAGCCCTTTTTGTTATGGGAAAGGATAAGGCTATAGACTATTGGAAAAATCACCACAAAGAAAAAGATCAGGATTTTGAAATGGTAATTGTCACAGATGATGAAAAATTGATTTACACACCAAACCTTGCAGGCAAAATTCAGATTTTAGCGAATTTTGCCGGTGTGGATATGGTTGAGTAAAGGTTATCCCTAAAAATTGCAATTTTTAGAGACTCCTTTTATTTTTTTCCTTTTTTCCCATCTGTAAAACTATAATCATGATGATAGGGAAAATAATTCCACTCAAAATTCCCCATTTTAAAACATCACCAAAATAAGACGAAACAAAACCCGCGATTGTAGGACCGGCGGCACAACCTACATCTCCAGCCAAAGCCAAAAAGGCAAACATGGCAGTACCGCCTTTTGGACAAGTCTGGGTAGCAAGGCTGAAAGTTCCAGGCCACATAGCTGCAACACTCAAACCGCACAATCCGCAGCCAAAAAGCGAAAGCAGAGGCCATGGCGAAAAAACTGCCAGCAGATAACTTACAACGCAAAGTAAGGAACTGTAAGAAAGATATTTTTTAATTTCAATTTTTGAGCCAACTTTTGAATGAAAAACTCTGGAAGACCCCATCAAAACAGCAAAAAAACAAGGTCCGGCTAAGTCACCAAGGGTCTTACTGATTTTCAATCCGCCTTCTGCAAAAGCCGATGCCCACTGACTCATAGCCTGCTCGCTAGCTCCGGCACAAATCATCAAAATTATCATCTGCCAGAAAATACCGTTTTTGAACAGTTCTTTATCCGACATTTTTTCGTCTTCGCTCACCAGTTTATTAATTGGAACAAATAAAAAATAGATGGCGTTGAGCAGAGGAAAAATCGCCCAGCCCAAACTAATCCATTTCCAGTTATTAATTCCAAAAATCTTAAAAAGCAGGGTCGAAAGTCCAATTACTAAAACCGACCCCCAGCAATAAAAGGAATGTAAAAGACTCATTGCGGCAGATTTTTCGTCTCCAGGGCAGGCTTCCAAAATCGGGCTTACAAGGACTTCTGCCAGTCCCCCTCCAATCGCATATAAAACAACACTTATAGAAATTCCCAAAAATGGGGGCAAAAACTCTGGCAAAAATGCAAGTCCAGTCAATCCCAAAACTATGCAAATAAGACCTCCAAAAATACTCTTTCTGTAACCGACTTTATCTACAAATTTTGCAGACAGAAAATCAACAAGAATTTGGGTAACAAAGTTGATTGTAACCAAAAGACCAATCTGTCCCAAGGGAATGTTGAATGACGAATGGAAGGTCAAAAACAAAAGTGGAACAAAATTGTTAACAATTGCCTGGGTAATGTAGGCAAGATAACAAGCAAAAATTGTGTTTTTGTAAGATTTAAGCATGATGGAGATTATAAATTTTCTACTTCGTCTAGCCAAGAGCTTGCCATTGCGTCGCTAGGCATACGCCAGTCTCCGCGCGGTGACAAATTGATTGTTCCAACTTTCGCCCCATCAGGCATACAAGACCGTTTAAACTGCTGACTGAAAAATCTTTTGTAAAAAGTTTTGAGCCATTTTTTCAAAACTTCATCGCTGTAATCAACATCAAACTTGGCATGTTTTGCCAGATAGAAAATCTTGGCAGGCGAAAATCCGAATCGCAGCAAATAATACAAATAAAAGTCGTGAAGTTCGTAAGGGCCGACTAAATCTTCCGTAACCTGGGAAATTACTCCGTCTTTTGGCGGCAAAAGTTCCGGCGAGACAGGGGTCGCTAGAATATCAAAAAGCACTGCAGAATTTTTTTCCTGGGCAAACCATTCAACCAGGTAGCGGACCAGAGTTTTTGGGATAGAAGAATTTACCCCGTACATGGACATATGGTCCCCGTTGTAAGTACACCAGCCCAAAGCCAGTTCCGACAAATCGCCAGTTCCAATTACAATTCCATTAGTTTTGTTGGCATAATCCATCAAAACCTGGGTACGCTCGCGGGCCTGGCCATTTTCATAAGTCACATCGTGATTTTCTTCATCCTGACCAATATCCTTAAAATGCTGCTTTACCGAGTCGGCAATTCTCACTTCTTTTAAGGTTACGCCACATTCGCGGGCAAGAGCACAAGCATTTTTGTAAGTTCTGTCCGTAGTTCCAAAACAAGGCATAGTGATTGCAGTGATTTTTTTGCGGTCAAGCCCCACGCTGTCAAAGGCTTTGCAAGTTATCAGCAGGGCCAGGGTTGAATCGAGCCCACCAGAAAGCCCCACCACCGCCGACTGACAGTTGATGTGGCGCAAACGTTTTGCTACCCCCTGATATTGCAAACTTGTAACTTCCATACAGCGCTGGGCACGTTTTTCTTTATCAGAAGGAACAAAAGGATGAGGATCTATATAACGGGTAAAATTGTCAAAAATCCCGCTGCCGCCAGTAAAATTTTTTTCATCAGCGATGTTTTTTTCACTAGCAGGATTTTTTCCACCAGCCGTAACTCGTTCGCCAGCCCCTGCCGGTTGTTCGCCAGCCTCGCCCAATAAATCAATTTGCACAATCGTATAATCAGAAGCAAGAGGATTATTATTTGCAGAAAAACCGAAAGAAGTTGTCCGCCTTCTTTCCTGACAAAGCCTTTCCACATCAATATCAGCAAAAATCGTTTCGTTAGAAAAAAGAGCCGACTCCGCCAGCAAACTTCCATTTTCAACTATAAGATTGTGACCTGCAAAAACCATATCCTGGGTAGACTCGTCCTTCCCGGCATTTGCATAAAGATAGCCACAAATTGAACGGGCGGAGTGGGATTTTACCAGACTTCGGCGATAATCAGCCTTGCCGATAATTTCGTTTCCAGCCGAAAGATTTGCGATTATAGTAGCCCCTGCCAGAACGTGTCTTGTGGAAGGTGGAAGAGGAACCCACAAATCTTCACAAAGTTCACAAGCAATGGTCAAAGAAGGATTTTTTTTGTCCTGTAAGAGGATGTCTGTTCCAAAAGGGACATTTTCAAAACCAGCAAAAGAAATAAATTGAGTTTCCATATTTTGCTGAAAAGGAGTGAACTGGCGGCGTTCGTAAAATTCACCGTAGTTCGGTAAGTATGATTTTGTATACATTGTGAGAAGTTTTCCACGATAAATGGCTGCCCCACAATTGTAAATTCCTTCAGTTCTAGGAACAGGAAGTCCCAGAAAAATCAAAGAATTCAGTTCTTTAGTTTTTTCTATGATTGTGATAAGAGCATTTTGAGCGGAAGACTGTAAAGCCTGCTGAAAAAACAAATCACCACAAGTATAACCAGTAATAGAAAGTTCTGGAAAAACGATGATAGAAGCCCCTGCATTTGAAGCCTTTTCTGCCGCCTCAATAATTTTTTCTGCATTAAATTTACAATCTGCAACTTTTAATTTCGGACTGACACAAGCAGCCTTTACAAATCCATAAGCCATATTTTTACACCTTTCTTATTTAAGGTTTTCAAAGTTACCACTAAAAATTGCAATTTTTAGTGGCTCCCTTATTTAAATACCAAGAGTTTTACGTATTACAAAGTCTAAAAACCTGTCACAAACATGTCTTGCTACAAAAATATTAAGTTTTGCCCCTGTCCCTACTTTATACCTTGTTTTAGGATTTTTTGCACAGGCAGCGTGAAGGATTGCCCTAGAAATTACAATCGGTTTGGCAATTTTGCCTTTTGCAAGATAATGTTTTTCATACCAGGTAGCCACTTTGTCTGCAAATTTTGCGTAATCATCATCACCTGTATATTTTCTGATATTTTGTGCGTGAATTGCACCCCAGTTTGTCTGAATCATACCTGGTTCAATAATGCTGACCCTTATTCCAAAAGGCTTCAATTCCATTCGCAAGGAATCACTTAGAGCTTCTACTGAATATTTTGAAGCATGGTACCAGCTTGAAAAAGGAGTAGAAAAACGTCCTGCCATAGAACTGACATTAATAATTCGCCCGCTTCGCTGTTTTCGCATTGCAGGGAGAACCAATTGGGTAATTCTTGCCAGGCCAAAAACATTCACCTGGAACTGTTTTTTTGCTTCTTCGAGGGGGACACATTCCAGGCTTCCGCCAAGTCCATACCCAGAATTATTTACGAGGACGTCGAGCCTGCCTTCATTTTTCAAAACTGTATCAACACAGGCAACAATCGATTCATCATCATTCAAATCCAAAAAAAGTGCTTTTCCACCCTTATCTTCCAGCGGTTTAATCAAATTTGTTCTACGGGCTGCACCGTAAACAATAAATCCTTTTTCAACAAGTAAAAGTGCGGTTTCCAACCCAATTCCACTAGAAGCTCCCGTAACCAAAGCAACTTTGCTCATTTAAAATCCCCACCACGAGTTTTTACCAATTCCCCGAAGTTTATTTTAGATTTTACCCTCAGAATTCAACTTTTTAAGATATTCAATACTTTTTTCTTTTGACATTGGCGGACTAAAATAATAGCCCTGAATGACATCACAACCAAGCCCGCGAAGGAATTCCAGCTGATCCTTGGTTTCTACACCTTCTGCCACAACATTGATATGTTTAAAATGAGCTAGTTCAATAGTATGGCGGACAAGCTCATTTCCATCTGGATTGCCGATAAAATCGACCAGACTTTTATCAATTTTGATAACGTCAAAGGGAAGAATATTTAAACTTGCCAGAGAAGATGAGCCGGTTCCAAAATCGTCCATATCGATTCTAAAACCTGCTCGTTTTAGTTCCTTAGTAAATTCCTTAATCTGATTGCTACCATAAGCCAGAGATTCCGTAATTTCCAGCGGAACATATTCTATTGGAATTCCGACCCTTTCTACAATAGTTTTGTATTTTCTTACAAGCCCTTTGTGATGCAGGCTGGTTCTAGAAACATTTACCGAAATTGGGAAAACTTTCATCCCAGAATCCATCCATTCCTTAATGGTTTCGCAAACAGTTCTAAAAACGTATTCATCCAGGCGAACAATCAGACCATCTTCCTCAAAGACATAAATAAAATCGGCAGGCGAAATAACACTGCCATCTTCGCTAATCCAGCGGGTCAAAGCCTCTGCCCCACAAAGTTTTTCGGTTTTTGCATCAAATTTTGGCTGATACCAAACCTGAAAATCCTTATTTTTCAAGGCATTTTCAAAACTTGCTTCAATCATCTGTTCTTTCAGATGTTTTCTGCTGATTGGACCATCATACTTTGCAACCATCACATCATAATTATGCAAAATACTTCGACAAGCCATAAGAGCCCGATCACAAGTCAAATTAATGGCAGATTCTTTTTTTACATCTCCAAAAAATCCATATTTTAAAACTACCGAAGGAATTGGGGCGTCTTCCACAATGGCATTTGTTCGACTTTCAAGATAAATTCTCCCCTTGTTATCCTCATTATTAAAAAGAACAACAAACTGATCACCACCGTAGCGGCCAATCACTCCATCAGGAAATTCTTCCCGAATGCAGTCAGCAATGTAGCACAAAAGGTCATCACATTTTGCAACCCCATAAATGCTGTTCAAAACCTTAAAACCGCAAATATCAATCATCAAAAGGTCATAAGAATTCTGATAATCAAGTTTTAGAAGTTTTTTTGCATGGCGGTAAAATGAAGATCGGGTATAAACCCCGGTAAGAGCGTCGTGTTCCAGGACAAACGTTTTATGAAAAGATTCAAGCTGCTTGTACCAGATAAGGGCCTGCAAAACAAAAAGCAAAAGACTTCCTATTATAAATTCTTCAAAAAATCCGTTAAAACCAGCCCAGCCATTTTCCGGTTCAATTGATAAATACCAGGTATCGTTTGGCATATTAACTTTGATATTTATTAATTTAGAAACTTCGGCATCACAATCAGAATAAATATAGCCCCACTCGTCGGTTACAATTCGGTCGGAATTTTCCTTCCACAGGGAAAAGTGGTAGCCGGTATTTTCGTGGGCCAGCTGACTATCCAGCATTTTTTCAAATTTTCCCCAATCAAGGACAGCAACCACAAAACCCTTAAAATTATTATCTTCGTAAACAGGATTGGTGATTATAAGACCTGTTCCACCTTCCACCAGTGGCAAAGGCCCCTCTATCGTAATTTTTTCATTGCCTTTGGCAAGACTAAACAGGGGGTTCAGCTCGTAATTTTCCAACATATTAAATCCCAGCCGAGAACCATAATCGTGCGGATAACAAACCTTGTTGATGCCGCCGGGAGCAACATAAAAACAGGAAATCAATTCGTCATTTTCGTAAAGGCGTTTAGCCATGCGGTCAAAAGTATCCAGAAATTCATTATCAAATTCCAGCCACAACTCTTTTATACTCTGAGTCGTGTTCAAACTCTGATTGAGGGTAAGTTCAAGATGAGTGGCAATACTTTCGCCATACCCCAAAGCCGCATCAATTTCTTTATCAAGTTCAAGGTTTTTCAGATTTTTGAAGAGGGAAAATTCCAAAAACAAAAAAACAGACGAGGCAAAAATCAGAACTAAAATCTGCTGCCAGGAAAATTTCATTGAGGATTTAAATTTTTTCTTCATCTCCGCCATTCTGAACCTTCATAACTAGTTTCTAAAAATCGCATTTTTAGAAGTTCCCATAAGGGATATTTTCAAAGTGAACCTCTGAAAATTGCAATTTTTAGAGGTTCACTTTAATACACTATCAATTACTATTATAATACAAA
>CAVFQN010000001.1:0-26521 GCA_963624615.1 Treponemataceae bacterium | reverse complement strand
ACGAATAGCCCGGCCGGGCTGCGTAGCGCAGCGGAGCAGACCGGGGTGCCCATAACTTTATTTGACCCAGGAACGAACAAGTCTCAAACCAAGGTAAATATCACGATTTTTCGGTTTAGTAAGACCTCTGCCCGAAACGCTTGCATTTGGTGCCCTATGATACCAACTGCCACCGCGGTAAACTTTTTTCTCGCCAGAGGCAAGTCCAAGAGGATTTTTCTCACTTTCCATGTCCACAGCTCCCTGCCAGTCATAACACCATTCAGACACGTTTCCACTCATGTCATATAGACCTAAACTATTTGGTGACTTTTTACCAACTTCGTGAGTGCCTTTGCCGTCCAAATCGTTTGTTGCCTCAGATTCACCTGTAAAGCCGTCTTTATTATTGTAAGAATACCAGCCTACTAAATCCAAGCCAGAGTTTTTAACAGAGGTGTAAATTACGCCTTCTTCAGTATCTGCCCCGCTGAATACATAGTTCCATTCTGCCGCAGAAGGATCGCCCCCGCGGGCTGCATATTCCCATTCGGCTTCTGTTGGCAGACGATAACCATTTTTGTTTATATCGCAGGTTACTGTCGCTTCTGTAATGTGATTATTTTTTACCGCTGTTATTTTAATGTCGTAAACTTCTTTCAAGCCTTCTTTTTGGCTTCTTGCATTACAATAATAAACGGCATCATACCAGGTAAGACCTTCCACAGGGCGTTTGCCTTGTTCTTCGCCTAAAGTGGCAATAGCAAGTGCGTAAGTCTTGCTGTCTGCCTTGCAGTAAGAAGGGTCTGCTTCCAGGGTATATTCTGTGTCACCTGTTTTTACAACTTGATTTTGCATTACATCTTTATATTCGTCCTGGGTAACTTCATATTTACCCATGAAAAAGTTGTTTAGGGTTACGGTACGACCTTCTGGAAATACGCCCATGTAATTATTTGTATATTCTGCCCCGGTGATTGTTCCGCCCCTGACTTTTACAAAACCTTCAGGGGCTGCTACTTCTTCAAATGGAGAAGCTACATCTGTAGTCTTACAGCCTGTAATCAGTAAAAGTAAGGCTGTAAATAATATTACTACAGGACTTTTAATTGATTTATTCATTTTGTATTCCTTATTTTTCTATTCAGTAATGGCTTTATCTTTTTTGCTCTCAGCCTTTTTTCTTCCAAACACAAAGCCCAGTGCTCCTACTACCACGCTGATAATGATTGCAATAAAGCCTACAGTGCTGGTCATTTTTTTTATGCTTACAAGAAGATTTTCGAGTGGAAGGGAAGCTAACCCATAAGAAATGCCATATGACGTCATGATTTCTTCGACAATGCCAGGAACAATGGAATAGAGAAGAACTCCAAAACTTACAATCAAAATACCATCAATAAGGCCTGGAATAGAAATATATTTGCACATTCCAAAGAAGCTTTTGTTGATTAAAAGAATTAATGCTGCCAAAACCACGCAAACTGCAATGCAAAGCATTAAAGTTTTTATAGCAGTGATTTTTTCTATGAATTGAAATCCAGTCTGCATAAGCTGCATTGTTTCTTCGTCTATCATTTCAGATTTTGCTTCATCAAGCCCTTGACTGAGAGTTGTTGAAGCTTCTACAACACTGGTTTCTATCATTTCATTTAAGCCAGTTCTGTCTACAACTTCGCCAGTCGCAACTTCGTATTTATCGATTGCGTTGTTTACAACATTTTGAACATCTGTTGCGTCAATTTCCAACTCAGTTCTTGTTCCCACAACATATTCTGTAATCTGTCCAACATATTTATTTAAAACTTCCTGAGACTGCTTGTCTTCCAAAACTTCTGCAACAAATTCGGCATCAACTTCAACGCCATTTTCCTGCAAAACTTGTGTAACCAGTTCATTTATATTAAGATTTTCTAAATCAATGTTAGACAAATCCAGGCTGTTCAAATCGAAACCGTATTCTTCGTACTGAACTGTAGAAATCTTTTTGCCATATTCAGGATAATAAAGACCTGTATCAGGATAATCTAAGGTAGCTACAGGTTTTAACATATCGGCAACCAAATCCATAACAGTTCCAACATTCAATTTTTCTCTTACAATGCCCAAAAGCAAAGTAGCCAGCAAACAGATTGCAAACACAATGGACAACAAAATTGATCCTAGTTTTTTCATTTTTTACTCCTTATAAAATATTATTCCGGGACAAGCCCGGAATAACGGTAATTCTTGTATTCCAGAGCAGCCCCAGAATAACGTTGCACCTTAGAGTCCAGAGCGAACTAAGCGGAAGCCCAATCCCGAATGGCCAGAAAAGTATGGTACTTTACAATCTCGTACAGATACTCCACTCCAATAAGCACCATTATAGTAATCACCCCCACGCAAGAGACGATAGCTACCAGATGCAGGACCTGTTGCAGGAGTATTACTTGAAATACTTCCACTATACCAATCCCAGCACCACTCCATAACATTTCCACTCATATCGTACAAGCCGTAAGCATTTGCTTTTTTTTGCTTTACTTCATGAAGTTTATTCCCAGAGTTTGTCTCATACCAGGCAACTTCGTCTACATTATCACTACCTGCATAAGTATAATTTCCGCCACCTCTTGCAGCCCATTCCCATTCTGCTTCTGTTGGCAGGCGGTAACCATTTGCAGAAAAATTACAGGTTACATTATTCCAGACAGCATTATCTGCTTTTGGAACATTTTGATAGATATTAATATTAGCCCAATCAGAAATTCCTTCCACATTGTAACAAGGAGTTAAACCTTCCTTTGCAGAACGTTTATTACAATAAGCAATCGCCCTATAAAAATTAATACCTCTCCATGGGCTCTTTTTTACATCTCCATCCACCCAGGAATTATCTTTGCAATATATACCTGTCAGCCCATAAAATTCTTCATAAGTTACTTCATGCTCACACATATAAAAACTTGCAATTTCAAGTTTTCGCCCACTCACAAATACTTGTGAACTTGGAGACCAAGTTTCTTCACCTGTAATGGAAGCAGCTGGAATTTGCACAAAACCTTCCGTCATAGTTGGTTCTGCAGGTTCTCGCGGACACCCTACTAAAGTCAAAAGACAGCCAGCAAAAGCCACTGCTGTTGCCATTTTTAAGATTTTTTTCATTTTTTACTCCTTATAAATACCGCATTAGCGACAATTTTTTTATAAGGATAGGATAACAAAAAATTTATCTTTTGTAGCTAGAGAAATGTCATCGAAATTTGATGAATTTTTTCACCGTTTTTTTAGTCAAAGTTTTTTCAACCTTGTCAATAATTTTGTCTGGGGTACTTGCCCCCGCGGTTATTCCCACTACGTCCAAATCAAAAAAGACCTGAGGAATATCTTCCGCAGTCTGAATATAGGCAGCATGAGGGCAATGCCTGCTGGCTGTTTCAAAAAGCCTTTTTGTATTGGCAGATTCTTTTCCACCAATCACCAGAACTCCCTGCACTTTTGAGCAAAGGACCAGCAGTGCAGATTGACGTTCGTTGGTGGCTGGACAAATTGTATTCATAACATCAAGATTTTTAAAATTTGCCTTAAAAAGTTCACTGATTTTTTGAAATTCCCCAGGGCTGAAAGTTGTCTGGGCCAGTAAAATCACATTTTGCCCTTCCCCACCCTGGCATTTTTTCAAAAATTCCAAAGCCTCGTCCACATTCTGCACCCTCTCAAAATTTTTGCCAGCATACCCCGCAATTGCGACAACCTCCCCATGATTTTTATCACCTGCCAGCACAACATAATCATCACCAGAAGAAAAACGTTCCACCATTTTCTGGCTGGCCTTTACCCGCGGACAAGTCGCATCAATAATTTTACAATTTTTTTCCAAAAGATTATTTACAACAAGGGGAGGCACTCCGTGCGCCCTTATTATCACAAGGCTTCCAGGAGGAATTAAATCCAAATCCGAAGAGTTTACAGTTTTAAGCCCCTTATTTTTCAAGTCTTCCAAAACACTTTCGTTATGAATTAAAGCCCCCAGAGCATAAACATTACTATCAGGATTTTCGACAAGAGCTTTTTCAGCAAGCTCCACCGCCCGCCTCACACCAAAACAAAAGCCCATCACATCAGAACGTATAACTTTCATAAAAAAAAAGTAACACAAAAAAGAGAAAAAAAAAACTGCCCCAACGTCGCAAAACATCAGAGCAGTTTTGGGCATCTCTAAGTCTTGGAAATAGCAAGACTTAGAAGTGCGCGTTTTTAAGGTTACCTCTAAAAATTGCAATTTTTAGAGGTTGCCTTTTAGCATTTTATAAGCACAGTTACTTACTAAGCCTTATCAACAGCTTTTAATGAATGGTGTTCACCGTATTCTGCTTTCCAGTGTCTTCGTGAGAAGCTGATAAATGCACTAGAAATGTAGATTGAAGAATAAGCACCACTGATAAGACCAACAATCAAAGCCAAAGAAAAATCTTTAATACTTCCAGTTGTGAAAACATACAAAGAAATTACGGCGATAAGTGTTGTAGCCGTTGTCAAAATAGAACGTGTAAGAGTATCTGTCAAAGATTTATTCAAAATCTCATTAAATGATTTTACATTTGGCATCATCTTTAAGTTGTAACGAACACGGTCCAAAATAACGACTGTAGCGTTGATAGAATATCCGACAATTGTCAAAACAGCAGCAAGAGTTGTTGTAGAGAATTCCATGCCAGTCCAGCTGATAAATGTGAACATAATCAAAGTATCGTGAATCAAAGCAATAACAGAACCAAGGGCGTAATCCCAGTGGAAGCGGATTGCAGCGTAAGCCCAAATCAAAACAAGTACACATACAAACATGATGATAGATTTCTGAGTTGTGCTTTTTGACATTCCGGCACCAATAAAGTCTGTTTTAATGATAGCAACTTTTTCTTTACCGAATGCTGAATAAAGTTTTTCGTTTACTGCATTCTGCAAATCATGCTGTTTGTCATCTTCTCCACCGGCTGCCATACGAATCTGGTAAGAAGCATCTGCACCGTTACCCAACTGTTTAATGTCAACTCCAGAACCTTCCAAAGCTGCACGCAAATCGTCAGTTGTAATTTCAGAAGTTCCGGCTGGATAAATGTACAAGTCAACATTTGTAAGCTGATTAGAAACAGCAGAGTTCAAGAACAATTTTGTAGTATCGTAAGAACCATCCAAAACTGTCATTGTAACACCTTCAACAGCATTTACTTCTTTTGCAAGTGCATCAACTGTTGTAAGTTCAGCAAAATTGAAAGATTTTGTTTCGTTATTTCCAGAACCTGTAATTACCAAATCCATCTGACCTGCAGAAAGATCTACGGCAATTTTTGAAGAACCGTCATAAACCATTTTTGCAACAGGATCTGCTACACGAACTTCCTCAACAAGACCTGGTTCAAAGTCCAAACCAAGATTAATTCCGTTGATAAAGAGAGAAACAACCCCCGAAAGAATAATCAAAGAACTGATGATTGTAGCTGGAAGAAATCCTTTACTAAATTTTATAATTTTTTTCATTGTTTAATCCCCCAACCAATACTAACTTTTTTGGCATGGAGAACATCTGTTCCAAAGTCAAAAATAAGACGAGATACGAACAAAGCCGTAAATACAGATGAAACTACACCAATTGCCAGTGAAACAGCAAATCCCTGGATGGAACCAGTTCCAAGCTGACTCAAGAAAATAGCAGCGATGAATGTTGTAATGTTAGAGTCCATGATTGCCCAGAAAGCACCGTCAAAACCCATAGAAATGGCAACTGAACGGCTCTTTCCTTCTCTAAGTTCTTCCTTAATTCTTTCAAATACAAGAACGTTTGCGTCTACCGCCATACCGATTGTAAGAATCATACCGGCAATAGAAGAAAGTGTAAGTGTCAAATTGAAAGCCGAAAGAACGGAGAACATAATGTAAAGGTTCAAAATCTGAGCAACTACAGCATTAATACCAGAAGCCTTGTAGAAAATCATCATGAAAACGAGAATTAAACCAAGACCAAGGATAATAGCCATAATACCCTGGTGAATTGCTTCATCACCAAGAGAAGCACCAATTACCTGCTGACTTTCAACCTCAAGAGGAACGTTGAGCCAAGCTGTCTGCAAAACTTTTTTGATATTATCAGCTTCTTCATAAGAGAAACCGCCTGTAAGAGAAACAGAACCACCAGTAATTGCAGACTGAATGCGGGCGTTAGATTTAACCTTGTTATCACTTACGATTGCAAGATTGTCACCAACGTGTTTGCCTGTAAAATCAGCAAAGATTTCTGCGCCTTCAGCGTCAAGTTCAAAAGTAACCTGCAGCTGATTTGTAAATTCATCATTGCGGACACCGGCAGATTTAACGTGCTGACCATCCAAAGCAATTTCTTTCTTTACAACGAGCCAGTCATAACGTTCGTCAAGACCGTAATCATCTTTTGTATAAACTCCGAAAACTTCGCAATCTTCTGGAATTATAGAAGAATCCATAAGTTCACCAACAGCATTGAAAGTAGAAGTTGGATGCTGAGCATAGTAAGTTTTGAATGTGTTAGTTGCTTCGTTATCAACCAGACGGAAATTCAAAATACCTTTACCCATAATCAATGTGTTGATTGAATCTGCCTGAGCGGCACCTGGAATTTCAATATAAATGCGGTCTCTACCCTGCTGGCGGATTACCGGAGAAGTAAGACCAAAGCGGTCAATTCTGCTTGAAAGGTTTTCGATAGCGTTTGCCATTGCTTCTTCTTCAACAGTTTTTTTGTTTTCAGAAGTAACAGAATCACCCATAGATTCCAAAGCGGCATCCAAATCTGCCTTAACGATGATATTCATACCACCAGACAAATCCAAACCAAGTTTTACAGAATTTTCGTAATACTTTTTAGCTTTCAAAATTCGGTCTCGATAATGAGACTGAATCACATTCATAAATTCCAATTCAGAATCATAAGCTGCAACTACATCCTTTACAGTAAGAGGATTAGCCGCTTTCTGACCAATAGCCTTGTACTGTTTTGCAACATCCTTCTTTAACCAGGACAAATCTTCTGACAAAGCGGCTGTAGCATCTTCAGTTACCATAGCTTTAATTTCACGTACATCTTCTGCTGCCATAAGTTCAGCGTAACTTTTAATGTTTTCTGTTGAACCTAAAGCAAGCTGCTGAAGTTCCTTTGGAGTTCTTCCATACCAACTAATTGAAGGCCACAGAAAAACGAAACAAAGAGCCAAAACAGCAAGCAGAACTACTAAACGAGTTCGTTTGTTCATTTTTTAATATACTCCACCTTATTTGTTTTCTTCTTTCGTGTCAGCAGCCTTTGCTTCATCAGCTTTAGCTTCTGTTACATCTGAAGATTTTTTACCTTTTTTTGCAGCTTTTTTAGCTTCAAGTTCAGCTTTTTTTGCTGCTGCAGCTTCTGCGAGTTTTGCTTTTTCTTCGTCAGAAAGTTCCACACTAGAAATTGCTGTGCGGTTAAATTCAAGTTTACAGTCGTCGTCAACTTTTACGATAACAGTTTTGTCTTTTACAGAAGAAACTGTTCCGTGAATTCCTCCGATTGTAATTACTTTATCACCCTTTTTTAATGCGTTGAGCATTTTTTCAGTTTCTTTCTGTTTCTTATTCTGTGGGCGAATTAAGAAGAAATAGAAAATAACGATGATGAGTAAAAATGGAAGCAAGGTTCCAAGAAGAGAGGCTGAATTAGACTGGGTAGATGCACTTCCAGCGGCAGCCTGTAAAAATGGGATAAATGATGACATATATAATTCCATCCTAGTTTTGAAATCTGATAATAAAATCAGTACCGAGAATTATATCACTATTTATAGTCATAATCAATGTTAAGAATTTGAAGTTTACGAAAGTTTTGGGATTTGAGATTAGGCAGATGCCCTTAATTTATCAGTTTGGTCAAAGCTTCGTTCAACTGTTTAACCGAAGAATCATTAGGATTAATTGCTACAACCTGGCGTAAATAATACTGGGCCTTGCGGTAATCTTTTTTGGCAAAATACAATTCATAAAGCCTGAAAAGCGAATCACTGTTTCTAGGATTTGAAATCAAACTGGAACGTAAATCTGCAAGAATATTATCTTCCGACAACTGCAAATAACTTCTAGTATAATAAAGATAACTCTTCATTTTTGATGATGATGATGCCATCAGCCCATCAATATATTTAAGGACGGCATCTCTATTCCCAACTTTGGAATAAGCCAAAATATAAGCCTGTAAAATCGTTTCGTCACCGGGGTGAGAATCCACCTGCTTTTTTGCATAATCATAGGCTTCAGAATTTTTTCCCAGTTCCAGACAGGCCTGAATATACATCGAAATAATTTCTGAATCAGCATTTTCCTGGAAAATAAGTTTTTTACTGATTGTGTAAGCTTCGCTCCAGTTTTCCCGCTGAATTAAACCTTTTAAGGCATAAAGCATTGCATCCTGATTTTCGGGATTTTTTGTAAGAACCTGGGAAGCCAGCTGATCAGCATATTTTCCTGCAACAGGTGCATCAGTAACCGATGAAATTCTTGCAGCCAGCATAAGAGCGTCGGTATTTTCAGGATAAAGCTGCAGGGCTTTTTCGACAGTTTCGGTGGCGGCGTTAGTATTTTTGCTCCAATCCAGCTGAACTTTTGCCCTCAAAATCAAATAATCAATAGAAGTAGAATCCTGGCGGACGTAAACGTCCAAAAGTGAAACTGCATGAATGTAGTCATTTTTTTCTATGAGGATTCTGGCACGAAACAAAAGAAATTCCAGATCGTTAGGATTTTGCTGTAAAACTATGGCAACGTATTTTTCTGCCGACAGATAATCTTTCAGTTCAAAAGCGATGTAAGCATTTTCTTTTAAAGCCTGAAAATTATTGGAATCAGTTTTTAGGCCATTCAGTACAGTTTGGGCAAGATTAAGATTTTTGTTTTGACGCAAAACCCGAACATAAGCCAGGGCAATTTCCTGGGTGGTAGGAGAATTTCCATAAGCAATTTTAAGATAATTTTCTGATTCAGGATAATTTCCCTGTTTTTCACAAAGAAGAGCCATCAAATAATTTGCAAGAATGGAGGTCGGATTTAGGGCCAGGGCTTCGGTCAAAGATTCTTTGCAAGAATCATAAACAGACTCATTTACTGTTGGCGAAAGGAGAACCAGGGTTGGCAAAATCGTAGCCAGAAAATCAACATTTCCTGTGCTAAAATCAAAAATTCCCTGCTGGGCAGACTCAATTGCTCCCATATAAGAATTTTCTGACAGAACTTCCGGCTGGTCAAAATTAATTTTTTCGGAAGGCCATACAATTTTCATGATAGAACAAGCAACATTGATAAGGACTTTTTCGTTTTCGGCATATTCATCATTATTTTTTCTGATTTTTGAAAGGGCGTCACGAATTGAATCAGGAGAACCGTTTTCTACCCCATCAATAATTGCCTGGTCAATTTTATAAAAATATGTACGTTTTTTTGATGAAACTTTTATAGCCTGACCTTTTGTTTCGGAAGTAATTTCTGTTTCAACTTCCTCAGTTTTTTGATTTTTGGATTTTTTCTTTGAGGCTGCAAAAAGCGGAGTCACAAAAACTAAGACAGTCAGCAGAAAGAGAATTTTAGATTTTTTTAAACCAGAGTAAAAGAAGCCCCGCACCCAACAATTATTCATCAATCTTTATGATTTCATCATCATCATCAGAAAAAGTTCCTGTATCTTCATCTTCGACAACAAGTTTTTTGTTTTTCTGCTGGGCAAAAAAGAAGGCAACCAAAAGAATTGCTACCAGCAGGACAAAAATAAAGCCCAGGCTTTCCACAACTTTTACAAAGGAAATTTTGATAATTTTAAAGGAAAATAAAGAATACCAGATTCCCATCCCAAAAATCGAAAGAGAAGGAATTGCATAGCCGAATTTTAATTTAGAATATCTGTAAAGGCCGGCAATAAAGAGCAAAATTCCAGTCAAAATTCCATAAACCGGCCAGAAAGTCACAAAACCAGCTTCGAAAATGTATTGAACAAAAAAATGAAGCAAGCCCCAGGTCAAAAGCAAAGTTCCTATAAAAAGCTGGGCAGCCCGGTGGGTGATTTTCAGAGATAAAATTGTAATCAGAAAGCCTAAAATAAACTGAACAAAAAGGAAAATAAGGCCTAAAACATCAATTGATTTTTTACTAGTATTCAAAAAAGTAAAAACTATGGTTACAAACAAAAATGCAATTCCAAAGGGAATTAAAACATTTATCAGTTTTGATTTTTTTATATCTTTCATATTTTTCCCTCCCAGCTAAGTTGCAGTTTTAGACCTGTGAATTGCAGAAGTTAAGGGAGCCTCTAAAATTGCAATTTTTAGAAGCAACTTTGAAAATGCGCACTTCTAAGTCTTGTTATTTCCAAGACTTAGAGCTGTCCTTAACCGGTTAATAATACTAGTAAAAATTAATCTTTACAATAACAATTCTAAATGCTAAATTCAAAATCATGAAATCAAAAACTTCATTGCTCTCAATTTTCTGCATTATTACCCTTATATTTTCGGCATGCAAAACAAATCAAAACACTGAAAAAGTAACTTCTAAAAATAATAATCAAACAGAACTAAGACACATTCTGGAAACCCAGAATTTAAATGAAAAACAGAGATATTCTATCATCAATCAGATGGCAAATAATTATCTGGCAGCAAAAGACTACCAGGGATTAATTCTTTTTTTGACAAACTGGGTCGAAGAAAATCCTAACGATATGTACAATTCTTACTGGCTTTTGATGACTGCTTACGCTTATCTTTCGACAGGGGCGGAACCGGTAGCCGAATATTATTTTGACAGAATTTTACAGCAGTGTCCTGACCTTCTGGTAAAAGGTTCTTCCGTTCATTTTATGTGCCTGCAAAATTTAATTCAGATTAGCAAAACTCCAGCCCACCGGATTAAATATTTTAATGAACTGATAAACCGCTTTCCACAAAATGTAAATACAACTGAACTTTATTTGCGACTGGCCATTGAATATCAAAATGACAGCCAGTGGGATCAGGCTTTGAAGGCTTATTCATTATTTTTGGAACAGCCCGACGCTTCTACGATTCAGATTCCAGGGGAACCTGACGCCTACAAAAACGCCCGCCACATGGTCGATTTCAATAATTCTTCAAAAGACTGGACTTTTGAAAGTTTGCCAGCTTTGGAAGAAGCGGTAAAAAAAGCTATCAGAAATTATAACTGGAAGCAACTTGATAAGTACAAGGCCAAAGTCAACTTTTTTACCATGTCATGGAAACAGGATGAAAACGACGCCAACTCTCAGGAAGAAACTCCAATGGCTTCCTGGGCCCGCGGAAAAAGAATTAAATACAGCGAAAATCTGGACGAAGCTTCGAACCCTAACGAAGCATATTTGAGAACCTGGGGATGGAGCACCTACGTTTCAATTTTCTATTTGTATTTCCGAAAAGTAGATTTCCCGCTAGACCCTGATATTCATGGTAACTGGGAATGGGCCGGAATTTACCTGGGAAACAAACTCTAATGAAAAAATCTTTGATTTGTGCAGGACTTTTTTTTGCTCTGTTGATTTGTATCTGGGGGGAAAATGGCTCTGGTGGAAAGATTGGCAACCAGGGACAAATTACCACCGGGGAGGAAATTGACACCAAAGAGCAAAATGCCACTGAGGGGCAGGAAAATACCGGGAATCTGGCAAAATCCCAAGGGGCAGAAAACGTAATTGCCGTAGAACTGGAAGACCTGGCAGGCGCAGAAGGGTTTACGGAAGATGAAGGCTCTGACTTGAATGAGTCTGAAAATGAAAAGCCATTATCGCCGTCATCATCAGCAGAAAATGCTTCTCAAACAAGTGGTGAAGACAATTCAATCACAAACACCTCAAATTCAGATACCTCAAATCCGGCAGAAAATTCTGAAGTAAAAGTCGTCCACAAATCTCTTGAATTTGTTCCAGACGAAATTTTAGCCCGCCCGGAAGTCGAAAAGTTCCGAAATCAGTATCTCACAGAAAAATGGTCAAAACTTTTATACATATATCTTGAGCAGGGAATGGAATACCGCCTTTATGTCCGCAAAGCCCTGCAAGACCAGAATTTGCCGGCAATTTTGGAATATTTACCGGTAGTTGAGTCGAATTACAAAACCAATGCAAAATCCCGGTCTGGAGCAATTGGAATGTGGCAGTTTATGGCAAACTCAGTTTATCCTTTTCTTACTTTGAATGATTATGTTGATGAACGCCTTGATCCCTGGAAATCGACCGATGGAGCCTTGAAAAAACTAACTGACAATTACAATTATTTTAATGACTGGCTCATCGCTATTGCCGCCTACAATTGTGGGGTGGGAGCAATGTCCAGGATTTTAAAAAAATCACCAGAAAAAGACTTTTGGTACCTGGTTGACCACAATCTTTTACCGAGCCAGACTGCAAATTATGTGCCAAAGCTGATTGCAATTGCCGACCTGGCAATGAACAGTGAATATTATGGAATTGATTTGCCTAGCCACGACCAGGAATTTGAAGAATTGATTAATGAGAGGGAAGGAAATTTTGACTACGTTGAAGTAAACAAGGCTTATTCCATATCACAATTAGCCCAGGAAATGAGGATTGACGAAAACAGCCTCAAACGCTTAAATCCATCGTTTATTTTGGGGATAACTCATCCTTCAAAAAAATCTCAAATCAGACTGCCCCTGGGAATGAAGCAAACCGCCCAAGACGCCCTTTCCAAAATGAAAGTTATAGATTTTCCGGTCAAATACAAGGTGGTAGCCGGAGATTCTTTGTGGTCCATTTCCAGAAGATATGGAGTGACGGTTGCAGCCATCTGCGAACTCAACAATATCAAAGAAAACGCTATCCTAAAAATTGGAAAAGTTCTTTATATTCCTGCAAAATAATCCGATGTTAAAAACGAGAAATAACAAAAAGCGGGTTTAACATGGTTTTAAAAAAGAAAATTATTGCAGGCTGTTTTTTTGCAATTTTGGGATTAAATATTTTTGCCCTGGAAAATAAATCATCAGATAAGGCTTCCAATACTTCGGTTGAAGCCCTTTCGTCTGTAAACTGGATTACCAGAGTTTTTTCTACAAAACTTTCGCTGAATACCGAAAAAGCAAAACTTCAAATGCCATCTGGCAAAAAAACTGCATCATCACAAATAAAATCAAAAATGCCTCCCCTCATCCAGCCCGCACTTCTTTCGATTTATGAAGATAATACTAAAACCCTTTCCGATACCGTAATCACAAATCAACTTTCCCTGGACCAGATTTTTCAGTTTATTATGGGTGGCTACAAAACTACAGATGTTTTTTCCAAGGATTTAAAATATTTGAATACGACAAACACCCTGGATCTCAAAAATTTGAGCAAAGAATTAATTCATCACACCTACGCTTTTACCCCGGAAAAACCAATCGAATACACCGCTTCCAGAGCCTATTCTGGAATAATTATTGACGCCCGCGGTGCCCTTCCAGTTCATGGAGAATATGTTGACAGCCAGGTAAGGGCCTGCTTTTTTCCGCAAATTTGGGACGATCAGATGAACCGCATTTTTGAAAAAAATCTGGTAAATCCGGAAGTTGACGAAAAACAAGGCCTGGTGGGTTATCATTATTCTGATAATAATGATGATTATGCTGGCAGGGTTGGTCTGGATCCTCTTTATATTAAGGCGACGGAAGTTTACGGTCGCAACAGGACAGACCCTATCATCAAACACAAAGACGCTTTGAAAATTCTGACAGTGCCTGAAAATGTAAAGTTGATGCAGGAGGGGAAGGTCGTGATCCTCCTTGATAAAGAAAATCTGATTTATGATATTTCGGTGCCGGAAAAAGACGTTTCTTATTATGTAAAATACCAGGAAATTAAGCAGTATTTTTATGAAAATAAAGTACCTGGAATTACAATTTCTGATTCGATTGACGGCATTCTTTTTTCTGTTGATTTGAAATTTTATCCGGATTCTTCGGAATTGCTTCCATCAGAAAAACCTAGAATTGAAATTATTGCTGAAAACCTGAAAAATCTGCTCATGGACGACGGCTACACAATTTTGGTAGAAGGTCATACGGCTGATGTCGGAAAACCGGTAGGCCAGTTGAATCTTTCGATTGAGAGAACTAGAACGGTGATGAACGCCCTGGTAGACTGCGGAATTGACGAAAAATTATTCACATACAAGGGCTATGGCGGAACTATGCCGGTTGCTTCAAATGCGACAGAAGAAGGCAGGGCTCAGAACCGTCGCGTCGACATAACCGCCCGCCCTAGAGCGACATACATTCAGCGCGATTGGAACTAGGGGATTTTTCGACAAGCGGGTAATTGTGCGCCACCCAGGTGATTGGCACTCCGCCCGAGCATTTGGCACACCACCCAGACAATTTTCACTCCCCCAGTCATTTTCACACTCTCCCGCCAATCTCCCTACTCTCTGATAATCGTCAAACTCTTCCCCTGATAGAGCGGCAAAAACTTTTTCGCACCGCCAGATTCAAACTGAACTTCAATAACATATTCAGCGGAATTTTCGTAGGCTTTTACAATCACACCATAACCGTAATCATCGTGGTAGATTTTTAATCCTTTTTTCCATTTCTCTGCAAGCTGGGCATTTTCTGATCTGTAGCCTGCACTATAACCTGCCGAAAGTCCAGCAGTTCGAGGATTAAATCCCGAAGAAGTACGAGAAGAAGCAAATCCAAAAGGAGCCTGGCCTATTATTTTAAAAGCAGAAGCAGCCTCTTTCAAAAACGGACTTGGTTTCATGTATTGCCAGTAGCCGTAAAGACAACGCTTGCTTGTCGCAGTGACGTAAAGTTCATTCCTTGCCCGGGTGATTCCAACATAAAAAAGCCGGCGTTCTTCTTCCAAATCCGCCCCAAATTTATCCTGGCGGGGAAAAACGCCCTCTTCCACCCCGGTAATTATAACTTTATTGTATTCAAGGCCCTTGGTATTGTGTAAGGTGATTAAAGTAACGGCATTGTCGCTTTCATTTTGACTTTCAGCTGCAAGGGTTCGGTCCAGGTTAATTGCGTCCAGAAAAGCCAGAAGCCCTTCCATGCTACATTCATAAGGAACAGCAGTATTGACCAGTTCCTGGAGGTTTTGAACTCGAGTTGTGCCATCAATTTCGTCCCCAGCCTTGTGATAATCATTTAAGCCAGAATCGTTGATTACTCGCTCAACAAAGCTAGAAAGTTTTTTGTTTTTATCAGAATTTTTATCAGGATTTTTTTCAAAAGAGGTCAGCAAAATATCAAAAAGCCTTACAAAATCTTCCACCCCATCTTTTGCCTTTTTGGAAAGTCCAGGGGCAAGTTTTTTTGCCGCTTCAATCAAATTGTCAAAAGTCGTATTGCCATCATCACCAGTGATAATTGCCGACTCCATAATTTTGTCCTGAGTTTTTTCGCCAATTCCCCGGCCAGGCTTGTTGATTACCCGGCGGAAAGAAATTTCGTCTTTTTGATTTGCACACAAGGCCAAATATGCGAGAGCATCTTTTATTTCTTCGCGTTCATAAAATTTCAGAGAACCGACAACGACATAAGGAATTTTTCTGTGAAGAAATTCTTTTTCAAAGCCCAAAGACTGGCTGTTAGTCCTGTACAAAATGGCCCAATCCGAATATTTGTGATTACCTTCCACCGATTTTTTGATTAAGTCCCCAACAAAAGAAACTTCGGCATTCTGGTCACTTAAAAAAGCCAGAACAGGATTTTTTCCATCTCCCCTATCCGCAATCAAATTTTTGTCCAGCCGATCCTGGTTCTTTTTTACGACGAGATTTGCCGCTTTTAAAATTTTGCCAGTCGACCGGTAATTTCGTTCCAGGCGGATAATTTGAGTTCCGGGAAATTTTTCGGGAAAGGTCAAAATATTTTGAACTTCTGCACCACGGAAATGGTAAATTGACTGATCATCATCACCAACGACACAAACATAAGAATCGTTGCCATTTTCGACGCCAGAAAGTTTTTGCAAAAGTTTATACTGGGCAATATTTGAATCCTGGTATTCATCTACCATTATCACTCTGAAACGCCTGTGAATGTAGGAGGCAATCTGATTTTCTTTATCGAGAATCTGAACCGGCAGCATAATTAAATCGCCAAAATCGGCATTCCCAGTTGCCCTCAGTCTTTTTTGATATTCAGAATAAATTTGATTAATTTCCAATTCGCTGCCAAGAAGATCCAGATTATCCTCCGGGCCAAGACAATAATCTTTTGCCAGGGAAATTTGTTTTGCAGCGGTTTTGATTTCTTTTTTTGAAAGTGAAGGCACCGCCTGTTTTAAAAGGGTTGCCATATCATCATCATCATAAACTGTAAAAGAAGATTCCAGCCCGGCCGCTTCGTAATATTTTCTGAGAAACCAGGATCCAAAAGAGTGGAAAGTCCTGATTTGTGCCTCTGCAGCCCGGCTTTCAATTGCGACCGCCCTCTCCCGCATTTCGTTAGCCGCTTTTTTTGTAAAAGTGACAGACAAAATAGACCAGGGATCAACATTTTTTTCGGAAATTAAATATGCAATTTTTGTGGTGATTACCCGGGTTTTTCCGGAACCAGCCCCTGCCAGAATTAAAAGTGGAGAACCTTCGTGAACAACGGCCGCCCGCTGTTCATCATTCAAAATATTAAGATAATCTTGCATGGCGTCTTTTTCGTTTTTCCTGATAAAGATCTTTATCCGCTTCTGAAAGCAATTTTTTCAAAACACTAGATTTTTGCAAATCAACGGCCCCCAAACTGATTGAAAGTTTGAAAGGTAATCTTTTTTCGGCAGTAATTTTTTCATTCATCAAATCAACCTTGAGTTTTACATTTTCTACGTGGTTCAGTTTCATGCCTATAGCTACAATTCCAAATTCATCACCACTTAAACGCCCTACAACATCAGTCTTTCTAAATACAGATCTTAAAATTTCAGCTTCAGTTTTGATTGCAAGGTCACCCATTTCGTGACCATAAGTGTCATTAATAGTTTTAAGACCGTCAATATCACCAAAGAAAATTACACCAGCTTTATTTGTTTCCTGCATAATATCCAGGGCTTTTTGGCCATTTTCAATAAAGCCCCGTCTGTTCAAAATCTGGGTTAGTTCATCTGTAAGAGACTGCTTTGTAAGATAAGATTTTTCGCTTTCCAGTTTTTGAGTTTCTACAATCTGATTTGTGTACTCGTAAGACTGAGCAATTGTTGTTGTTATAATCTTCAAATAAACAATATAATTTGCAAAAGACTTGTCATTTGTCCGGCAAAGCATATAACCGTAATTTGATTCTCCAGAAAAAATAGGATGAAGGATAAAAATGCCAGACTTGGAGACAAAAGAACGGGAAGCAACAACTTGTTCGTGAGGATTAAAAGTTACATCCGGCCTAAAAAGTTCTGTCGATGAATCCCGATCATAAATCATACAAAGATCCATTTTTGTAGGAAGTTTAAAATCATCTTCAGCATCCAAATAAACAATATCTTTATAAAAATTAACAGAAACGCTTGTAAACTCGCACTGTTCTGAAATATAACGGAGATTAAAAAAGAACTGTCTGAGGGTATTTGCCCCGCGAACTGTGTCCATCAGGGTTATGAGTTTATTTCGTTCATTCATCTCGTCTATAAATTGAAAAAGACTGGTGTCACTTTCATCGGTATCAAGGCAGATATTATTATCCATATCTTTATAAATAGCCTGGGAAATTTTAGAATCTATACAACCACAAGACTGACGAAATTTGAGCAAAAGTGGCATAGCAGTTTTTTTTCGGATTACTCCATCGTTTAAGAGAATTTCTGCAAGACCTGCGGCTTTCATTCCCAGAGAATAAATCGACTGATTAATTGTGGTAAGCCTTGGTTTAGAGATTTTGGAAGTAACTGCATCATCAAAACCTGTAATCTTTACATCTTCTGGAATATTTACCCCGAGTTCCTTTAGGGCAGACATACAACCTGCCGCCATAAGATCATTTGCACAAACCAGAGCGTCAAAATCAATTTCTTCTTTTGAATGATAACGTTCTAGGAGTGCCCTCTTTGCTCCAAAATTTGTAAAAAAACCGTCTAAAACCAAATCAGGATAAAATGGCAAATTATGCTCTTCCAAAGCTACTGTAAAAGCATCATAACGCTCTAAAGCTTCACTCGATTTTGTTAAATTTGCAGAACAAAAGGCAATTTTTTTACAACCATGTTCGTTTTTTAAATGTCCAACCAAATCTGAAAAAGTTTTATTACAATCAGTTACGACAGAATAAGTTCCCGGCAAAGATAAATCCACACCAATAGAAATAACCGGGCGTGGCAACAATTGAGAAACCACATCTTCCAGTTCACTTTTAGAAATAGTCGAAGTATAAACGCCAGAAATGATGATATAGGCATCAATATCGCGAGATTTCAAAAACTCAAAACTCGTCCAATATTGATAATCAAAAGCTCCAATCGTGCTGTGGGGAAATTTTGTCTGCGAAATAATCACCCTGATATCTTTGCCATAAAAATAATCATAAATACCAGAAAGAATGTCAGAGGCGTATTCAATAGTAAATGTAGGAATTAAAACTGCAACTGTCTTCATCTTAAAATCTTCACTTTTTTTAAAAAACAAATTTTACTTTGTCTGTATTTTGAAATTTTTTGACCAGGCGGACAAAGCGACCGTCCAAATCTACACCTGTACTTGCAAGAATTTTTACAGCAACTAAATTTCCAGGTTTGACACTCTCCACTTCATCAGCCGAATCCAGGTCATATCTCACAACTACCGCGCCATCTACATCTGGAGCCTGAAACCAGGCACGACCAATTGCCAGACCTTCAGAAGAATCTTCCGCATGATCTTTATTCAGTTCGATAATTTCTTCTATAAGAATATTATACTCCCCTCCTAAATATTTTTCCAATTTTTTAGCAGTAAGATTTGACTGACATTCTTCCAACCGTTCAGCCCGCTTTTTGGAAATTTTTTCGGAAACCCGGCCTTTAAAAGAATAGGCTGGAGTATCTTCTTCACGAGAATATGGAAAACAACCAGACCAGTCTGGATTCAATTCATTCAAAAATTTATAAGTATTTTCTGCCGCTTTTTCACTTTCACCAGGAAAACCTGTTAAAAAAGTAGTTCGCAAAACCGCTTGTGGAAAAAAGCTGCGAATATTTTCTATCATTTCCAGGTATTTTTGATGATTGCCAGTCCTGTTCATAGCCAAAATCACATCATCATCACCAGACTGGAAAGGAATATCAAAATATGGCAAAAAACGGCTGTCATTTTTCATTACCTGCAAAATATCAGGATTAAAATGATCAGGGTGAATGTACAAAATACGGACAATAAAATCGCCAGAAAGTTTAGAAATTTCAGAAAGGAGGACGGCAAGTGGAGAAAGCCCAATAATCCCGCGGGCAGAAGATGGCAGCCCAAAAGAAAATTTTTCTTCCGAGCCATAAGCTGCCAAATCCTGGCCAATCAAATTAATCTCATAAATACCACTGGCAACCAGGCCTTTTATTTCTGTAATAATTTCTTCCAAAGGACGACTACGCAATTCCCCCCGGATTAAAGGAATGGCACAAAAAGAACAGTGATTTGAGCAGCCTTCCGTAACTTTAACATAAGCAGAAGCAGGAAAATTAAAAAGGATAGGTCTGTCACCCCCGCAAACGCCTTCCTGCTTAAAGGTTTTTACAGCCCGCCCCTGCTTTTCTACAGAGTGCATAAAATCAACAATTTTAGAAATATCGCCGTTTCCAAAAACCCCGGACAATTCCGGCATAGATTCGTAAAGCATATCAGCATAACGCTGGGCCAGACAGCCGGTCATAATGATTTTTGCATTCGGATAGGAATTATGAATGTCACAAACAGCATCTATCGATTCTTTTTTGGCAGAAGCAATAAAACCACAGGAATTTACAATGATAAAATCAGCATCATCTGCATTTTCTGTAAGAGAAAAGCCATTTTTCACCAGATAGCCGACAATGAGTTCGCCATCAGTCTGGTTTTTAGCACAACCATGCTGATCAATAAAAAACTTAATCAAGTTCGATTACCACCAGTTTATATTTTCCGTCAGTATCTTTAATCCATTTAATATCTTCAACAAAAATCTGGCCGGCAGCACCAATATCAAGGTCATAAGATTGTGAATCTGCAATGATTGTAAACTTAACGGTATTATTATTTGAAATCCAAAGTCGGATTCCGTTACGAGCTGTAGCAGTAAACACTTCTCCTCGAGTGAAATAGGTTTCAACAGAATTAGAATTATCAACCTTATCGCGGAACAAACATGGCCCGCGGAAACTTGCATTGAGGGTAAAAGGATAAGCCCTATTATCTTCAAGAATAACTTTATGAGGATGTTTTGACGAAAGTTCGGTCGCGAAAGGAATGTCCTGGGCTTCAAGAGAGGCAGCATCGCGGGAAAGTCCCTGGCGTAAAAGAATGCTGACTTCGGCCCCACGAGACTCATTGTTTGCGGAAATATCAGAAACGTAAACAATCATGTCGGAGGTGTTGTCGCCGTTTATGTCTATTTCGGACTCTTCTGCAAGTTCCACATAGTAAACGCCAGATGGTGTATCAATTCCAAAAGATGATAAAGTATCGCGAACAGTAAGGATAATTTGTCCATCTTTGTCTGTTGGAATTAAAAGCTGGTCACCTTTGTAAAGTCTCTGTTCAAATTTTTTATCAGAAAGCTCATATTGGTGCTTTTTCATGTTGCTTGAAACAACAACATCGGCATTTGAATCTGATTTTCTACGAGTCAGTAAAAGAATCAAAACTACTACAATTACACAAATAATGAGGGAGATAGAAATTATCACACCAGGGCGGAAAAACTTCCCATCTTTCGGCTTTACATACAAGCCTTCTGGGACAGCAGCTTCCTGAATCTGTTTATTTCTGTAAAGTTTCAAAACAAAATCGGTATCCAAATCCAGATAATTTGCATAATTTCTCAAAAAGCCGGATAGATATGCTTCGCCGGGGAAAATCGAAGAATCTTCATTTTCCAAACCTTCAAGGTAGCGTTTTTCAATTGAAATTTCGCGGGCAATTCTTTCTAAATCAAGATTTTTTTCTTCACGCGTTTTGCGAAGGAGTTCTCCATAACTTTCCATACAAGATTACTCCGAATACAAGAAATTATTGTAGTTATTTGCCGATGAAGGAGCCTCATAAATAAACCTCTGATCCGGCAAATCCTGATTAAGTTTATAATCATAAAAATTAAAGATAAATTCTTCGCCTTTTGGAGTTACCGCTTCCACCCTGCGAATAAGTTTTGTCTCAGCACTTACACAAAGTTTAATATAACGGAAAGCTTCTGACGCTGATTTTCTAGTCAAAATAAATTTTACAACCATTTCGTCTGAGCCTTCGTCCAAAGGTTCTGCATTCTGGCCAGTTTCGTAAGAAACAGTGTAATAGCGGGTCATCAACGAAAGCCCCTGCCCTGTCACCAATGATGTAGCGGTATTTGCTTCTGTAGAAATCTGCTGTTGCAATACAGCTGATGACTCCGGCAGATAAACAGTCAACATATTTCCATTAAAACAAATAACCTGTTCTTCCGGATTTGTGTAATCCATTCTTAAAAGATCTGGGCTTTTATACGATAATTTTCCGGCAGATTCTTTTTTATCGATTGTGATTTCAAAATCAACTTCGTAATCTTTGATTGTTGCGTAATATTCAGAGATAGTTTTAAAGTAAGCACTGGCAGTTGTAATGCTCTGTGCAGATAATACGGTTACAAAAAATAATGCACAGATAGATAAAATTATTTTTTTCATATCTGTGCATTATACAGTTAATAATTGTTTTTGTCATTAAGTGGCATAAAATGGCAAAAACTGAAAAACTATTCGGAAGTCTCAGGATTTGATTCTGTTTTTGTTTCAGATTTCGCTTCTGTTTTTCGACTTCTTCGAGTCTTTTTTGGCTTTTCTTCGGATGACTTATCATCAGAACTTTTATCTGTTTGAGCTGTCAACTCTTTACAGTGTTCTTCGCCTTTTACGATGTCGTAGAATTCTTTGCCTTCCATTGTTTCAACAAGCTCAAGACGCTGTGCAATGTAATCCAACAAATCTTTATGATCTTCCAGGAGTTTTAAAACATATTCATAGCGTTCATTCATGATGCGGGAAATTTCGCTATCAATGTAATTTTGGGTTTCTTCAGAAAATTCGCGGACAAGATTTGGCTCTCCACTACGATTTCCCAAAATCCCCTTGCCCAAAGTCATATTCTTAAACTTATCAGACATACCGTAAGTAGTAATCATCTGCTTGAGAATATCCGTTGCACGGGCAATATCATTTGAAGCCCCGGTAGAAATATCACCAAGAATAATCTGCTCTGCGGCTCGACCACCAAGCATACAATCAACTTCGTTAATCATATCGGTTTTTGTAAGGCAGAATTTTTCTTCTTCCTCTTCGCGGTACTGGGTAAAACCGCCGATTCCATGAGAACGTGGCACAACTGTAATTTTATTTACAGGCTCATGACCCGGAGTAAAAGCTGCAACCAGGGCGTGGCCGGTTTCGTGAACAGAAGTAAGCCTCATCTGCTTTTTGTTGTCTTTGCGGGACTTCTTTTTAAGACCAATGCTGACTTTATCAATTGCTTCGTTAAAATCGTCCATTGTGACTTTTCTACGGCCATTGCGAACTGCCAGCAAGGCAGCTTCGTTTACAACGTTTGCCAAATCGGCACCAGCAAAACCTGTAGTTCCATGAGCAATAGATTCAAAATCAACATCTTTATCAAGTTTTACATTTTTTGCATGAATGCGGAGGATTGCTTCACGCCCCTTAACATCCGGTTTTTCAACAGGAACCTGACGGTCAAAACGACCAGGACGGAGAATTGCAGGGTCAAGAACATCTACGCGGTTGGTTGCTGCAAGGACAATCAAACCTTTATCATTATCAAAACCGTCCATTTCGACAAGCAGCTGGTTCAAAGTCTGTTCACGTTCATCATTTGAACTAAAACCGTTCGCACGAGATTTTGCCAGAGCATCAATTTCATCAATAAAGATGATACAAGGAGCTTTTTCGCGGGCCTGCTTGAACAAATCACGGACACGAGAAGCACCCACCCCAACGAACATTTCGACAAAGTCTGAGCCAGAAATACTAAAGAAAGGAACACCTGCCTCGCCAGCGACAGCCCGGGCAAGCAAAGTTTTACCAGTTCCAGGGTCACCAACAAGCAAAACGCCCTTAGGAATCTTTCCACCAATATCTGTGTATTTTTTAGGATTTTTCAAAAAGTCAACAACTTCAATAAGTTCTTCTTTGGCTTCGTCAACGCCGGCAACATCGGCAAAGCGGGTTTTGATTTTACCTTCTTCGACAACTTTCGCCCGGCTGGCACCAACATTGAAAATGCTGCCCATTCCGCCGCCGTTTCCCATTTTTCGGAAAAGCAAAAAGTACAAAAGAAAGATAATTCCAAATGGAATAATAAGATTGATTAAAAGCTGAACAAAATAATTATTCTGCTTAGCAACGAATTTGTAAGAAATCCCCTGCTCATCCAGCAAATTAATAAAACTCTGCATCAAAACTGCGGCAGTTTTATACTGCTGGCGGTTAGGCTGGGACTGAATCGAGAAAAGTTTTAATCCTTTTTCTGATGGTTTATTTTCGTAAGTAGAAATGACAGGGCCATATCCTACAAAATAATTATCACCAAGTTCAACATAAGTAATCTGACCGTTCATAACCTTTTCTCTAAATTCAGAATAATCTATCAGGTTATCAGGTTTGTTGAATATAAAAAGATCTGCCAGAGTTATAACAAGCATTATGATGATAGCAACAGTCCAAAAAGGAAACTTTTTCTTTTTTCCGTTTTTATCTTTTTTGCCATCATCTTCATTATTATTTTCAGGCCCTGCAAACTTAAAAAATTTGTATGGGTCATTTTCATCATCATTTTGATTTTTTTGTTGGTCGTTCTGATTTTTAGCCATTTCAATTTCCCTTAAAAGTCACAATTTTTGCAATCTAAAAGACTTTCTACTATCTTATTAAATATAGTAAAGAAGCGTTTTTTTTTCCACTAAATTAAAAAAAATCCTAAAGTAAATTTCAAAAATCCCGAAAATGAGAGAGGAGCAAAATACATCATTTTCTAAAAAAATGGGAGGAAAAAAATGGGCTACCCAAATGCTTATACCGCATACCAGAGAACTAACGTCAATACAGCCAGCCAGGGAAGATTGGTTGTTCTGCTGTATGAAGGTGCAATCAAACATTTAAATGCAGCACTCAATCTTTTTGATCAAAATGATAAAATCAAGGCAAATAATATCGAACAATTCGGTATTCATATTCAAAAAACTCAGGCTATCATCACAGAATTGCAGGTTACACTGGATATGGAAAAAGGAAAGGATATTTCCCGCAATCTTATGTCTTTGTATGTTTATTTTAATGAAGAACTGATGGACGCAAATATAAATCACAGTAAAACGAAAATTCAATTTGTACTGAAAATGATGAATGAACTGGCAGAATCCTGGAGGATTATTGCAAATTCAACAGCAAATGCTCCGGCTGCAAAAGTTCAAAATGCACTTAACATTGTTGGGTAAAAAATCACGAAAATCACCTTGGGGCAGAAAATCCTCTTGGTGGTATAAAATCACTCTGGGGCGTTAAATCACCATGGGGTGGAAAATCACCTTGGGGACGCTAAATCACCTTAGGGGTCGGGAGGAAAAAATATGGCAGAGATTTCACAGGAAGAATTAAACGAAAGAGTTGCATTACTCCGCAGATTCAGAAGTCTACTTGAAGAACAGAGGGGCAAATTTCAGGAATATCTGACAGTTTTGGAAAAACAGCAGGATTCAATCACATCAGAAAATCCCGAAAATCTTTTAATTCACACAGAATTGGAACAACAGGTGGTAAAAAATCTGGCAAATCTGCAAAAAGTCATCGTTCCAATGTCAAAAATGTACAAAGCGGCAAATGGAAATAACCAAAATTCTGTTGCAAGCAAGGATGATGAAGAAATCACAAAAATCCAGAATGAACTTTCTGATTTGCAGACAAAAGTCCTGAAACAAAACGAAATTAACCGCGACCTCCTCCGCGTTCACATTGACCGTCTGAGAACTCAAATTGCAGGCTTCAAAAATCCGTATAGAAACAACCGCAGTGTTTACGCAAACGCTCAGCCCCATAAAGTTGCGACTATGGTGCAGATTGAAGTTTAATTGCAGATTGAGATTTAGCTAAAGATTGAAACTTTATTGAAAATGATAAAAAAGAATTTAACCATACTCGTGGCTTATTCTAAAAACAAAGTGATTGGTGCTCAGGGGACAATTCCATGGAAACTGCCTTCTGAGCGCAATCGTTTTAAAGAGATTTGCCAGGGTAAAAAAATCATAATGGGCAGAAAATCTTTTGAAGAGATTGGCCATGGTTTGACATACTGCACGATTATTATTGTTTCCAGGACTATGAAAAAGTGCCCAGAAGGGTGTCTTTTGGCAGGATCGTTTGAAGAAGCAGTAAGGCTGGCGGAAGATGATGGGGCGAAATTGGAGACCGGTGGGGATTTGGACACCGAGATGGGCAATGGCAGCGGGGTAGGCAATTTTGACACCGAGGTGGGCGATGGCACCAGGGCGAACATTTTCCCTAACGACAGCCCTGCCCAAAATACCAGCGAAATCCTTATCGCGGGTGGCCAGGAAATCTACCAGCAGGCCCTCCCCTACACCCAGACCATTTACGCTACAGAAATTCAAAAAAACTACCCAGGCGACCGCTTTTTCTCGGAATTGCCCCTAGACCAATGGCAAATCACGAAAGAAGAAAGCCACCTGGAAAATGGGGTGGAATTCAGGTATTTGACGATGAAGAGGATTTTTTAGGATTATCTTGTACGCTTGTCAGAATAATCTTCTGCGACGAAAAATACATTGTTGGAAACTGTGCTACAACTTCCCCCACAATAGAACTTTAAGTTAAAAATAACTATAATCAGCATTATGCAGACGGTAGCACATCCATATTGAAGAAACTTTTGATATGATGGAAGACGGTGCAATTGGAAAGGTGTTTAGGCAGAAGGAAAAATATGAAAAAAGAAGAGTTAAAAAAAACTTCAAGATAATTTGACAGATTTTGAAAAAGCAATTTCTACTAGTGAAAAAGAATGGATTGTAAAAGGATTTATTGATATTTATAAAAATGTATATACCATTTCGCTTGATACAAAAATAATTTCAAAAGTTTTGGAATTGTTACTTTTTCCTTTAATGCAGAATTTTGCAAAAGAAAATGATCTTGAACTTGAATTAAGTTCTAAACAAAACTTTTATCCAGATTTAACTTTTATTGATAAAAAAGATAACACTTTTTTTGCAGTTGATATAAAAACTACGTACAGAACAGACAAGAATAAAATAAATGGAATGACACTTGGAGCTTTTACGGGCTATTTTAGGA